>NZ_CP095855.1:1012500-1350000 GCF_023100805.1 Chitinophaga filiformis
AGGTACTGGTTGCCTTTGAACATCGGTAATACTTTTGCTTCGTAATTAGTGCCGTTGATGGCCTGGCTTACGATGTCGGCAACGGTTTTCTGCTGTTGCTGCTGCCTGTCCTGACCACTCAGGCCTTTCAGGGCATCCTGTACCTGTTTGGTCACATCGTCCACCCTTACCAGGAACTGTACGGACAGTCCTTTAGCTGGGATCTCCTGCTGTTTGTCGAGCGCATAAAAACCGTTTTTAAGATAGTTGTGCTCTACTGAGCTGGCAGTAGCAATGGCATCATAGCCACAGTGGTGGTTGGTAAAGATCAACCCCTGGTTACTCACTATTTCTCCTGTACAGCCACCGCCGAAAATGATAATGGCGTCTTTCAGAGACGCTTTGTTAATACTGTACAATTGTTCTTTCGTCAGCTTAAGACCTTTCTTCACCATATCATTGTACACTTGCTGTCCCAATAAATAGGGCAGCCACATTCCTTCATCTGCTTTGGCGAATTGTGCCGCCAGCAGTAACAGAAGGATCAGGAGATTTTTCTTCATAATTGTTATCAGTTTTAAAAAGCAGGCTCAAACCTAGGTATTTTTTTAATAAGCGCCATACTGTCTGTGGTAAACGGCGAATGGCGTCCCGGGCCAAAACTGGAATGGCATTTGTAAAAAGGTGGTGATTGGCGGGTTGAAGCGCACAAAATCACTTTAAAAGCCTACTTATGAAAAGAATACTGCTGCTGTTGACAGCACTGGCTTTCCTGGCATGCCGGGAAACCACCCGGACACAAGAGAAGAAGGAAGAGCTGAAGGAAGGTGTGGAAAAAATTGGACAGGATGTCAGGGAAACGGCGGAAAAGGCCGGGGAATATATGGAAGCTCAGCGCGATAGTTTACGGAACGGGCTTGAAGAGCGTAAACGTGAAATAGACGCGAAAATGGAAGCACTGAAGAAAGATGGCTCCGAAAAAAGTAAAAAGACCCAGGTCAAACTGGCGAAACTGAGAGATCAGATAGACAGCAAACTTACCGAGTTAAAAAACGGCAGTGCTGCTGCCTGGGACAGTACCCGGGATGATATTGATACCCTGATGAAAAAAACGGACAAGGAGTGGAAGGAATTTAAAGCGGATTTTAAGGAATTATTCCGGTAGGGATAAGAAACGAAATTCGCTACCTTTACCGCAATAATCATACTAAAAAGCCTTGTTACGTTCTTATCACCAAAAAGATATCGCTTTTGAAGCCGGCTGTGACGAAGCCGGAAGAGGATGCCTGGCCGGTCCTGTGTTTGCGGCAGCGGTTATATTGCCGCCCAGATTCAGGAATAAGTTGCTGAATGATTCCAAGCAGCTGAAAGCGGCGGAGCGTGAGAAATTGCGTACTGTAGTGGAAAGAGAAGCGATTGCCTATGCGGTGGCCAGTGTGGATAATGTGGAGATTGACAGGATCAACATTCTCCAGGCCTCTTTCAGGGCCATGCATCTGGCGCTGGAACAACTGAAGCAGCAACCGGGTTATATATTGGTTGACGGGAATCGTTTTGTACCTTATGGAAATATTCCTCATGCCTGTATCATAAAAGGCGACGGCATATATGCCTCCATAGCAGCGGCCTCCATACTGGCGAAAACCTACAGGGATGAATACATGCAGCAATTGCATGAACAGTACCCGCATTTTGGATGGCTGGAGAATAAAGGATATCCTACACAACAACATCGGGATGCTATCCGTGAACATGGCGATACGCCATTTCACAGGAAATCATTTAGATTGTTGCCCGACGAACAACTGGAATTGGATTTTGATACTCCCGTACAGGAATATACGGTGGTAAAAGTGGTTTCACCTGGTGATATAGAAGATTAGAAAAACTATTGTTTATTAATTTTGCCCTTGGATAGGATTAGACTATGTTAAAGCAGACACAACAGCAGAAGCTATTACAGAAATTGTCGCCTCAGCAGATTCAGCTGATGAAACTGCTGCAGGTTCCTACGGCTGTTCTTGAAGAACGAATCAAGGAAGAGCTGGAGGAAAACCCTGCCCTGGAATACGGGGAAGAGGCGCATGAAGACGAATTTAAAGACCCCCAGGAAGAATTTAACAGTACGGATGCGGAAGATGGGGACGATGAGTTTGAACCCGATGGCAGCGAGAACGAATACGATAACATTGATATATCTGAGTATGTTAGTGAGGGGGATGATGATATAGCAGACTATAAACTCAGGGATGATAACTATCCTGATCAGGATGAGAATAAAACGATCCCGGTAAGGGTGGAAACATCTTTTCATGAGCATCTTCTGAGCCAGCTGGGAATGCTGGAACTGGACGACAGGCAGAACAGCATTGCAGAACAGATCATCGGTAGTATTGACGATGACGGTTATCTGCGCCGGGAGGTGAGTGCGATCGTAGACGACCTTTCGTTTTCCCAGAATGTCGCGACAGATGAGGATGAGATCAGGGATCTTATCCGCAAGATCCAGGACTTCGACCCGCCGGGGGTGGCTGCCACTGACCTGAAGGAATGCCTGTTGCTGCAGTTAAAGCGTAAGCCGCAGGACGATCCGGGGGTGGTAGGTGCTTATCTGATCCTGGAGAATTACTTTGACGAATTTACCAAGAAGCACTACGAGAAGATCCAGAAGGGCCTGAATATGAGTGATGATGCCCTGAAAGAGGCCATCGGGCAGATCATCAGGCTCACACCGAAACCGGGAGGTAACTTCGCTACACTGAATAAGGCAGAAAGTTATGTGGTGCCTGATTTCTTTATCCTGAACAACAATGGTAAGCTGGAGCTGACGCTGAACTCCAAGAATGCGCCCGACCTCCGCATCTCGGAAGGATACAGGGACATGCTGAAAGAATATGACCGGGGTGACAAGAAAGATAAGCGTCAGAAAGAAGCAGTCTTGTTCATTAAACAGAAGATTGACGCAGCCAAATGGTTTATTGACGCAATCAAGCAAAGGCAGCATACCCTGCTGTCAACAATGGAATCCATCATGGCATACCAGCGGGAGTTCTTCCTGACAGGAGATGAGACGACCATGCGCCCGATGATCCTGAAAGACATTGCGGATATTACCCAGCTGGATATTTCTACCGTCAGCCGTGTGGCCAACAGTAAATATGTACAGACAGAGTTTGGTACTTTCAAGCTGAAATTTTTCTTCAGTGAATCACTTTCTACAGATAGCGGGGAGGAAGTATCCACCCGTGAGGTGAAAAAGATATTGTCTGACCTGATAGAAGGGGAAAATAAACGTAAACCGCTAAGTGACGAAAACCTGACCAAGATGCTGCAGGACAAAGGGTATAATATTGCCCGCCGTACAGTGGCCAAATACCGTGAGCAGCTGAATATTCCTGTAGCCAGGCTGAGGAAGGAACTTTAATGACCTGGCGGCCGTCCTGCCTTAAAAGGGGCGGAAATTGTGAATGGAACAAGTAATCATACCCACAACGGATAATTCCCGGCAGGAGAAGCCGGTATTTTCACCTGTATTGCAGAAGGTAGCTGAAGTGATCTCTTACCTGTCGCATCCTCTATTTCTGCCTTTACTGGTAACGGTACTGTTGGTCAATGCCATGCCTGCATATTTTGTGGTGTTCAAACAGGATAGTATCCGGTATGCTTTCGATCTGCTGTACATCAGGGTAGCATTCACTACATTGTTCCTGCCGCTGTTTGTGGTGGCGCTTTGTAAAGCACTGGGTTTTGTAACGTCTTTCCAGCTGCGGTCACAGAAGGACCGTATCATTCCTTATATAGCCTGCACTATATTTTACTTCTGGACCTATTTCGCCTTTAAGCGTCAGGGCGTAGCGCCTCCTTTTTTCAATGCATTCTTCCTGGGTGTTTTCATTGCCATCGTGATCGGTATGGTGGCCAATACCTACGTGAAGATCAGTATGCATACGATAGGATGGGGAGGCGTGATCGGATTCCTGCTGATGCTGATGACCGGGTTGAATATGAATATCAGCCTTGCGCTGATGATCGCTTTCCTGATCTCGGGAATTGTGGCTACAGCCCGGCTTATACTGGGGGCACATACCCCTGCGGAAATCTATACCGGTTTTATACTGGGTATCCTCTCACAGCTGATAGCATATGGCATAGCGGGGTAAAAACAGTTTTAAAAAACTTTTTTTGACTACGCACATCCAGTGCGTAAAGCCTGCTCATCTTTGTAGTGTTATTTGAACATTGACATATGCTTCTGTTGTGCGTTAGCCCTTTAAACTTATAATAACAGCATAACAATAAATGTGAAAGGTTGATTCTGTTTACTACAACATTTAGTATTTATGGCCAAAATGCTAAAAATTTTAGGATAATAGAAAATTAGATCATAACTTAGCACACCATTAAATTTGTAAAAAACACTTACTAATATGTCTACAGCCAATACTGACAAACTCAAGGCGCTGCGCCTTACAATGGACAAGATCGAGAAGGATTTCGGTAAGGGATCCGTGATGATGATGGGGGAGAAAGGCACAGAGCCGATGGAGGTGATATCAACAGGCTCTCTGGGTCTGGATATCGCGCTCGGTATCGGAGGTTTCCCCAAAGGCAGGATCATTGAGATATATGGACCAGAGTCTTCCGGTAAGACAACGGTAGCTATTCATACAATTGCAGAAGCCCAGAAAAAGGGTGGTATCTGCGCTATCATAGATGCGGAGCATGCGTTTGACAGCTCTTATGCCCAGAGACTGGGTGTAGATGTGGACGCACTGCTGATCTCTCAGCCTGATCATGGTGAGCAGGCCCTGGAAATTGCAGACCGTCTGATCCTCTCCGGAGCCGTAGACGTGGTTGTGATCGACTCCGTTGCAGCACTGGTACCAAAAGGTGAGCTGGAAGGAGAGATGGGTGAGAGCAAAATGGGTTTACAGGCACGTTTGATGTCTCAGGCACTGCGTAAACTGACCGCTACAATTTCGAAAACAAATTGCTGCTGCATATTTATTAACCAGCTGCGTGAAAAGATAGGAGTGATGTTTGGTAATCCGGAAACTACAACCGGTGGTAACGCGCTCAAATTCTACGCTTCTGTGCGTTTGGACATTCGTCGTATGACCCAGATCAAAGATGGTGATGAAGCTGTGGGTAACCGCGTAAAAGTAAAAGTAGTAAAGAACAAAGTTGCACCTCCCTTCCGCCAGGCTGAATTCGATATCATCTTTGGACAAGGTATTTCCAAGATGGGTGAAATTATCGATATGGGTGTTGAATACGGCGTCATCCAGAAAAGCGGCAGCTGGTTCAGTTATGAAACCAACAAGCTGGGCCAGGGCCGCGATGCCGTAAAGCAATTGCTGCTTGATAACCCTGAAGTGGCAGCAGAAATTGAAGGCAAGATCAAGGCGAAGCTGGCAGAGCAACAAGCGCAGGCTTAATAAAGATTACTGTTTCAAAGGCACCGGATGAATGAGTAGCGATGCGTTAATGGTATCGCCTGGTGAAGTGTTGTCGCCTTTGAAAGCATGGCTTAGTGAGTAATGTTGTTGAGATAGACGTAAGCATGAAGATCAGGAATGCTGCGATATTGAACGCTGAAGATTTAATAGTGGTATTACTGAGTATACGAAAGCTTATGAGCAGCGGTTTGAGGGGCATAGACTTAAGTGGGTTGACACTATGGTGTTAAACACTAACCGGTAGTGCCGTTTTCAACAAGTGAGGCTTGACATGCAAAAGCTTAACGGTATACTACAATGTTAAACATTAAAGAGCAGTAGCGCTTTCAACAAGCACTGGCTTTGATAAGCATTAGCACTGCAGCCTTAAAAAAGAGTTGTTTTAGTTTTAGATATAAGCATTGGGTTAGTTAGTATTAACGTAAATCCCTGCCTTCTCCTGGGCGGGGATTATTTTTTTAGGCCGTTGGCTTCATATCCTTCCAGGCCCACAAATAACGACAGGCATATGTTCTGTAAGGCGACCATTTACCGGAGATCTTCAGCAGTTTTTCCCTGAAAGCTTTCTTATCTGTATTATCCAGTTTATAGATCTTAATCATCGCCTGCTGTAATCCCCAGTCGTCAATGGCAAAAACATCTTCCCTCCCCAGGTAGAACATGAGCAGCATCTCTACCGTCCATCTGCCTACACCCTTGATCTGCGTGAGATATTTGATCACCTCTTCATCCGTCATTTTTTCCAGCTTCTTGTCTGTCAGCTGTTCTTCCACCGCAAACCGCGCCACATTGTGTACATAACTCACCTTCGCGTTCGACAGGCCAATAGCCCTTAAGGTAGGTGTTGGCGTATCCATGATCTGCCGGGGAGTAGGTTCCTTGCCATCATATAAGGCCAGGAAGCGTGCATAAATAACAGTGGCTACTTTCACGCTTAACTGCTGGCTCATAATTGACGCTATCAGCCGCAAGGCAATATTCTTGCGCTTTGTGAGCGCGGGAAGAGGGGTACTCATTATCACCGCGAGCTTTTTGTCTTTACGCAGATGCACCAGGTGTTCTTCAGTGGATTGTTTCATGGATCACGATTAAAGAAATGAAACACTACGTGATAAAAAAGGAATGCTCCTGATGAAGCAAGGTATAAAATTTTGCATCACCAGGAGCATTACTGAAAGCGCAAAGTTCCGAACTATTTAGTACTCGAAAGGTTGCTTATAGATAACTTCAAGAATAGTTTGTCCTACTACCTGTAAAGTACGTTTATCAATCACCGTCATATTATCATTGGTGGTATGCCAGTGCGGTACAAAGTTACCGTTTGGCTGCAGTGCAATGATATCAAAGGTCGGAATGTTGGCGATGGTATTAACATAGACGTGATCGTCAGTGATGCCGGCGCCGATATTCTCATAACGGAAGTAATCGGAATATCCCAGGCGGTTGGCTACGTCCCAGAACATCTTCATCGGACCGTATGCATACTGCTGAGAACCGGCCTCCATATAGAATTGTGATGCGCGGCCGCCCACCATATCCAGCAGGATACCATAGTTGGCCTTATAACCTCTTACGTGCGGATTTCTGGCCCAGTATTGTGTACCTAAACAAAAGCTGTTCTCTTCCTCACTCACGCCGTAATCCTCCACATCTGTCAGCAGGATGTCGATACCTGCCTGCGGTTTCTGAGCATGCAGCTGGCGGGCTGTTTCCAGCAGTACGCCTACGCCGCTGGCGCCATCGTCTGCACCATCCAGTTGTTTTGTTTTATCGAAAGCGTCCTGGTCAGCATGCGGACGGGTGTCCCAGTGGGAAAGCAGCAGGATACGTTGCGTAGCGGCAGGATTGAAACTAGCAATGATATTGATGCAAGGCAGCGATACTTTCTTTGGACCGATCACCGTGGTATGCTGTACATAAACAGTATCTGCCAATGGTTTCAGTTGCTGGATCAGCCAGTCTGCACATTTTTTCTGCGCCGGCGTATTCGGAATACGGGGTCCGAAGCTTACCTGTTTGGCAGTATATGCATATGCGCTGTCTACTTCAAACACAGGTACTTTCACATTGGAAGCAGGCGTCTGCTGAGCATTATTATTAGCGTCTTCCTGTTGATTGGTTTTTGCCGGTTGCTGACAGGCGAGCGTGAATAATGCGAGGCCTGCAGCAATACTGAGTATTTTATACATATTAACAAGTGGCTGTTTGGTCATAACGGCTTTACTGTATGGAGTAGGTCATACTACCATCTTTTTCATCTTTCAGTTGTATACCTACAGCTAACAGCTGATTACGGATCTTGTCGGAGGCGGCATAGTCCTTACGGCCCTTCGCCTCTTTGCGCATTTCAATAAGCAGTTGTATTACGCCATCCAGCTTACTGTTGTCAGTGTTTAACGTTTCCGGTTGCAGGCCCAGTATTTCGATGAGGAACGTGCTCCAGGTTTTCTGTAATAACAGGAAGGTGTCTTCGCTCAACTCATGCATTTTTACCTGTCCGCCTTTGATGGAATTGATCACAGGGGCCAGTTCAAATAAGTTGGCCAGTACTTTGGCCGTATTGAAGTCATCGTTGAGGAACTCATGGCATTCCTGGGACCAGTCGCGCACTTGTTTGTCCAGTTCTTCATTTACCGGCTGGCCGTTTGCCGGGGTATATGTGAGTTTCTGTAGTACTTCATAAGCAGACCATAAGCGATGTAATCCCTTCTCTGCCGCCTGCAGTGCTTCATTGGAAAAATCGAGCGTGCTGCGGTAATGTGTTTGTAATACGAAGAAGCGGATGGTCATCGGGCTATAACCTCTTTCCAGCAAATGATGGTTGCCGGTAAAGAGTTCCGTCAGCTTAATGGTATTGTTATAAGCCTTACCCATTTTACGGCCGTTAATGGTGATCATGTTATTATGCATCCAGTAACGGGCCATCAGTTCGCCATGGGCGATCTCACTTTGTGCAATTTCGCACTCATGGTGGGGGAATTGCAGGTCCATCCCTCCGCCGTGAATATCGAACTGTTTACCAAGATATTTGGCACTCATGGCAGAACATTCAATATGCCATCCCGGGAAGCCTTCGCCCCAGGGGCTTGGCCAGCGCATGATATGTTCAGGCGGGGCCTTTTTCCAGAGGGCAAAGTCCACATTATTTATCTTTTCATCCTGGTTTTCCAGTTCACGGTTGGATGTTTCCAGCATGTCTTCCAGTACACGTCCGCTCAGGATGCCGTACTCATGGCCTTCAGCATATTTCTTTACGTCAAAATAGACAGAGCCATTCCTTTCATAGGCATAACCCTTTTCCATGATCGTTTTGATCATTTCTATCTGCTCGATAATATGACCGGTGGCAGTGGGCTCTATGCTTGGTTCCAGGCAGTTGAAACGGTGAAATGCCCAGTGGAACAGGTTGGTGTATTTCTGCACCAGTTCCATAGGCTCCATCTTTTCAAGCTGGGCGCGTTTGGCGATCTTATCTTCAGCCTCGCGGCCTTCTTCTTCAAAGTGACCGGCGTCTGTAATGTTCCTTACATAACGTACTTTATAACCGAGGAACTGAAGGTACCGGTATACAACGTCAAATGTAATATATGGGCGGGCATGGCCCAGATGTGATTCTCCGGATACGGTAGGACCACACACATACATACCAACATGTCCGGGATAGAGAGATGCGAATACTTCCTTTTGCCGATTTAGCGAATTGTATATTTTAAGCTCAGACATATCAGATATTTTCAGATCGTGTAAGCTACGCTAGCTTTTGCGTAGGATTGCAAAGATAATTATTGTTTCGTGAGTGGCATTACCGCGCAGGACTAAGATTCGCGATCACGGGATAATGGTCGGAAAGGCCTGACTTGATCATTCTGAAAGAATTGATCCTGAATGATTTATCAGCAAATATATAGTCTATTCTCAGGGTAGGGGCCAGGCCGGCATAGGTCCGGCCGATACCGCTGCCTTTTCTCAGGAAGGCATCCTGTAAGGGCCCCCGGATAGTGAAATAGGTGTAAGACGCCGGCGTATCATTGAAGTCCCCGCACACAATAACCGGGTAGGGGCTTGTCTTGATAAATGCAGCCACAATATCGGCCTGTCTGCTGCGGCCAACATAGGCATCACGCATTTTCTGAACAATATTGCGGGTAGCCACCAGGCCGGTATCTTCCTGCTTTTTGATCTTTTCTATGGAGCGGTAATCTCTTTCATTGAAGCGGTAGGAGGCGAGGTGCATGTTGATAATGCGGAAAGTATCACTTTCCCGTACAATATCTGCATAGATCAGGCTTTCACTGAGAGGCCCCTTTGACAGTTTAACCTTGTCTGATTTTATGATGGGATAGCGGGAATAGATGATGGAGCCCCAGTGCTGCATACCATCCCGGTTGAAATCACTGGAAAAGAAACGGTAAGGTAGTTTCATTTCCCGGGAAATGTCTTCCCGGTTATTGAAGTCGTTCTTCTTTTCAGACGTATAAAAATCCTGTATACAGAGAAGATCCAGTTCCTGCTTCTTGATAAGGGCAAACATTGCTTCCCGGTTGTATTTGCTGTCCTTTTCACGGTATAATCCAAACTGGGCCACATTATAGCTCATGATAGTCAGGCTGCCGGATGGACTGGAGAATTGCTTTCCTGCGGTGGGATAATTGAACGCAATAAAAGCGGAGATAGACTTCCATCCGATCAGTATCGGCAACATCGGTAAAAGGCAGTATTTAAAATCGAAAAGCAGCCAGCAGATAAAGAAGAGTATCAGGATGAGTAACAACAGCGGAAAAAGCAGGGTGATAAAACTGATAGGCCACCATTGCTCTGGTGATACATAGGGAGCCAGGCAGGCCACCAAAAAAAGGAGCACGACAATGGTGTTAACCGTTAAAAAGAAACCTTTTGTGAATAGCCTCAGAAATCTCAACTCCTATCGCATTTTTGCTTAAAGATAGGAGAAATGATGAATTCATGCATTATAATGATAAGCCTGCCATAAGCGGAAAATGCTGAAACCCCTTCCAGGCATTACCTGAATACGCATTGAAACTTACAACAGATAATGTTGGGATGTAGTTATTCATAGCGCAGGCGCCAAAAGCAAACGTCCTCACTCATGTCTTAGTGAGGGTATTAAAGAGCAAAAAAAGGGTAAAAGAAAAGCCCTCCGGATGAACTGCGCTTCGCAGCATACCGGAGGGCTTTGAATATTGAAATGTTGCTATGTTATTTCACAACATGCAGATGCGTTTTCGGGTGGAAAAGGTGTGTGATCTTGTGTAAAGTCCTGTTAAAGCCGGCGCCAAGATCATTGCCTTTTTTCCACTGCTGCATATAAAGCAATCCGGTTAAACCACCGCCGATCAGTGCCGGTACCATGGTCAGGTCATGACTATTTACAACATGTGTCCCGATGTTCACAAGCAGGAAGATAAGGGTAATGATCCAGAAGGGGATCGGGAGGTTTGGCAACAATCTGTATCCGGGCGCCACGATGGTAGCGCCTACTGCCAGGGCCATGATGCAGGCGGAAGCCCCTGTTGTACTGGCAAATGACTGCAGCTCCCGGAAAGACGGAATGAACTGCATCCCCAGCAGATAAAATACAGCGCCTACGATCCCACTCAGGAGATACAGCGGAAGGATATGCTGACGACCAGCATGATTTTGCAGCATGGTGCCGAAGCAGGCCAGCCAGATCATGTTGCTGACAATCATCCAGAAACTGTTATGCACGAACATCGACGTGATCAATGACCAGGGATTGTGCAGTACGGTGCTAAAGCTGGCAGACAGCGTCAGGTGCGACAATACATCGTCGTAATAACGGGCCAGCGGATTGCCTTCCATGCGGTAAATGACTTCTGTGAAAAACAGCAGGACGAATACCGTGATATTTATCAGCAGCAGCTGGATCACCATATTCTTTTCTTCTCCCAGGGATAGGGGAGTGGTATTCCTTTCCTCAACGTGCATCATGTCACAAGATCTTTTATGTTAATAAAAATGCCGGCGGTTATGCCTGTTCCATATCCTGAGGAGGATATAGCTAAAGAGCACACCACCAAGGTGGGCAAAGTGGGCCACATTGTCTCCGGCTGAATTCTGAATACCGGAATACAGTTCCAGGAGGATGAGGATCCCTACAAAGTATTTTGCCTTTAAAGGGAACAGGAAGTAAAGGTAAATGAGATTATTCGGAAACAGGTAACCAAATGCGAACAGCAGTCCGAATACCGCACCGGAAGCGCCAAGGGTAGCACTATCAGGATAGTCCTGGGCGAACTGGCTGATGAACGTTTTGGTATCGTTAATAACACCTGGATCGTTCGGGAACTGGTAGAATATAGTCTTTATGCCTTCGACCCGGAATCTGCCTGCGTCGAGGTCATAGCGGCTGTCCAGCAGCCTGAAATTGGCGATGGAAGGATCGCTTAGGAATGCCTTGGCATCGTGGGCCAGCCTCACGTTTTCGTAGGTCAGCACACCCATGTGGCAAAGCGCCGCTCCCAGGCCGCAGACCATGTAAAAGATCAGGAAGCGTTTTGGCCCCCAGATGTTTTCCAGGGTGGCGCCAAACATCCAGAGGGTAAACATGTTCATGAACAGGTGCCCCAGGGTGGCGTGCATGAAGAGGTGGGTAATGAACTGGTGAGGCCTGAAGAGATCGGACCCCCAGTAGTGCAACGCGAAAATATCGTCAATCTTATTATTCCCGATGCTGCTCCCCAGTGTGTTCTGCGCAAGGAACACCAAACCATTGATGATCAGTAGGTTTTTGATCACCGTAGGGAGTATTTCAAATCTGCCGGGCCTGAACTCGCTCATTTCTCCTTATTCTTTAATGATTAATTCTTTTCTCAAGTAACACTACGTTTTCGATATGGTGAGTATGTGGGAACATATCCACCGGTTGTATCCTTTTGACACTGTACATAGCGTCCAGTAACGCCAGGTCCCTGGCCTGTGTAGCAGGGTTACAACTTACATATACTATGCGGGGAGCAGCAATTTCGAGTAGCTTGTTCACCAGTTTCTCGTGCATACCGGCCCTCGGAGGGTCAGTGATCACTACATCCGGTTGCCCGTGTTGGGCAAAGAAAGCGTCATTGCAAATATCCACTACATCTCCGGCAAAGAATTGTGCATTGTTCACGTTGTTGCGGGCGGCATTTTCAACGGCGTCGTCAATGGCCTCTTTTATCAACTCTATACCGACCACCTTGCCGGCCTGCCGGGACACAAAAATACCAATACTGCCTGTACCACAATAGAGATCGTAAACAATTTCTGTTCCTGTTAATCCGGCGAACTCTCTCGTTACCTGATACAAGGCTTCTCCCTGATAAGTATTGGTCTGGAAAAAGGATTTAGGACCTATTTTAAAAGTAAAATCCTCCAGTTTCTCTTCCACATAGCCCTTTCCGAAGTATACCTTTGGCTCCAGGTCGAAAATAGTATCGTTCAGCTTGGGATTGATCGTGTACAACACCGACGTAATGCCGGGAACAGTTGCCAGCAGATGATCCAGCAGGGCCTCCCTGTCCTTTTTGTTCTCGTGATGGATCACGAGATTGACCATTACTTCACCGGTGGTACAGATCCTGATCACCAGGTTACGGAGCCATCCCTCCTTGGCCCGGATGTCGTAAAAGGACAGCTGGTTGGCCAGTGCATACGCCCGGATGGTGTTCCGGATCGCATTGACCGGTTCTGCCTGCAGGTAGCAGGTGTTAATGTCCAGCACCTTGTCGAATAGCTTCGGTACATGGAAGCCCAGGGCATTTCGTTGTGGAATGCTGCCGTCTTCATTCAGTTCCTCTGCCGGGAGGTATGCTTTATTGCTGAAAGTAAATTCAAGTTTATTGCGGTAATGGGTGGTATGCCTGGACCCCAGAATGGGTTGCATGGGGGGCAGTTCCAGTTTACCGATGCGCTGGAGGTTGTCGGCCACCTGCTGCTGTTTGTATTCGAGCTGCAGGGAATAAGGCAGCATCTGCCATTTGCAGCCGCCGCAGTTGCCAAAATGTTCACAGAAAGGATCAACACGGTTAGATGCCTGGGAATGGAAACGGATGGCCTTACCTTCTGCCCAGTCTTTTTTGTTCTTACCGAGACGGACGTCCACCACATCGCCAGGTACAACGCCGCCTTCAATGAATATCACTTTGCCATCTATCCTGGCCAATGCTTTCCCTTCTGCCGCATAAGCGCTTACAGGGACTTTTTCAAGAATAACATTTTTTTTCCTCACGGGTGCAAAGGTAGGATTTTAGCTGATCACTGATTTTGTGAAATTGCCTTTTCCTTGCTACTTTTACACTAACCGATATCCTATGCGTAAACTTATGATATTACTCGCCTGCATTTTCTGCCACTGGCAGTTACAGGCGCAGGGCTACCAGCTTACTTTCCAGTTAAAACAGTATACCGGCGGACAACTATGCCTGGCTCATTATATGGGGAAAAGCTTTTACATGGCCGATTCCGCCCAGATCAATGCGCAGGGTGTTGCGGTTATGAAGAACAAGGAAGCATTGCCAGGAGGTATCTACATCGTTTTGCTTCCCGGCAGGCAACGCTATTTTGAGATGCTGCTCGATAACAAGGACCAGCAATTCTCTGTTAGCATAGACACCACAGACCTGATCAATAAGACCGTTTTTAAAACGTCCAAAGAGAACGAGATCTTCCAGTCATATAATAAGTTCCTGTCAAAGGAAATAGCGCCACAGGACCGGCAGCTCAATGCCATGCTGGCCAAACATACGGCGGCAGACAGTGCTGCGGCGAAATCCCTGCAACAGGAACTGGGCAAAAAACTTCAGGACTTCCGTAACCATATTGTGGCGGAACACCCGAAAAGCCTGCTCACCAGCATCTTCAGGGCCATGAAAGATCCTGAAGTGCCACCTACCCCTCCCGGCGAAGATTCTACTTTTGGTTACCGCTATTACAAGGCGCATTACTGGGATAGCGTAAACCTGACAGACGGCAGGCTGGTAAGAACCGATATTATCGAGAAGAAACTGAACAGGTACTTCACACAGCTGGTGGCAATGGACCCCGATTCCATTATCGCCGAAGCAGACAATATTGTTGCGAAGACCAGAAAAGATAAAGAGATGTTCAAGTTCGTAGTATGGTGGCTGACCTATACCTACGAGACTTCCAAGTACATGGGTATGGATGCCGTATTCGTGCATATGGTGGAAAAATACTACGTATCGGGTGAGGCTTACTGGCTGAAGGATGATCAATTGAACAAGATCATCTCCAGGGCTTATTCCATGGCGCCTAACCTCATCGGGCAACAAGCCCCGCCACTGGAAGTAAAAGATTCTTCATTGAAACCCGTATCCCTCTATACCACAAAAGCAAAATATACGATCCTCGTTTTCTGGGACCCTACCTGTGGCCACTGCAAGATAGAAGTACCCAGACTGGACTCCGCCTTTAACGCCAGCTGGAAGAACAAAGGAGTAGCCCTCATCGGCTTTAAAACGGAAGGCACCAAAGACGAATGGCAGTCTTTCATCAAAGAACATAAGCTCAATGGATGGATCCATGCATGGGACCCGGACGCCCAGAGCAATTACCGCCGTTTGTACGATGTATACAGCACTCCTGTGGTGTATTTGCTGGACGAAAAAAAGAAGATCCTGGCCAAAAGACTGGGCGTTGAACAGCTCAGCGATTTCCTTGAAAAAATGGACACAAAGGATGGCACAGTCCGCAAATAATCAGATATAATAATTATTTCCCATTGTAATTCACTTGTTTGCAGTCAGATAAGTTTGCTGTGGGTGCCTTTGGCATAGTCTTTGGAATTTCGATGTTGTAATCAAATTGTTAAGATTATGAAAAAGATTATCCTTTCGTTTGCGGCCCTTGCGATTTCTTTCGGAGCAATGTCTCAGGTGCGGGTAGGTGTGAAAGGCGGTTGGAACCTTTCTACCATTTCTGTGAGTAACGACGGTTCAGTGGATAAAGACCGTTCATTATCAGGTTACCATATTGGTCTTATTACCGACATTCCCCTGGTACCGAAGGTACTTTCCTTCCAGCCCGGAGTGTTTTATACCACCAAAGGTGCGAAGTTGACATCTGGAGACAAAGACAACAGCGCCACTGTTCCTTACAGGAAATATACCACCCGGCCCCAGTACATTGAGATTCCTTTAAACTTTATTGGTAAGATACCTGTCGGTGCAAATACCAGGCTATTTGCCGGTGTCGGTCCTTACATGGCATTTGGTGTAGCAGGTAAGAATAAGGTATCAACTACACTTGCCGGTGTAACTACCAGTACAGAGTCTAACATTAAATGGGATGACGATACCCCTTTCAACGAGGGAGATCCTGACCAGGGATTGAACAAGTACAAAAGGTTTGACTGGGGTGGTAACGTGCAGGTAGGTGCCGAATTCAAGAATTTCCTGGTTTCTGCACAGTATGGACACGGCTTTGGTAAGATTAACTCCGGTGGAGATGATAGCAGGAATGACAAGAACAAAAACAGAGTGTTTAGTGTGTCTTTAGGTTATCTGTTCTAAAATCGTATTACAGCAATTCAGTTACTTTTTAACCGGACGTAACAGGCAACGTCTCCTATAACAAACAACAATAGCTAAGAAATTGGTATAGCATCCTTTAACGCCTGCAGGATGCTATACCAAAAATTAAAACACCATATGAAAAAGGTATTATTATCCGTTGCCGCGCTGATGATTGCAGGCATTACTTTTGGCCAGACAAAATTCGGTATTGTGGCAGGACCTAATTTCTCAAGTGCAACCGTTAAAAACGCAGCAGGTCATAAAGAGACCGGCGACCTGGTAGTTGGTTTAAGGGCTGGTGTAACAGCCGATTTACCGCTGGCAGATGAATTTTACATTGGTACAGGCTTACTGTACGCAGGTAAAGGCAACAAGGCCAACGACAACCTGAAAACAACACTGTCTTACCTGCAACTTCCCATCAACTTCCTGTTCAAACCAGAAGTAGGCGCCGGTTGGCTGAACCTCGGTGCTGGTCCTTACCTCGCTTACGGTCTGGGTGGTAAACACAAAGGTACCGTTGGTAACGTAACTGCAGAGTGGAAAGCTTTCGATGATGAATCAACAATTATCGGTGGAAAGCTGAAACGTTTTGATGCCGGTGTAGGTATCGTAGCTGGTTATGAAATGAAGGCCGGTTTATACCTCGGTATCAATGCCGACCTGGGCCTGGTGAATGTATATGATAATACTGACAACGATCGTAGCTGGAGGAACACATCTTTCGGTGTTTCTGTAGGTTATAAATTCTAAGGCAAGCAATATTAAATAAAGAGTCCTTCCTGTCGCTGACAGGGGGACTTTTTTATTTTTTCTAAAATCTCCCCCTTTCGTTGCGAACGCTCAATATTGCCTACAATTTGTGAGTATTTAGATTATTTTTATGCCCGTATTTATGACGGGGATGATCCCGTGTTATGAACCCTGGAAGACCCTATTAAAGAGGACAATACCGCACAACATTACAACACAACGTAAAACGCATGAGTAAATTTTTTACACTCTTCCTTTTAACGCTGTTAATTTCCCTAATGCCCCTTCATGCCCAGGTAAGTCTTGGATTAAGGGGTGGCTATACCTTGTCTGCCACACAGATAAAAAACAGCCAGGGTTATAAAAGTAACAGCCTTGGTACCAGTAGCCAGCTTACCAATTTCCATGCAGACCTGATGATTAACGTACCGGTCTACAAAAGACTCTATTTTCAGCCCCTGGTAAGATACATTACCAAAGGCGCCTACCTTCGTCCACTGCCTTCCAAACAGGGCGTATTCGTGGAATCGGCCAACCAGCTTAAGCTGCATTACCTGGAAGTGCCATTGAACATGGTGCTCAAGTTCCCGGTTTCGCTGGGTAAGATCGTGGTAGGTGGCGGCCCCTATGTAGCCTATGGACTAAACGGCACCTATGACCTGGACCTGATGTACAATGGATCAGTTGTCAGTACCGATTCCCATTCTATCGAATTTAACTACAAAGACAGGGGCATTGCTCCGGGCGCACAGCTCAGCAGGTTTGATGCCGGCGCAAACCTGGCGTTCGGAATAGAATTTAACAACCTGATGGTAGTAGGCGCCAATTTGAGCCGGGGAATGTTCAACCTTGACCGTACCTCTTCTGCAAAGATCACCAACAGCTATTTTTCCCTGAGCCTGGGTGTGCTGCTGGACAGGGAGGATTACTAAAGGAAAGAAGTATTTAAACTATTGAAGGGAGTTCCTGAAAAGGGGCTCCCTTAATTTTTTTTGGGTAATAGGGGTAAGTTCAAGCGTAGCCGTCTTAGGAATTGATAATTCATTGTAATTATCAGCAACAAAAAGACAAAAAGTGTGACAGTTATTCGGACATGCTGCTACGTTTCCACGTAATGGCATTTTTATTAAGAAAAACGGTTACCATTCTATCATAAAAAAGCGGTCCGCCCAAGGCGGACCGCTTTACTTTATAAACTGCGGATAGATTAAGAGTATTATACCACTGCTTCAACTGCCTTCCGGATCACATTGGGTTTACCCAGGGTGTAGTAGTGCAGTACGGGCACGCCAAAGGCCTTGAGTTCTTTTGACTGCTGGATCAGCCACTCGGTGCCTACAGCCTCCACTTCCTTATCCGTTTTACATTTCAGTATCTCATTGGCAAGATCGGCCGGAATGTCTACATGAAAGGTACGTGGCAGGACAGTCAGCTGTTTACGGGTAGTGATGGGTTTTAACCCTGGAATGATCGGTACGGTAATACCCGCCTCGCGGCATTTAGTAACGAAATCAAAGAATTTCTGGTTATCAAAGAACATCTGGGTCACGATATAGTCGGCGCCATTTTCTACCTTTTTCTTGAGGTAGCTCATGTCTGTCTGCATGTTTGGCGCTTCAAAGTGTTTCTCCGGATAACCCGCCACGCCTATACAAAAGTTTGTTTTCACGCCACCTTGCAGGTCTTCTTCCAGGTAGATGCCATTGTTCATGTGTACCACCTGTTGTAGCAGTTCGTCTGCATAACGGTGACCATGTGGTTCAGGTTCAAAGAATGTCTCATTCTTAGGCGCATCACCACGTAATACCAGCACATTATCCACGCCCAGGAAATTGAGGTCGATCAATGCGTTTTCTGTTTCTTCCCTGCTGAAGCCTCCGCAGATGAGGTGTGGAACTGCATCCACGTCATAGTGGTTCATCAAGGCAGCGCAGATGGCCACTGTACCGGGCCGTTTACGGATCTCCACCTTTTCAAAGGTGCCGTCAGCCCTTTTCTTAAACATATGCTCACTTCTGTGGTAAGTAACGTTAATGAAAGCCGGCTTGAATTCCATCAGGGGATCAAGATGTTCATATATAGAATCGATACTCTTACCTTTAAGGGGAGGTAAGATCTCAAAAGAGATCAGCGTATCTTTTGCCTGCGCAATATGTTCTGTTACTTTCATAGTAGAAATAAAAGTGAGCTTAAGTTAATGCCGGGCAAAAATAATACATCCATTAGAATTATCATCTGATTTTTCGCGGAATGGCCGAATATTTTAATACATTGTACTCCATTCATAGATAAAAAATGTAGCGATCTTGCACAAATTGAGGGACTGACGACAGTTAGACGTTGAAAGCTAAATGAAAAGTGTATTTTTGCTAAGTTTGAACATATGGCATTAAAAATACATACAGATCAACTGGTAAAGCGTTACGGTCACAGAACTGTAGCCAACCACGTATCTGTTGAAGTGACACAAGGAGAGATAGTTGGGTTGCTTGGTCCTAACGGAGCAGGTAAAACAACCACATTCTATATGGTAGTGGGGCTGATCAAGCCCGACGAGGGACAGGTGTACCTGGATGATGTGAATATTACAAAACTGCCAATGTACAAAAGGGCGAAAATGGGAATTGGTTATCTGCCCCAGGAAGCTTCGGTGTTCCGTAAGCTGAGTGTGGAAGATAATATTTCCGCCGTATTGGAAATGACGAAGCTGAGGAAAGCAGAGCAGAAAGAAAAGCTGGAAAGCCTGCTGGAAGAATTCCGTCTTACCCATGTACGCAAAAGCCCCGGAGATGTATTGAGTGGAGGTGAACGCCGGCGTACGGAAATAGCGCGCGCGCTTGCGGTAGATCCTAAGTTCATCCTGCTGGACGAGCCTTTTGCCGGTATTGACCCGATCGCTGTCGAAGACATCCAGTCAATCGTTGCCCGCCTTAAATACAAAAATATAGGGATCCTCATAACAGACCATAACGTGCAGGAAACGCTCTCTATTACCGACAGGGCATACCTCCTTTTTGAAGGAAAGATACTTAAAGCCGGTACTGCAGAAGAGTTAGCCGAAGACGAACAGGTAAGAAAAGTGTATCTTGGCCAGAATTTCATTTTACGTCGTAAAAATTACCTGGACGAAGCAGCTAAACAACAATAAACTACTACGCTCCTGATCCTATTATGAGAATATTAAGTCCTGCAATATCACAATTGGCGCGTTTGCGTATGGGGCGCATAGAATATTTTATGCAATACCCCCTGCAGGTGCAGCAGCAGGTGTTCCAAAACCTTATCAGCGCCGCTCAGTATACAGAGTTCGGCAAGCAATATGGCTTTTCACAGATATATAAGATAGAAGAGTTCAAGCAAAGGGTTCCTATTCATAATTATGATACCCTCAAGCCTTACATCCAGCGATTGATGGAGGGACAGCAGAACATCTTATGGAATACACCGATTAAATGGTTTGCCAAATCAAGCGGTACCACTGCCGATAAGAGCAAGTTCATACCCGTCTCTGTAGAGAGCCTGGATGATTGCCATTACCGCGCCGGCCGTGACGTATTATCACTGTACTATAATAATTTCCCTGACTCCCGCCTGCTGACCGGTAAATCGCTGGTAATAGGTGGTAGCCACCAGGTGAACAAACTGGACGCAGAAAGTGATTCTTACTTCGGCGACCTGAGCGCCGTGATGCTACAGAACATGCCATTCTATGGCAACATGATCCGTACACCCGACCTTTCCATTGCCCTGATGGACGAATGGGAGGAGAAGATAGAGCGCATGGCCAACGCCGTGATACATGAGAATGTAACCTCCATTGCCGGTGTACCTACCTGGACGCTGGTACTCATCAAACGTATATTTGAGATCACCGGGAAAGATAACCTGGCCGATGTATGGCCTAACCTGGAATTGTATATGCATGGTGGCGTAAGCTTTACGCCGTACCGGGAGCAGTTCAAAAAACTGATCCGTAAGCCGGACATGTATTACCAGGAAACCTATAATGCTTCTGAAGGCTTCTTTGCCGCACAGGACGTAATAGGAGAGGAAGGCCTGCTCCTGTTCCTCAACCATGGCATCTTCTACGAATTCATGCCAATGGAAGAATATGGCAAATCATCTCCGCAAACCGTGCAGCTGCAGGACGTGGAAATGGGTAAGAACTATGCCCTGATTATCAGTACCAACGGTGGGTTATGGCGTTACCTGGTAGGCGATACCGTACAGTTCACTTCTCTTGCGCCTTACCGTGTAAGGGTAAGCGGACGTACCAAGTCATTCATCAACGCTTTTGGAGAAGAGCTGATCGTTGAGAACTCGGATATGGCCATTGCGAAGGCATGTGAGGTGACTGGCGCTGTGATGAACGACTATACCGCGGCCCCTATCTATTTTAGCGATAGCGAAGCAGGTGGCCATGAATGGCTGCTGGACTTTGACGTGATGCCCGGCAATCTTGAACAGTTCATTGATGTGCTGGATAATACCCTTAAGTCTATCAACTCCGACTATGAGGCCAAACGCCATAAAGATATGGCGCTGCGCCGCCCGGTGGTACATGTCCTGCCCAAGGGCACCTTTACCGACTGGCTGAAGAGCAAAGGCAAACTGGGTGGTCAGCATAAAGTACCGCGCCTCAATAACGAGCGGCAGCATGTGGAAGAAATTCTTAAATTCGCCGGCATCACTGGCAAAATCTAAATTTAATCATCTAACAACTATTACGTCTATATGAAATTACTGGAGAACAAAGTAGCTATTGTAACAGGTGCCAGCAGAGGTATAGGGGAAGCCATCGCGATCAAATTTGCAGAACAGGGAGCAAACGTTGCATTCACATATCTTAGTTCCGACGAAAAGGCCAAAGCACTGGAACAAAAGCTACAGGCAATGGGTGTAAAGGCAAAAGCCTATAAATCCAATGCAGGCAGTTTCGAAGAGAGCGAGGCGCTGATCAATGATGTACTGAAAGAATTTGGCGCTATAGATATCTGCGTGAACAATGCCGGTATTTCCAAAGATAACCTGTTGCTGCGTATGAGCCCTGAACAGTGGGACGAGGTAATTGACGTGAACCTGAAGAGTGTTTATAACATGACCAAACATGTGATCCGCCCAATGATGAAGGCAAAGAGCGGTTCCATTATCAATATGAGCTCCATTATCGGTATGAAGGGTAACGCGGGGCAGAGCAGCTATGCCGCTTCCAAAGCAGGTATTATCGGCTTCACCAAATCTATCGCAGCTGAACTGGGTAGCCGCAACATCCGTTGCAATGCTGTAGCTCCTGGTTTCGTTGAGACTGACATGACGCACTACCTGAAAGATGGTGATGGCGCCAAGAACTACCTGGCACAGATTCCGCTGGGCCGCTTTGGCAGCACTGAAGATATCGCTAACGTATGTCTGTTCCTGGCTTCCAATATGGGAGCATATGTAACCGGCCAGGTGATCAGCGCCTGCGGTGGACTGAATATGTAGTATAATATAATATTGATCAGGGATCAGGAATTGGATACGGGCGTCTGCGCTTATTCAAGCCCTGATCCCTGATTGTTTAATATCGTTTTCCGGGGATCTCCACCCTGAATGTTTCCATACACTTCCTGTCCTGCAATGTCACAAATACGGTTTTACCGTCTTTGCCGCCAAAAGTGAGATTGCTGCATTGCTTACCCTTCAGCGGGATTTCCCGTATTTCCTTACCATCGGGCGCCAGTACCACGATTGCACCTTTTCCCCAACGGGCTACATAGAGGTTGCCTGCTTTGTCGCATTTCATACCATCAAAGCCATAATCAGGGAATTCAGCGAACAGTTTTTTATTGCTGATATTACCATCTTTATCAACATCGAACTTCCAGATCTTACGCTGCACGCTTTCATTTACGTACAGGGTCTTTTCGTCAGGGCTCAGTTCAATACCATTGGCGGTTCCCATGTTACCGTCCAGGAGCACGGCCTTACCGCCTTTATCGATACGCCAGATCTGCCCTTTGCTGTTTTTCCAGTCGGGGTCTGATGCGAAGAGCACATCTTTTTTACTGATGCAAAGGTCATTGGGCTGGAACATCTTGTCTGAATGCACATAAACGCTCACCTTTTTCGTCTTCATGTCCACTTCCAGCACATTGTGCCCCTTGAAGTCCGGCAGGTACATATTGCCCTTGCTGTTGAACTGGATGCTGTTTGCAATGCTGCTATCCGGCAATGTCACAAACACTTCCCCGCTGCCGTCTTTTGTGCTGATCTTCCCGATGGTGCCGTCCCGCAGATAGTTCACCACATAGAGATTGCCTGCTTTATCGAAATTGGGCCCCTCAATGTTGACCGAGAACATATTCTCTTTCGTAAGATCCTGCGCCTGGTACAATGCAGTGGATTTGTGCTGTGCCATGACTGCGCAACCGGTCGTTAAGGCCAGTAATAAACAGATATGCTGCTTCATGATAAAAAAAATTGCGTTGAGTTATCAAGTTAAGAAAAGATAGGAAAGTTAAACCCTTAATAAGACAAAATTGACCGTTGTTACGTGCTGAGCAGCTAAAATATGGCAAATAACTACCGTTCAAAAATTTGGTTATCAAACTATTAATATATCAAAGAAGTACTTATATATTTGTGATGTTATTAGTCCTGTGTAAACGTCCTATTATGTTTAGAGTTATACCTATTGTTTGCCTGTTGGGGTTGATCCTTCACTCATCATGTAACAACAGCTCTCAACCCGCTGCCGTTAAACAGAATAAGAGTATCAATATTGCACCTATTGTGCCGGATAGCGTGATGAAGTATTATGACTTCGTCAACGGGCTGACGCAGTTGAAGTTACCTTATCCGAATGCCTATGAGCTGAAGGAGATAAAGGATTATGCGCATTATCTTGGCGCCGATACCTTTCAGCGGGTAAAGGCCGGGCGCTTTGCTGAGGTCAATGGGTTTACGCCGGTCATCTTTGCCTGTGACATAAACGATCATGAGAAGAGAACTTACCTCGTGGTATATAACGACAACGGTGTGGAAAAGTCGCGTTTACAGGTAGCAGCCAATGTAAGCAGGGAGCCAGGTGAGGAAGAAGAAACAGTTGTAGCAGTAAAAGATACCACATCCACAGAATTTACCAATCAGTGGTTCTATATAGGCCTGGATTCGCTGATCGAAGTCAGGGCACGTCATTCCACCTATGTACAGGGCAGCCAGAAAGTGAATACCTCGCTTCGCTTTTACAAGATAGGCCGCAAGGGAACGATAAAGGAAGTGCCGAAAGAGAAAGAGTCCTTTGAGAAATATGCCAGCCGTTTTCCTGAACATAAATTACCCGCCACGCTGGATACCGTGAGTACAAAAGAACTGAAACCCGTTTCCAGGCTTACCCCTTATTACGATTTTAAGGAGGAGAGCCCCGATCCGATATATGCATTGGGCCGGCTGGATATAGGGGGAAGGGCAACGGCTTTGTTGTATGCCAGAGATACTATTTACCTGGATGAGGGATTAACTTATCCGGAGGTAAAGCTGATCACTTATAAGAAAGGTAAAGAAGTGGACAGGATAGTTGTGTACGGAGGCAGATTAGGGGAGCATTCAGAGACCATTTACAGAAAGTGTATGGTAGATAAAGACGCCAGCATCAACCTGCAGGAGGAAGACAGGAGGGAACTGGATAGTACTTTCCGCTTCAAGACGGTATACAATATGCAGTATGAAGTACTACCCAGCGGCAAGATCATCGGCCGGCAGGCCACATCTATTGTACATAGTTCAAAACTGTACAACGAAAAGGCGCTTATTAAATATTTCAAGGGCAAACGGGGAAATCATCACTATGCCTCTTTGTTTCATATCCGGGCCAAGGACAATATCCTGGTAGGCCTGCATGAGTTTAACAAGGGAGGGGAGAACTTCCTGGAGTTCTTAACTGTTAATAAAGATAATAAGATCATAGACCGGTACACGGTATACAATAATCTGAAGAAACAGAAGCTGGCAAATGTAAAGGCGAAACAGATGGAGAACAGGGAAGATGATTACAATGAGAGGAGGGGAAGGCTTACCTGCGATGCAATTATTAAATTGACAGGCAAAGAACTGCACATTACACCAGGGGGGAAATTTGTGAAATAGTTTTCACTATTTTCGCCGGGCCATGATACATGTTTCAGACTTTAAAGACCTCGAACACCTTTCAATACATAAGGTAGGAAATGCCTCACAGGAAGAACCGCTGATTTGCTCGCAGGCCCCGCTGGAACTGCAGGACGAGACGATCAGCCAGTTGTTGTTAACGTATTTTATACAGCCGTTCACCAACAGCGCAGAGTACTTCCGTTTTTATCATGAGGCTGATTTACAATTAAATGAGATTTTTCAATACTGCCGCCGTATATTTGAAAACAGGGACAATTTTCACGAGCAATCAGTGAATATTGCCAAGCATCTATACAAGCATTCCACTCATCCAAAGATCAAGGGTGGAGAGTTATACATTGCTTACTTTAGTAAATGTCAGGTGGATGGAGAAGACGTTGAGGCGATAGGCATTTTTAAATCTGAGAACAGGGATACTTATCTCAAGGTATTTCTGGCCAATGACAACTATGAGGTGAACTATGAAGATGGGATCAATATCAATAAACTTGATAAAGGTTGCCTGGTATTCAACACCGAAGAAGAAAATGGGTACAAAGTCAGCATAATAGACAGCATCAGCAAACAAAATGAAGCAGTTTACTGGAAAGATGCGTTCCTGCAGGTACAACGCCGGGAGGACAGTTATCACCAGACAGAGCTTGCAGTGAACATGTGTAAGAAGTTTATTCACGATAAACTGCCCGGCGAATACGAGATAAGCCGTGTAGACCAGGTGGACCTTCTTAATAAATCAGCAACTTATTTCAAAGAGAAAGAGCAGTTTCAGCTGGATGATTTTGCACAGGAAGTGTTGGGCCATCCCGATGCCATAGCGTCATTCAAGGAATATAAAGAGCAGTTTCAGCAGGAGTTTCAGCAAGAGTTCCCCGATGAGTTTGATATTTCATCTCCTGCGGTCAAGAAACAGCAAAAGGTTTTTAAGAGTGTACTGAAGTTGGACAAAAACTTTCACATCTATATACATGGTAACAGGGAAATGATTGAGCGTGGATTTGATGAGTCTACCAATTTGTATTACTATAAGCTATTGTTTGAGAACGAAACTTGATCTATCTTTTTTTCATAAGCAAAAACCAATTATTAAACAAAGGCTGTTCTTCCGGGCGGCCTTTTAGTATATCGGATCCGGGAACGTTCCCAGCAGTTAGTATCAGATACTGATGGTAAAAGAGATAAGTGTAGCTGCCGCTGTGGCTACAAATGCTTTATTTGTTGCTAAGGTCCCGCAGAAATCATTCCAGTTAAAGCAGTAAAATAAAAAAAGCGCATCAATAACATGATGCGCTTCTCAATGGTATTAAAAACGATTGTTTATTTCTGTTTTTCGCGGGGCTTCGGTGGCTTGTTATGTCCTCCGCCTCCCTGTTGTTTAGGATTGTTAGGATTATTCTTGTCCTGCTGCGGTTTAGGCCCATTAGGCTGATTACGCTGATCCTGCTTCTGCTTGGGAGCATGTTGCTGCGGGCGTTGTTCCTGTTTAGGCTTTTGTTGCTGCTGCTGTGGACGGTTATCCTGTTGTTTCTGCGGGCGGTTTTCCTGCTGCTGCTTTTGTTGCTGTGCAGGACGGTGCTGGTTTTCGCCTTTACCTTCCTGTTTTTTGTTGCCCGGCTGCTGTGGTTGTTCCTGCTTCTGTTTATGCTTTTGTTTTTCCTTGTCTTTGTGTTTACGTTTCTGAGAAGCTTTTTCAAGCGAACGTAAACTGATCTGTCCTACAACATCTGCGAAGCCAAGGTCAGTTTCTTTTGGTTTTATTGTCACCACTTCCACAGGTTTCAGGTCTTCCGGCCTGATATTCTGTTTATTCAGCTGGCGTATCTCTTTCACGCGGGCAATAGTAAGCGGATATTGCTTGTTACTGTCGCCATAAGAGTACCACATCAGGTTTTTGAAAATATCTCTCTTCTGAAGGGTAGCCACGCCGTTTGCGGTTTCAATACTGTCAGCATCTTCAGGGAATTCCTTCAATGCATCGAGGTAAGTATCCAGTTCATAATTCAGGCAGCACTTCAGACGGCCACATTGACCGGAAAGTTTAGCCTGGTTAATAGACAGGTTCTGATAACGGGCAGCGGTGGTATTAACGCTTTTGAAGTCGGTGAGCCAGGTAGCGCAACAAAGTTCTCTTCCGCAACTACCGATACCGCCTACTTTTCCGGCTTCCTGGCGGGCGCCTATCTGGCGCATTTCCACCTTTACGCGGAATTCACCGGCGTAGAGTTTGATCAGTTCGCGGAAATCCACCCTATCGTCTGCGGTGTAGAAGAAAGTGGCTTTACGGCCATCAGCCTGGATCTCCACTTCTGCGAGCTTCATTTCCAGACCAATACTGCGGGCAATGGCCCTGGCTCTGATGAGGGCGTCCTTTTCGCGGGCTTTGTTATCGTTCATCCGCGCAAGGTCTTCATTTGTAGCGCGGCGAAGGACCTTCTTTACTTCAGGGGTATCTTCGATACGCTTTTTCTTCATCTGTAATTTAACCAGTTCGCCTGTAAGGCTGATCTGTCCGATGTCGAAACCACTGACGCCTTCTACAGTTACCATTTCTCCTTTATCGAGTAACTGTTTGGTGGTGTTACGGAAAAAATCCTTTCTGCTACCGTTGTTAAAACTTACTTCTATTATATCAAATGGTGCTAAGCTGTCACTTAAGGGAATATTGGCCAGCCAGTCAAATACATTCAGCCTGTTACAGCCTCCACTACTGCATCCTCCATTGCTTTTGCATCCTGACGGCTTCCCCTCTGCACCTGTACCACATCCGGCACAAGCCATATTAATCGATTTAAATTATTAAATGAAATACATCCGGGCATTGGACCGGACGCTTAATATATATAATTCCTCCTTATTACATAAGGGCCGGAATTAACAAAGATAACGGAAAATGCCCTTAATATGTCATATTGCCGGAATCGGCCTCTTTTTAAAGATATACTGCAACTTCACGGAAAGCGCATGAAACAGCAGTTTGGCGTTCGCGTTGCGTTCTATATAATAGCAGGCATTGTCCAGTTCCTGCATGATCTGTTCCATTTGCTGAAGATCTGCCAGCTTTTGCAGTTTCGCCGCAAAGTCCGTTTCCTCATCTGAAAAGGCCAGCTGGCTTCTGTCTATATACTTCAGTCGCAGGGTATGCTCCATGAGGTTGATGAAATAACGCAGGAACTGTTTCTGGTTCTCGCGTCCCATTTTGGTACTGGCGATGCCTTCTATCCATCCCTGAAGCGCCACCCGGTTGCCGGTGAAAATATAGTTGAGCCAGTTGCGCAGCAGTTCATGATAGTCGTCGTCTGAATGCTGGAGCATATACAAGGCCTCCCGGTAATTGCCGGCCGCGATGGTGGCCGCCTGTCGTGCCTTGGCGGCTGGTATCTGTGCCCGCTTGATCAGCGCATCTATCATTACCTCTTTCGGCAGCGGATTCACTTTGATCAGATGTGTGCGGGAGAGGATAGTGGCCAGGATCTGTTCCTGGTTTTCTGCCACCAGCAGAAAAATGGTATTGTCTGGTGGTTCCTCTATCAGCTTCAGCAGCCTGTTTCCCTCGTTGCCAAGGTATTCAGGCATCCACATCAAAAGTATCTTATAGGTACTCTCAAAGCTTTTCAGGCTCAGCTTGCGGATGATATCCTGGCATTCTGTAGCGGTAATATTACCCTGTTTGTTCTCTGCCCCGATAAACTGTAACCAGTCATATGCATTGCCATAAGGCTGGGCGTCGACGAATTCCCGCCATTCGGCCGCATAATCAGCGCTTACCGGTTTATCGCCCGGCTTGCGGGGAATGACCGGGTAAGAGAAATGTATATCAGGATGTATGTACTTACCTGCTTTCAGACAGGAGGCACATTTGCCACAAGCCCCGTCCGGCTGTTTATCTTCGCAGACCAGATATTGCGCAAACGCAAGCGCTATCGGAAGCCCTCCGGCCCCTTCAGGCGCCAGTATGATATTGGCGTGACTAAGCCGGTGCTGTTCCGTAGACTTTATTAATTGTTGTCGTATATCTTCCTGACCTATGACATTCGAAAAAAGCATGGACGCAAATTAGTATTTCTTTTCTATCGCGGCCGTTACTTCAGGTGAAAGCGGTTGGGTTTTAGGTGAGAACACGGCTACCAGGTTACCCTTTTCATCCAGCAGGTATTTCTGGAAATTCCATTGTACTTCTGATGGTTCGAGGTGTTTGGCTTTACTTTCATCCAGCAGCCATTTATAGATAGGGTGGATGTCACTGCCTTTTACAGAGATCTTGGCAGCCATCGGGAAGGTAACTGCATATTTCTTGGTACAGAATTCATGGATCTCAGCATTGGAACCAGGTTCCTGTGAGCCGAAGTTGTTAGCAGGGAAACCAATGATCACCAGGTTCTTTTCGTATTTCTTGTACAGTTTCTCCAGGTCAGCGTACTGAGGAGTGTTTCCACACATAGAGGCGGTGTTTACGATCAGGATCTTCTTGCCCTTATAATCTGCAAAATTGATTTTGCCGCCATCAACGCCGTCTACTTTAAAGTCATATATAGCTCCGCCTTTCATAAACAATAGTATTGAAATCAACAGTGTCTTCAGTGTCATATAATTAGGATTGTAGAGTGATTTTAAAAAAAAGTGAGCAAATAAAATTAAGTAAAATATTGTATATAAGGTGTTAATGATAAGCGGAGGCCATGCTATTTTAATGGTGAGCAAAGGCCAGCGTGTAAATGCTTACCGCTGCACCGGCGCCCAGTAACAGGCTGCTGCATGCTTCAAGGGTGGCGCCGGTAGTGAGTACATCATCGATGAGCAGGACATGCTGATCCTTTAACTGGTCGGTTTGCCTGATGGAAAAGACATTGGAAACATTTTGCCAGCGGAGCAGACGGCCCTTATTGGTCTGCGACGGAGAATAGTTGTTTCTGAAAAGTATTTCCTCCATGACCGGTTTTCCTGTTATTGCAGCCACACCGTTTGCCAGGAGCATGGCCTGGTTATATCCTCTCTGCTGTAGTTTGGTGGGATGTATGGGAACGGGAATGATACTGTTTATTTCGTATAGCCAACCGCTTTGCAGGAGGATGTTGCCCATCTGCTGGCCCAGATGGGTGGCAATATCTTCCCGCCGATCGTATTTGAACTGGTAAATAAGCTGTTGTAATAAAGACGACTTCCGGTAATAATAAGCTGACATGGCATGCCTGATATTAACCCTTCCCCAGAAGATCTTTTCTACCGGGTTGCCGGGCAGGTGCTGATAGCCGGTAAGCGGCAGCCGGCGCAGGCAGCGGATGCAAAGGACCTTTTCAGTACGGGTAAGATCTGTGCCACATCCGTCACAGGTATGCGGATAGAACAGGTCCAGCAGCGAGGATAACAGGTTTTTCATTTTTCAGGTATGGGTAGTTCGTTGCTGAAAATAATGAAAACCTGAAAACCGGAAAATTAAAAGAGGCTTCTGTATACTTCATCGACCCTGCCTACAGGTACCACTTCAATATTGAACTTGCTGAAATCTGTGCCCTTCTTATTGTAGCGGCTGATGAAGATCTTTTCGAATCCCAGTTTTTCTGCTTCTGCAATACGTTGTTCTATACGGTTCACAGCGCGTATCTCTCCACTGAGACCTACCTCTCCTGCAAAACATATCTTGCTGCTGATGGCGGCGTCTTCGTAGGAAGATAAGAGCGCGCACAATACTGCGAGGTCAATAGAAGGATCTTCTACACGAATACCGCCGGCAATGTTCAGGAAGACATCTTTTACACCGAAATGAAATCCGCCGCGTTTTTCCAGTACGGCCAGCAGCAGTTGCAGCCTGCGCAGATCGAAACCGGTGACGGTACGTTGAGGAGTGCCATATACAGACTGTGTTACCAGCGCCTGTACTTCCACCAGCATAGGGCGCATGCCTTCCATAGTAGCGGCAATAGCCACACCGCTCAGCTGGTCTTCCCTTTGTGATATCAGGATCTCCGACGGGTTGGTGACCTGTCTTAATCCGGCGCCGGTCATTTCATAAATGCCCAGTTCCGCTGTTGATCCGAAACGGTTCTTGATAGTGCGGAGTATGCGGTAAGCATAGTGTTGATCGCCTTCGAACTGCAGCACGGTGTCTACCATATGCTCCAGTATCTTAGGGCCTGCAATAGCGCCATCTTTGGTGATATGGCCGATGAGGAACACAGGAGTATGGCTCTCCTTGGCAAAACGTTGCATTTCGGCGGTCGTTTCCCTGATCTGGGATACACTACCGGGAGCCGATTCGATAAAAGGCGATTGTAAAGTTTGAATCGAGTCAACTATAACGAGTTGCGGACGTAGTTTCTTTATTTCCTGGAAGATGGTTTGTGTAGATGTTTCTGTGAGCAGATAGAACAGATCATTTTTTACCTGTAATCTGTCCGCTCTCATTTTTATCTGCTGTGCACTTTCCTCACCACTGATGTAGAGGGTAGTGATGTCTTTGAGTTGCAATGCGTTCTGCAGGAACAAGGTGCTTTTGCCTATACCGGGTTCGCCTCCTACAAGTACTAAGGAGCCGGGTACTATACCGCCGCCCAATACACGGTTCAGTTCTGCATCGGGCGTGAGCAGGCGGTCTTCTTCTATGCCGCTCACTTCGGAAAGGTTCACGATGTTATCTGATCTGCCGTTTTCTTTTTCAGGTTGCCAGCTGGTATTACGTAAAGGGATATCCTTTTGTACTTTTTCTTCAACGAATGTATTCCATTGCCCACAACTTGGACATTTACCGGTCCATTTAGCTGATTCGTATCCACAATTCTGACAGAAGAACGCAGTTTTAATTTTCATGCGGCAAATTTAAAACGTAAATCATCGGCTACGTAAAAAAGAAAAAATAAACGATGATGTGATGATGAAAAAAATGAAAGAAAAGTGAGTTGAAGGCATTCAGTTTTTCATGAAAAAGGGGCAGGAAAAAATCGGGCAAAAAAGAAAAGAGCCAACAGAAATTTCTGCTGACTCTTTCTACTTACTAACCCATTAAATTCACGTCTAAATTACTAAATGGCTACAGAATAAAAAAGTTTATTTAATTGATGTGAATAACTTTTGATGACTTTTCATAATGTGACAGATCTGCCACCATAGCACGTTTCAGCGGTTGAAGGCATTCAATTATACTTTCATTGGAAGAGCGTAAAAGGTTGATAAATAGGAATGATGCCGCCATAAATTATATATGAAATCGGCGTCATAAAAGCATAAAATATATCTGTCATAACGTCCGGATTGACATTTCAAAATTTTACGAAACGCCATATTGGCAGTGTTAAATTTCCTAATTGGCAGGAAAAAATGAAGGAGACCGGACCAATTCTTAAGGAAATCCTAAATCCCCTCCGGAGGGATGATTTGGACGGTAATTTGATCATGGTTACGAGTAATTTTGTATCGAACTAAAACCTCATTTTAAATAGTATGACACCTGGCATTATGTTTATGTCGCTGATCTTTATCGGGGTCAGCATGTTGATAAGCTGGAGATTGAAAAGCAAAATCAGGGAATACAGCGCTATACCGACCTCTTCGGGGCTAACCGGTAAGCAGATTGCTGAAAAGATGTTGAAAGACAATGGGATATATGACGTGCAGGTGATTTCCGTTGATGGCTTTTTATCTGACCACTACGATCCGGCAAATAAAACGGTAAATCTCAGTCCGGATGTATATTCCGGGGCAAATGTATCGGCTGCAGCGGTGGCGGCGCACGAGTGCGGGCATGCGGTGCAGCACCAGCGGGCTTATCCCTGGCTGAACCTGCGTTCCAAACTCGTACCGGCGGTACAGTTCAGTTCCGGCCTGGTACAATGGGTATTGCTGGGCGGTATTTTGCTGATAAATGTCTTCCCGGCACTGTTGCTGGGTGGTATTATCCTTTTCGGGGTGACCACGATTTTTGCCCTGATAACCCTGCCTGTGGAGTTTGATGCTTCCAGGAGGGCCCTGGCCTGGCTGGACAATACCTCGCTGATGCGCAGGGAAGAGCATGACAAGGCGAAGGACGCCCTCTGGTGGGCGGCAATGACCTATGTGGTGGCAGCGATCGCATCTATAGTTACGCTGTTGCAGTATATCATGATCTATGCAGGCGCCAGGAACAGGGACTAATTTTATTATCATCTGTTAATCAATATGCTAGAGGTCGGGAAAATGCTTCCCGGCCTCTTTTTATGATCGCGGGAACGCACAATGGAACGTGCACGGAAACCTTATGCTTTCTTTGAGGTATAGTGGAGGTTCGCTCAGGGTAGCCTCATCCTCCCTTAATCTTCCGTTCCGGAACGGAAGATTAAGGGAGGATGAGGCTACCCTGAGCGAACCTCGGGCGAATCTCTACTATACATATCAGATACAATGTATCGGTTAAGCTGGCTTCCAGGACTTATGCATCGGCTTCGATATGACTGTAGTGCGACTATAGTACCAATGGCCTGAACTTACGTTTATCTTACGTCTTGAACGTAAGATGAACGTAAGTTCAGGCCATTGGTACACCGTTGGTACCGGGTACATACCGTAGCGATACCCTGCCGGAGAGCCTGTACCAGGCCAGCCCGTGGGGTTGGTAAAAATGAGGTCAGGTAGAATGCAGTACAGTGCTGCAAACCCTGATATGATTTGAAAGGAGTTGCCTGTTTTATCAGGTATTCTGTAGTATTATGAAATAGATGTATGTATTAGAGGTTGATCAGTAGTTAAAAAATACTCTCCAGGAATTATTCACTGGTGCTGTTAATAATTCTGTGTCAAAATTATTATTGAAAATCAACACATTGCAAAGGTGTCTTCCAAAAAACTTCCTCAAAAGTATGGTTTTATGAATTAAGAGGATTAGTTTTGCACTCCCATTTTGTTTGGGATAGTTATATCAGAACGTAAAAACTTTATTATATACTATAATGAACACTTTAAGCTTCAAGACTAAATCGGCCAATGACGCTACTGTAACGCGTGAATGGCACATCGTAGACGCTACCAACCTGACATTGGGTAGGATGAGCGCTAAGATTGCGGCAATCTTAAGAGGTAAGAACAAGCCTTACTATACACCTCACACTGACTGTGGTGATTTCATTATTGTTATCAATGCTGAGAAAGTTCAGTTTACCGGTAATAAATGGAATGACAAGGAATATCTGACTTTCTCTGGTTATCCAGGTGGTCAGAAAGCAGAAGTTGCTAAAGACCTGGTTCGTCGCAGACCGGAACTGATCATAGAAAGAGCTGTAAAAGGTATGCTGCCTAAGAACCGTCTGGGACGTGCCATGTACAAAAAACTGTTTGTATATGCAGGCGCTGAGCATCCACACGCTGCGCAGAAACCGAAAACATTAACTTTCTAATTTTTCTCTGATACATGGAAAAGCAAAAAAATACTATTGGTCGTCGTAAGGAAGCCGTAGCCCGTGTGTACATCAGCAAGGGTACTGGTAACGTTGTTGTGAACGACAAAGACTATAAAGAATACTTCCCGCTGGTATACCTGCAGAACCAGGTAGAACTGCCGCTGAAGACAATCGACGCTACAGATAAATTTGATATAAAGGTAAATGCTGCCGGTGGTGGTATCAAGGGTCAGGCAGAAGCTATTAAGCTGGGTATTGCACGTGCACTTTGCGAAGTGAACATCGAATACCGTCCGGCGCTGAAAGCAGCAGGTCTGCTGAAACGTGATCCGAGAGGCGTTGAACGTAAGAAACCAGGTAAAGCTAAAGCTAGAAGAAGCTTCCAGTTCTCTAAACGCTAATAGTGATGAATGCGTGGAGCTATATGCGATGCGCAGATTATTAACATTGACCTTTTATAACAGAGCATAATAACATGGAAAATAATACCTCATTACAGCAGCAGTTACTGGAGGCGGGTGTACACTTCGGTCACCTGAAGAAAAAATGGAACCCGAAGATGCTGCCTTACATCTTCGCAGAAAAGAAAGGTATTCACATCATAGATCTGAATAAAACCGTTGAAGGTTTACAGGATGCAGCTGCAGCCCTGAAATCTATCGCTAAGAGCGGTAAAAAGATCATGTTCGTAGCCACTAAGAAACAGGCTAAAGAAATCGTAGCTGAAGCTGCAAAACGCGTTAACATGCCTTTCGTTACTGAAAGGTGGTTAGGTGGTATGCTGACCAACTTCGCTACTATCCGTAAGAGCGTTAAGAAGATGCAGAGCATCGAAAAGATGCTGGCTGATGGTACCCTGGATAGCATCACCAAGAAAGAGCGTCTGACCTTAACCCGCGATAAGGAGAAAATGGAGAAAGTACTGGGCGGTATCGCTCAGCTGGCACGTGTTCCTGCAGCGCTGTTCCTGGTTGACATCAGCCACGAGCACATTGCACTGGCAGAAGCCCGTCGTCTGGGTATCTCTACCTTCGGTATGGTAGATACCAACTCCGATCCTACTAAAGTAGACTTCGCAGTTCCTGCAAATGATGACGCGACTAAATCTATCGCAATCATCACTAACTATATCGCTGCTGCAATCGCAGAAGGTCTGGCAGAAAGAGCTAATGAGAAAACTGACGATGTAGTTGAAGAAGAAGAAGCTGACAACCAGGCGCTGAAATTCGAACTGGAAGGCGGCGACGATCGTGGTGAAAGAGGCCGTAAACCTGGTGGTCGCGGTCCTGGTGGTCCTGGTGGCGCCGGTGGACGTGGTCCTGGTGGTGGTAACCGCGGTGGCGGTGGTGGCAACCGTCCTGGTGGCGGTGGTGGTAACCGTCCTGGTGGCGGTGGAGGCAATCGCCCAGGTGGCGGTGGTGGTAACCGTCCAGGCGGCGGTGGCGGCGGACAGCGTCGTCCTGCTGGTTCCGGTGGTCCTCGCCCAGGCGGTGGCGGAAGATAATCTCCCGTATACAGACAACAATCATAAAGCAATTGCGAATCGTGGACATAGACTCTTTGTTCCATGATTCGCAATTCAGCTAATAGTTGATAAAGGATAAATATTAATCTATATTAAACTCATTATAAGTTATGGCAGCAACAATTACAGCCGCTGATGTTAACAAACTGCGTCAGCAAACTGGTGCAGGTATGATGGATTGCAGAAAAGCATTGGTAGAAAGTGATGGTGATTTCGAAAAAGCAGTAGATTATCTGCGTAAAAAAGGACAGAAAGTAGCAGCCCTGCGTTCTGACCGCGAAACCAAAGAAGGTGTTATCATTGCTAAAACTGCTGCAGACGGCAAATCCGGTGTAGTAGTAGCACTGGGTTGTGAAACTGACTTCGTTGCTAAAAACGAAGAATTCGTGAAATTCGCTCAGTCTATCGTTGACCTGGCACTGAGCACAGGCGCTAACACCCTGGAAGAACTGGGTGCAGCTACCCTGGACGGCGCTACCGTAAATGATAAAGTGAACGATCAGGTAGCTAAGATCGGTGAAAAAATCACCCTGGCTAAATTTGAAAAGATCTCTGCAGCGTCTGTAACCGCTTACATCCACGGTAACTACCGCATGGGTGTACTGGTTGGTTTCTCTGCTCCTGTTTCTGAAGAAGTAGGTAAAGATATCGCTATGCAGATCGCAGCTATGAACCCGATCGCAGTAGACGCTGATGGCGTTTCTCCTGAACTGGTTGCCCGCGAAAAAGCTATCGCTATCGAGCAGATCGCTGCTGAAGGTAAAACCGGCGATATGGCTGAAAAGATCGCTATCGGTAAAGTGAACAAATTCTTCAAAGAAAATACCCTGTTACCTCAGGCATTCGTTAAAGACAACAACAAATCTGTTGGCGATTACCTGAAATCTGTTAGCGCAGATCTGAAAGTAACCGGATTTACAAGAATCGCTTTAGGGTAATTTTATTACCTGTTTAAAAGGAGAGAATCAAATTCTCTCCTTTTTTTTGTGCTTTATATCGAGAATGCAATGGGCCGGACACTGTCTATACTTCCCCTTTCGCAACACCAGAAGTAAGGTGTTCCGCATTTTTTTATATATTCGGGCCCTGTAAACCATTTACTAAACACATTTTCATATCATTTTTCTATAGTCATGTTGCCAAAGTATAAGCGTATTTTACTCAAATTGAGCGGTGAATCCCTGATGGGAGAAGGTAATTATGGTATCGATCACAGAGTGATCACGCAGTATGCGTACGATATTAAAGCTGTGACCGACCTTGGAGTACAGGTAGCCGTGGTAATTGGAGGTGGTAACATTTATCGTGGTATGAATGAAGCAGAAACCGGCATAGAAAGGGCCCAGGGAGATTATATGGGTATGCTGGCAACGGTGATCAACGGTATGGCCATGCAAAGCGGCCTGGAGAAAGTAGGGCTATATACCCGTCTTCAGTCTGCCATTAAAATGGAGCAGATCGCTGAACCATACATCCGTCGCCGTGCTATCCGTCACCTCGAAAAAGGCCGTGTAGTGATATTTGGCGCGGGTACCGGTAACCCTTACTTCACCACAGATACGGCCGCTTCCCTGCGTGCTATAGAAATACAGGCAGATGTGATCCTGAAAGGAACCCGTGTCGATGGTATCTACACTGCCGATCCGGAGAAAGATCCAACTGCTACCCGTTTCGAATCTATCACCTTCTCTGAAGTGTACCAGAAATCACTCAACGTGATGGACATGACCGCATTCACCCTCTGCCAGGAGAATAAACTGCCTATTATCGTATTTGACATGAATAAGGGTGGTAACCTGCTGCAGGTAATAATGGGCAAGAATGTAGGTACGCTTGTGAAGGGTTAATCTGATTGCTGTATTACTGATATCAGGGACCAGGAATTAAGAACAACATTGTCCGTTGTTCTTAATTCCTGGTCCCTGTTTTTATTTCAACAGGGACCTGATGTTCTTATAAGGCACGAACAGGGTTACCTGGCCTAATGCATATGGCCCTATCTCGTAAGGTGTATAACTGAAGCCGATACCTTTGTCCGTTACCAGGAAATTATCATTGGGAACGATCTCTTTGGTGAGCAGCATCGTTTCCAGTTTCTCCCCATCCGCCAGTTTATAGATGCCCCGGAAGGATTTCTCCAGTTCGGGTATCAGCTCCGTTTTATAGTCTGGTTTCAGGATGTCTTCCGGCTTCAGGACCTTCTTTTTCTCCAGATCCAGTACCTGGTAATGTGCCCCATAATTGCCGTGTGCACCACCGGTGAATTCATAACTGAAATATTCCAGTACCAGCAGTGGGTATTGGTTCCAGACTATTTTAATATCGGCATCAGCAGCCCAGTTGGCTGTCGCAGGAATGCCCTCCGTGGTATCCAGGTCTTTTTCATTGACCTTGTAGGTGATCAGGAAAGAGTCAATATCCCGGCGTATATATTTGTTCGCGTCATTGGCAGGTTTGCCATCTGTGATGCAATTGCGTATAAAAGCGGCCGTAGTCTCGTCAACACCCGCGGCAGGCCATACAATGCTGTTGGTTGCCTGGCCGGTTGGCGTATTTGGATTGCCGGGGAAAAGATCTACCGAGTCGGCAGCATACAGCACATCGAGCGGAATGGTGTTTTCCTGGCTTGGTTTGAGCTCAAAAGGATAGGAGGTACCCTTACCCCTCCATTTGCCTGTAAAGTTACCAAGACTGTCCAGTTTGCCCGAAAACAGCCTTTCCTCGTTGCGGTCAGTGTTCTCATACAGGATCACCTTATCGCCTTCCGGACTACCCCATATCATAATAGGTTCACCAACCTTATCATAAGTATAATATCCGCGGAAGATCCAGATACCTGATTTAACAAGGTCCATGGTCACAGCTTCCGTTCCGATGGTGCCTTTCAGGTGGAGATAATAGAAAGCAGTTTTGGTAGGATCAGGGACTTTTGAAGTCTGCGTCTGCTGCTTTGTTTTCTTGCCGCAGGAGACGAGCACACAACAGGTAATAGCTAATAATAATATGGTTCTCATGCGCTAAAATTACTAAATAAACTGACCACTGTCATATATCAATCTGCCCTCGTGACCGGTTACATGCTATGTTTATAAGTATCTTTGCCATAGTTAAAATCAGGACCATGTTGAACAAAGAAGTAGCAGATCTGCGTAAAGATTACCGCCTGGCTTCCCTCGATGAGGGGGATGTGGCAAAGGATCCCATAGAACAATTTGAACGTTGGTGGAACGATGCAACCAACGGGCAACTGAACGAGCCCAATGCCATGACACTGGCCACCAGTACCCCTGACGGGCATCCTTCCGCACGTATTGTGTTGTTAAAGAGTTTTGATGCGGATGGTTTTGTGTTCTTCACAAACTACGAAAGCCGTAAGGGCGCAGAGATGGCGGCTAACCCCAACGTATCATTGTTGTTCTTCTGGCAGGAACTGGAAAGACAGGTACGTATAGACGGAACTGTTAGCAAAGTAGGCGCTGACGTGAGTGACGAGTATTACAACAGCAGGCCTCCCGGCAGTCGTATAGGCGCTATTGCTTCTCCACAGAGCCGGGTGATACCGCACCGTAGTTTCCTGGAAGACCAGGTGAGAATGGTTGCTGAAAAATATGTGTTGCAGGATCCGGTACGTCCGGCATACTGGGGCGGTTATGTAGTAAAACCTTTGAAAATGGAATTCTGGCAGGGACGCAGCAGCCGTTTGCACGACAGGATATTATACAGCCAGGAAGGTAATGAGTGGAAGATAGAGCGCCTGGCGCCCTGACAGGCGTAGTTGGTATTATAAAGTCAGGAATTAGGAATTAGCGTTTCGGACGAATTCTTAATTCCTAATTCCCAGTTGCATTAAGCCTTTTTTTCAGCTTTAGCAGCAGCAGCTTTCTTTGGTTTAGCAGGTCTTGACTTGCCGAAAGAACCGTTAGAAATCTTACCTTTTTTGGTTTTGATATCACCTCTACCCATTGTAAACAGTTTGATGTTTATTATTGATGTTTGTTAATCTGAGGATGTAACTCCCGCTAATCAGGCGCAAATTACGGAATAGCGGCTGTTAAATGCAAAAAAAAAGCAAGAAACAGTAGTGTTCCTTGCTTGAATAAGTTAAGCTAACCGATTAAAGCTTGTCGGACAGAGCCTTACCAGCTTTGAATTTAGCAACTTTCTTAGCTTTGATCTTGATGATCTGGCCAGTCTGTGGGTTTCTACCGTTACGAGCAGCACGTTTAGAAACAGAGAAAGTACCGAAACCTACTAAGGTTACTTTACCACCTTTTTTCAGGGTATCAGCAACAGCTTTAGTGAAAGAATCCAGTGCTTCGTTAGCTTGGGTTTTAGTGATAGCGGCATCTTTTGCCAGCTTGTCGATTAATTCGGCTTTGTTCATAGCTAGTAAGATTTAACTAGTGAATAAAATGTTTGATGTGAGCAAATATAGCGCGTTTTATCAGATTACCAAATTTTTTGAATCTTTTTTCATCAAAAAATCATCGGCTGAAAACGCCTACAGGTAACGGTTACAGCAGATTAACATGTGACACGTCAGCGATGGGGTAAACCCCTTGCTTTGATGAAATCCGCTATGACAGGCCATTTGCTGCACTATTTGATATAAACGCGTATGTGTTCCAAGTATTGTACCAAAGTCTAAACCCCGTATGATCAGTGGATTTCCTGTGGATAAGTTTAACATCTTATACAACCTGCATTACTGTATTAAAGGCCACAAACTGGTTCCCAAACAGGTCATACGAGGCTTTCCGCAGGCCGGGTGCATGCTCTTCCAGGAAGGTCTGATAATTCTCCAGTGTGTCTGTAAAGTACTGGGCTGAGTAGGTGGGACCATCCTGGTCATCCTGCTCAAGCAGCCTGCAGATGCGGTAATCGTGGAAAAGTCCCGTAGCCATAATAGCTGGAATATGCTCTTCTTTCATCCATTGCAACCATCTTTCGTTGATGAAGTGTGTTACCTTGGTTGTGACATTGTATATTATCATGTGTTGAAAACGGGTTTAAGATCCCAATTGCAGGTATACGGGACAATGGTCTGAATGCTTCACCTCCTGCCAGATCCGGGCATCTTTCAGTCTTTCCTGCAGGGGAGCGGTCACATTGATATAATCGATACGCCAGCCCTTGTTATTGGCCCTGGCATTGGACCGTACGCTCCACCAGCTATACTGATGCGGTTCCGGATGATAATGACGGAAGGTATCCACAAACCCGTTGCTGAACAGTTTATCCAGCCAGGCCCGCTCTTCCGGCAAAAAGCCTGACGATTTCTTATTGCCTACCGGGTCGTGGATGTCTATCGGCTTATGGCATATATTATAGTCGCCGCATACCACGAGGTTAGGCCTTGTGCTTTTCAGCTGGTCCAGGTAGCCGTAAAATTCGTCCAGCCACTGGTATTTATAGGTCTGTCTTTCGTCTCCACTGGTACCGGAAGGGATGTAGGTATTAACAAGCGTGATATCGCCAAAATCGAGCCTTATAACACGTCCTTCCGCATCGCTCTGCATGAAGCCGTTGCCATATTGTACATGGTCGGGGCTGATCTTTGTGAGTACGGCTACTCCGCTATACCCTTTTTTTTCTGCAGGGTACCAGTAGTGCTCGTAACCCAGTTCCTCAAATTGGCGGTAATCCACATTGTCTTTGTGGGCTTTGATCTCCTGCAGGCATACGATATCTGCCGGATCGGTTTTCAGCCACTCAGTGAAACCTTTGTTCATGGCGGAACGCAGTCCGTTCACATTATAGGATACAATTCTCATGGTGTGGTAGCTCATTCGTCCACGGTCTATGGACAATATTGGTGTTAATTATAAAAAAACGGTAGTCCATGTTGGATGGACTACCGCTATACAGATGCATTACATGTCATATTCAAGTACGGGGCGCAGCCACTTCTCGGCTTCCTCAATGGTCCATCCCTTTCGGGCAGCATAGTCTTCCACCTGGTCTTTCTCTATCTTGCCAAGGCCGAAATATTTGGCCTCAGGGTGTGCAAAATACCAGCCACTAACGCTGGACGCCGGGTACATGGCGAGCGATTCGGTAAGGATGATACCGGTATTGGCAGTAGCATCCAGCATATCAAACAGCTTGTATTTCTCGGTATGTTCAGGACATGCCGGATAACCCGGTGCGGGTCGGATGCCGGAGTATTCCTCGCGGATCAGTGCATCATTGTCAAGACGTTCATCTGTTGCATACCCCCAGAATTCCTGTCTTACACGTTTGTGCATCAGCTCTGCGAAGGCTTCTACCAGCCTGTCAGCAAGGGCTTTCAGCATAATACTGCTGTAATCGTCGTGGTCTGCCTTGAACTTTTCCAGCCATTTTTCTATATCGCCGCCTGTTGTAACGGCAAACGCGCCCATATAGTCCTGGATGCCTGCTTCTGCCGGGGCAATGAAATCGGCCAGGGAGAGGTTCGGCTGACCGGGAGCCTTTTTGATCTGCTGGCGGAGACATTCCAGGTGAACCGTGCCGGCGCCGGGTTGGGGCGACAATACAGAGATGGTATCATCCGCGCTCCTGTTGGCAGGGAACAGGCCTATCACGCCATTGGCAGTAAGCCACTTTTCCTCTACGATACGTTTCAGCATAGCTTTCGCATCTTCGAACAGGCGGGAGGCTTCCTTGCCTACGATTTCATCCGTAAGGATCTGCGGGAATTTACCATGCAGTTCCCAGGAGATGAAGAAGGGCTGCCAGTCAATGTATTCAGCTATTTCAGCCAGGTCATAGTTCTGGAAAACATGTACGCCAGGTTTTTTAGGTACAACTGGCTTGTAGTTGCTCCAGTCATTGATGGCCTTGTGCTGACGGGCTTCTGCAATGGGCAGATATTGTTTTACCGGTTTCTTGTTCCGGAAATTTTCGTTCAGTTTCTGGTACTCGAGCTTCACATCGTCCAGGAAAGACTTCTTCAGCGCTTTGTTCAGCAGGCTTCCGGTAACTGTTACGCTACGGGAGGCATCGAGTACGTGTATTACCCCGTGTTCGTATTCAGGGGCTATTTTTACGGCTGTATGCGTACGGGAAGTGGTAGCGCCTCCAATGATCAGGGGCACTTCAAAATGCTGGCGTTTCATTTCCCTGGCTACGTTTACCATCTCGTCCAGGCTGGGGGTGATCAGGCCACTGAGACCAATAATGTCCACCTGCTCCTGGCGGGCGGTCTGTAATATCTTCTCTGCCGGTACCATTACGCCCATGTCAATAATGTCATAACCGTTACAGCCCAGCACTACGCCTACGATATTCTTCCCGATATCATGCACATCGCCTTTTACTGTAGCGAGCAGGATCTTTCCGGCGGATTTTACCACACCGCCATTCAGTTCTACCAGTTTTTGCTTTTCAGCCTCTATATAGGGCGTGAGCACGGCCACGGATTTCTTCATCACACGGGCGCTTTTCACCACCTGTGGGAGGAACATCTTACCGCTGCCAAACAGGTCGCCCACGATGTTCATACCGGCCATGAGAGGGCCTTCAATAACATCCAGCGGACGTGGGTATTGCTGGCGTGCCTCTTCTGTATCGGCCTCGATATAATCTGTAATACCATTTACCAGCGCATGGCTCAGGCGTTCTTCCACGGTGCCCTGGCGCCAGGTTTCGTCTTTTTCGATCACTTTACCCTTGCTCTTCACCGTTTCGGCAAAGGCGATGAGGCGTTCGGTGGCGTCTTCCCGGCGGTTGAGAATAGCATCGTCACAGAGTTCGCGCAGTGCCGGTTCTATTTCATCATAGATCTGAAGCATGCCGGCATTTACGATGCCCATGTTCATACCTGCTTTGATAGCATGGAAAAGGAACACAGAGTGCATTGCCTCACGAACAACATCGTTACCACGGAAGGAGAAGGAGATATTACTTACCCCGCCGCTTACGCTGGTGAGGGGCATCAGTTCTTTTATACGGCGGGTAGCGTTGATGAAGTCTACCGCATAGTTATTGTGCTCTTCTATACCCGTGGCGATCGCGAAGATGTTAGGGTCGAAGATGATATCCTGCGGGTCAAAACCAACCTTTTCTGTCAATATCTTGTAGGAGCGGTGGCAGAAGCTGACCTTTTTCTCTTCGGTATCAGCCTGTCCGTATTCATCGAAAGCCATGACCACCACGGCGGCGCCAAAGGCTTTACAGATCTGTGCCTGCTCAATGAATTTGGCTTCGCCTTCCTTCAGGCTGATGGAGTTGACGATACATTTGCCCTGCAGGCATTTAAGGCCGGCCTCTATGATGCTGAACTTACTGGAGTCGATCATCACCGGTATCCTGGAAATGTCCGGCTCGGCAGCTAGGAGATTGAGGAAGGTGGTCATGGCCTTTTCGCCGTCCAGGAGGGCGTCGTCCATGTTCACATCCAGTATCTGTGCGCCGTTTTCTACCTGCTGGCGGGCCACGGAGAGGGCTTCTTCATATAAGCCCTCCCGGATCAGGCGGGCAAATTTCTTGGAACCGGTTACGTTAGTACGCTCGCCGATGTTAATGAAGTTGGTCTCGGGCCTTACCACCAGTGGTTCCAGACCACTCAGGCGGAGGAAAGGTTTTATCACTTTGGTGCCGGTTCCGGGTGTTTGTAAAGTATCTGCTGAAGTGATTGTTTCGCTCATTGTGTTGCTGTAGTAATTAGAATACTCCTGTTATCAGTATTGACTTACGCCAGTTCTTCCACCTGTTGGGGCAGAGGCCTTGGAGGCAAGATCTTTACATGTTCTGCAATGTGACGGATATGGTCTGGTGTGGTGCCACAACAGCCACCTACGATGTTCACAAAACCTTCACGGGCAAAATCTTCAATGATGTGCGCCGTATGATCCGGTGTTTCATCATATTCTCCGAAGGCATTGGGCAGCCCCGCATTGGGGTAACAGCTTACATTGCAGGCTGCTATCTGCGACAACTCGGAAATATAGGGACGCATCTGTTCTCCGCCGAGCGCACAGTTGAGCCCTACTGAGAACGGTTTTGCGTGCATAACGGAAATATAGAACGCCTCCAGTGTCTGACCGCTCAGGGTTCTTCCCGAAGCATCCGTAATGGTGCCCGATATCATCACCGGCAGCTCCGGCCGGGCAATATCACGGAAGTATTTCTTGGTGGCGAAAATGGCCGCTTTACTGTTCAGCGTGTCAAAGATGGTCTCAATGAGCAGAATATCTACGCCTCCTTCATGCAAGCCCTTGATCTGTTCATAGTAGGCATCTACTACTTCGTCAAAAGTAACAGAGCGGAAGCCCGGATTGTTTACATCCGGAGAGAGGGACAGCGTCTTATTCAGCGGACCGATAGCACCTGCCACAAATCTGGGTTTGTCAGGGTTTTTAGCAGTGTACTCGTCAGCCGCTTTCCTGGCTATGCGCGCAGCAGCAACATTCATTTCATAGGCGAGCGACTGCATATCGTAGTCGGCCATGGCGATAGTGGTGCTGCTGAAAGTATTGGTCTCGATAATATCGGCCCCGGCTTCCAGGTATTCGTTATGTATTGCTTCGATAATTTGGGGTTGCGTAAGACAGAGCAGGTCATTATTACCTTTTACATCCAGATGATAATCTTTGAAGCGTTCACCCCTGTAATCCGCTTCCTCCAGCTTGTAACGCTGGATCATGGTACCCATTGCCCCATCAATGATCAGAATGCGCTCTGCGGCGCATTGGGATAATGATTTCATAATTGTAATACGTTTATTAGTTACGGTTTAATAATACCCGCAGGCCGAACAATAAACAAATCCACCCGCGGAGACTAATAAACAAAGGTACTTAATAATTGCCTTATTATGAGCGTAAGTGGCATGGCGAAGGCGCTGTGCGTAATGCGACCTGGGAAGAAGGGAAATGAGCAGAAAAAATTTGTTTTGATCTGTAAAGTCTACTATATTTGTAGGGTAATAGGAAGGAACGCTTCCGCAATGAGAATTACGATGCAAAAAGACGTACAACAATCGTTAAGGCATTTCAACACCCAGAACATGCTGACATGCAATAGCCGATATAACCAGGGCTGTTGCTGCTAACCGGCGCATTACCACCATTTGACCGTTTAGTTTCGTAACCTGCATTAAATCATTATTACAATGAGTATTGCCGAGCATGTACAAAGCTTGCAGCAACACCTGGCGCAGTATGGATTGTACCCGGTACCTGCAGATGCTGACAGAGAGGGATCTGAGGTCTTTAAGATCTGTTTTTTGAATAAATACGAAATGCAGCGTTGGAGAGAACTGCGGGAACAGGAAAGTGAACAACGCGATGAGCATTCATCATAAAATACATTAACCAACCATAACGAATTTTCATAACGTGGAATTACAGGTTAAACACACACGGGTGTTGTTCAGCACTCGTATCTTTTTTAAGCAAAACGCTTAACACGAAATGGGCAACCATTTTGCGTTAAGCGTTTTGCTTATTTTTTTATCGGTATCCCGGATAGCCGGCCGGCTATCCGCTCATTTACTTCTGCACATAGTTCTCCAGCGGCAACCTGTTGGAAATAGATCTTGCAAGCGTCATTTCATCCGCATATTCCAGTTCGCCGCCAAAGGCAATACCCCTGGCAATGGTTGTGATCTTTACCGGGAACTCCCTGAGCTTTTTGGAAAGATAATAGATCGTTGTATCGCCTTCAATTGTTGGACTGAGCGCCATAATGATCTCTTCAATCCCTTGTTGCCCGACCCTGTCTACCAGTGTATAAATATTCAGCTGATCAGGGCCGACACCGTCAATAGGGGAGATGATGCCTCCCAGTACATGATAAGTGCCATTGAACTGCTGGGTATTTTCGATGGCCATCACATCGCGGATATTCTCTACGACGCATACCAGGGCCTTATTCCTGGAAGGATTGCCGCAAATGCTACAGATCTCCTGGTCGGAAACATTGTGGCAGATCTTACAGAATTTAATCTGATCCCGCATACGGGTCACTACTTCACCAAACAGCTTTACCTGCGCGGGGTCCTGCTTCAGCAGGTGCAATACGAGACGTAAGGCCGTTTTTTTGCCAATGCCCGGCAACCGCGCAAATTCATTAACTGCATTTTCTATCAGGGCTGAGGAAAATATCATGATGTAAAATTAGGAATTATAACGTCAGCGGGATCTTTACCCCCCAGTTGGCCTTAATATTCTCTTTCTTCGGGAAGCTGACCACCCTTTCCGGCTGTTTCTTCGGCGTACCATAGTACACGCCGCGGTCCCATTTTCCGTTATTATTGTCGTCCAGCAGTATCCACACCTCATATTCTCCGGGTGTAATACGCTTCTGGACCCAGGTGTTCCGTTCTATTTTTCCGGAGTATTTTATCTCCTTATTGCTGATCAGCTGGGCTACATAGTGCATAGTGTCGCTCACCATGGCTTTTGTACTATCGCTGAGGGTAAGGGTCAGCATTACCCTGCCGTAATCTGATTCTTTTTTGGCGGCAAAGCTGATCGTGTCTGCTTTTGACGGCTGGATGCCGGCAGTATCGGCCACGGATTCTTTCGGTATGATAAGCCTGTAGGGCTTGCCTTCTTTCCAGTCAAAATGTACCGATAGTTTGGTACGGGTAGAATCGAAGGAAGTAGTAAAGGCCACGGGCGTGAACACGGTATCCTGTGTAAGACGGAAGGCTGTGCTGTCCAGTGTTTTGACAGGCGCACTGAAAGTGATCAGCAAGGGCTTGCCCAGTTCCTGTTTGTTATCGGCCAGTTCGGCAGAGATATTCAAAGTGCGTTTTTTCTTCTTTTCTTTTTCCTTCTCTTTCTCTTTTTTCTCGGGTTCTTCTTCTACCGGCTGCTGCTCCTGTCCCGCTTCCTCCGGTTTCCTGATCGTACTGTCCTGTTCCATGAACATCAGCAGGGTGATGTCTTTCAGGTTCTGATCCCTCAGATGAAGGAGGCTGTCGCTAAAGGCGATCAACTCCTTGGGTTGATTATACTGGAGATCTCTGTCGTCCTCTTTCAGGGCAAAAAGCTTGTAATCGCCCGGAGCCATATTCCTGAACCAGAAGGCCCCGTTTCCTTTTGAGCGGGCAAAATAGACGGGTTTCTCCTTAGACACGACAGAGTCTATCTTGTTCCGGTAGATCATCACGGATACATTACTGTCAGGCTTTCCTGTTTCTGCATCTATGATAAAGCCCTTTACCTGGAGGGAGTCCAGGTAATCGCCGGTAGACACAACATACTGGAAATCCTGTATAGGATTGCCCTCATTGTTGTCCCGGATGGCGTCTGAAAAGTTAAAAGTATAGGTGGTATTCTCTGCCAGTGTATCCTTGATCACCATGGTAACGGTCTTCAGCTTGGATGTTACTGTGGGAGTACGCTTAAGGGTAGGAGATACGATCAGCTTTTCGAAGACATTATCCAGCTGCACATATTCGTTGAACGTAAAGGAGACCTTCTTCGCCTTGAAGTGGAGTGTCGAATCCGGTGGCGTAACATAGGTCAGCCTCGGGGGGAGCGTATCTTTCGGTCCGCCGCTGGGTGGAACAATGTTGGCGCAGCCCGGGAGCAAAAAAACGGAGGCACTTATCACTATCAGCCAGTATGCCCAGCCACGGAAGTTATGATTCATTATCTATAGTATTATACCAAAAACCGGCTCCAAAGATCAAATTCCAAACAGTAAAATCCAAATCAGTCTGCCGTAACCCCTGTTGAGTCTCCCAAACGGGCGGGAAGCTCCATCAGGTTCTCCGCTTCGGGCTCATGAAGCGCCACATAGAGTTTATTATCCTTCACAAAATTGCACCATACGCAGTCCTTTTTACCACAACCGGTGTAGAATTCCCTGTTCTGGATCTTTGTCCAGGCAGAAACGATCTGTCGGGTAACCAGGTCTACATCTTCCGGGGTGATCACCACCTTCTCTTTATGATATACTTTCTGCCTGTTCGGCTCAATAAAGTCAAACTCAGTACTGACCACTTTCCAGTTCTTCTGGTGGTAATTATCGAGGAGGACCTTATAAAATACGGCCTGCCGCCAATAATCTCCTCCATTGGGATGCAGCTGATCGGGGCGGGCAAATTTCTGGTATTCCCTGATGGTCTTTTCATAATCGCCGGTCTTGTAGTCCACCACATTCACCAGCTTGCCCTCAAATTCCAGCTTATCGATCTTGCCTTTCAGGGGTACACCGCTGACCACTACATTCCGGACGTTCCGTTCCACGCTGACCACCTTGTTCCATTTTGACAAGTAAGTGTCGTAATAACTGTCGAGGATGTCTTTTCCGTATTCCAGCCTTCTTTCAAAAGATTCCCGGGTAAAGCTTTCCCGGTTGCGTAACATGCTCCAGGTAAAGTCCCGGATGAATTCTTCTTTGGAAGGGAATTCATATTGTTTGCTTTCCTGCATTTTCTGGAACAGCTTTTCCAGCGCATAGTGAACGGCGGAGCCAAATTCAGTATTTTCCGAGCGACCGGAGGGCACCCTCACCAGGTTTTTATAATAGAAGCCCAGTGGGCAGTCGAGGTAGTTATTGAGGGCAGTTACATTCATCACAAAGCTGGCAAGCAGATTATCGATGAACTGCTGGTCGGTCCGCGCTATTTCCGGCGCTATGCCCTGCGTATATTGGAGGGCCTCAAATGTGAACAGGACATCCTCCGGAATCAGCGCCTTCTCCACCCGCAGGGCATGTTGTTCCAATATTTCTGTGACGAACAGGCTGGGTTCCAGCGGTTTGCCGTCTGTTCTGAACGTTGGATAACTGATATAGAGGTACTTCTCTGCCCGGGTCATGGCTACATAGAACAGCCTGCGCAGCTCCTGTTCATCGGTGCTGGTCACTGCTGTGGTAAAGAGTGTATCGGGAAAGGCGAAGCCGGTATTGCTCCTGGTCTTTTTCTCCCACAGGTGAGCGTTGGCGCCGGCAATGAATACGTACTCAAATTCCAATCCCTTGGCGCCGTGGGCGGTGAGCAGGTTGATCCCGTTTTCGTTCCCCGAAACCTGTACAATGGGAATTGTGATCTTATTATGCTCCATCAGGTCTGTCATGTCCATAAATGGCACCAGGCTCAGATCCGGATTGCGGTGCGTTTCGGCCTTTATGAAGTCAAAGAGGGACTGCAATACCTTCATGAGCCATGGCTTTTCCGGCGACTGCATCACGTAAGAAAGCACGCCGCATTCGTTGATAATGGCAGCAAAAAGCTGTTGAAGGGTGAGATTGTGCGCATCCTTTATCAGCTTCTCGATGATACGGGTAAAGTCGATCAGCGCCTGTTCGGGAGCTGCTGTAAACAGGGTCAGGTTGCGGGTATGCTGCCATTCCTGGAGATATTGGCGGATGGAAGATTTTTCCCGGTACCCTTTCTCTGCAGCCCTTATGCTGATCTTGGCCACCTCGATGGCGGGAATGTTATAAAAGTCGTAATGCAGGATGGAGAATAAGAGGTCATCTCCACTGTAAGGCGTGTCTGTTTCACAGGCAATGTAGCGGAGAATGGTCAGCACCTTCCGGGCGAAGGGTATTTCAAACAGGTTGATGCTTCGCTTGGAATAGAAAGGAATATGCCGGAACCGGCAATAGCTGGCCAGTTCTTCCCCATATTTATTTTCCCGGTAAATAACAGCGATCCTGCCGGGAGCTGTACCATTATCCAGTAACTGTGAGATCTGCCGGGTAATATCGATCATTTCGTCCCGGGGTGTATTGTAATGCCGGATGACGGGAGGAATATCCAGGGATATCAGGTGACTGGCGGCGGTGCTCAGGCGCTTGCTAAGGCCTGGTAACTGGTTCACCAGCCTGGCGGCTCCGTTGTTTTCTATCAGCGACATGGAAACGTCAAGGATAGATTGTACTGAGCGGTAGTTATGTGTCAGAACAATGGTCTGCAGCGTATCGGCAAAGGTGTCTGCAAATTGTGCCATATTCTCAATACTTGCGCCCTGGAAACGGTAAATAGACTGGTCGTCATCGCCCACAACAAAGATGTTGGGGCTTTCCTGTCCGCCTGTCAGCATTTGCACGAGTTTGTTTTGAGTGCCACTGGTATCCTGGTATTCATCGACCAGGATGTATTGGAACTGTTCCCGGTAATCTGCCAGCAGGTTAGGATAAGTTTCAAATGCCCCGATCACCCAGTTGATCATATCATCAAAATCATAACGGCCTGCTGCATGCATCAGGGCTGTATAAACAGGAAATTGTTCTACGGCAGCCTGAAGCCGCACCATCTTTTCCTTTTCAAGGGCGATCTTATCTGTGCGGATATCTCCTTTGACGAATTGCCTTGTTGTTTTCTTTGCGATGAAGGCCTCCCTTCCGGGAAGGCTTTCGATGTAGGCAGAGATAGCGTCGGTGATATATTCCACAGACCAGCCTTCTTTTTTAATGGTAGAAAAAAGGTGGTCCAGGTTTTTCATGTCAAAGTACACGTCACCCCGGTAGCGTTTCAGCGGATTATCCTTTGTAAAGCCATCGATCAGTTTTTTCAGCAGCTGTATTTTTTCCAGTTCGGAAACCGGATCGAGATGGTGTTTGTCGAACAGGTTCAGGTTGTCCTGGATCACTTCGTTACAGAAAGAGTGGAAGGTGTGGATATTGACGCGATAGGCATCCGGGCCGATAAAGTCTGTCAGCCGTTTGCGCATGGCCACTGTTCCCGCATCTGTATAGGTCAGGCAGAGGATATTCTGCGGCAGGTAGTCAGTATCCAGCAATATTTTGCCGATCCTGGAGGCCAGGATCTGTGTTTTGCCTGTGCCGGGGCCGGCAATGACCATGACAGGGCCTTCCGTCTGATCGACGGCCTTGCGCTGCTGCCCGTTCAGGCGGGCATAGACTTCCCTGAAATGACGTTGGTACTGATCTCTGGACATGACTATATTTGAACATGGCATCGGGCCATACAAAACATATATGAAGTTATGGGAAAAATCCATCGTTTGCAGTATGAGCAGATATTAAACACCAGTATAGATAATGCCTGGACATTCTTTTCGCGGGCAGAGAACCTGGAAAAGATCACGCCGCCGTATATGCGTTATGCTATTACTTCTCCGCCAACAAATAAGCCGGTGTATGCAGGACAGATCATTACGTATGTGATTCATCCGGTACTGGGAATACCGCTGAGATGGATGACGGAGATCACGCATGTAGCAGAAGGTAAATACTTCATTGACGAGCAACGGCAGGGACCGTACGGCTTATGGCATCATCAGCACCATTTTGAGCCAGTGCCGGAAGGGGTCAGGATGACGGATATAGTCCATTATTCCATGCCCCTGGGAATATTAGGTGATATTGCTCATGCGCTCTTTGTGCAGCGGCAGTTGCGGGACATCTTTGCTTTCAGGAAGGCGGCGATAGAGCGGTTGTTTGGAACGCACTAAGGTAAAATAAGATGTTATAACAAGAAATTGATCTTTAATAATTAATAGTTTATCTTAGTTTACTCATAAACCTATAACACTTGCAGCAATCAGCTGTACATATCGACGAATACATTATCACTGAACGATTGATAGCTGGAGATCCCGTTGCCCAGGAACTGGTCTATGACTATTATGGCCCCGCATTATACAGTATCATACTACAGGTGGTCGGCGATACCGCGACAGCGGAAGAAGTACTGGCAAGGACGTTCATCTATGTATTTAAGAATATTACAGTATACAGGGACACCGGAAGCGCTACTTTATTCGGATGGCTGATGAGGATTGCCCGTGAGCAGGCTGTAAAAGAAGCCGCCATCATGGAAGAAAACGAGGATAACAGCAGCGACGTTATGAAACATGATAGCAATCTGCTACAGCGTTTTGCCAACAAGCTCCCGGAAGAAAGCAGGACAATATTCCACTTGTGTTATTATAAAGGACTGCCTAAAGAAGCGGTGGCCCGCATGTTGGGGGCACAACCCGATGAGGTAATGGTAAAACTGAAAGATATCATGGGCGCATTCAGAAAATTTTTGGGGGAATAATTGGAACTTAATCACTACATACAAAGTGGGATCATTGAAAGCTATGTGCTTGGGATCGCAACAGCCAGTGAGATGGAGGAATTGCAGCAGATGCGGCGCTTGTATCCTTCTCTGAATGCTGAGGTGATGGCCGTGGAGCGAAGAATAGAGAAAACGGCGCTTGCTGAGGCAGTATTGCCATCCCCACATCTCAAACAACGTATATTCCAGCACATCAACTGGCGGGATAAATTACCGCCACAGGACGATAATTCCCGCTATACCTTTATTAATATACATTCGCAGGATGGCCAACACATTACTGTTCATAAATGGTGGCGGTTATTCTTTATTATCACCTTTATCCTCTCCAAGGTCTGTCTTTTCTTTGCCATTTACTTTTTTCTCAAATACCAGCAGTCTAAAGAAAGAAAAACGGAATCTCAACAATTACATACAGAGCAGGTCAGCTCCAAAAAATAATCAGATATTTGTGGTAACATAGGTGTATATACTTATGTTGTTCAAATTAAACATCTCATTATCAATTTGCTGTAAAGAACGCCCGGGTTGTCAGGTGATTTTTATTTGGAAATGAATTAGCTTAATTTGACATTTGAAGCTTATGTGCAGAGAACAGGCTTTGCGTGGAGTATTTGCCGTAATTTAAATTAGATATGTCGCCTTGGACCTTCATGATTACATAGAAAGTGGCATTATTGAGACTTATCTGCTGGGCTTAGCATCTGACGAAGAGGCTGAGCTATTCGAGCATATGCGTAGCTTGTATCCGGAACTCAATACCGAGATATCGGCAACAGAATTCAGGCTTCAAAAGGTAATGGATGATGGCGGCATCACGCCACCGGCCATTGTATGGAACAAAATAGCCCGGCACCTGACGCCTCATGGACGGGATAGCTATTATTCAAAGGCGGGCAGGCAACAAACCGAAGGGCCTCAGACGTATATATTACAGCCACGCAACAACACGATCACCGTCAGCATATGGTGGCGTTGTACCGTTATTGCTATGATGTTGCTTATCATGGCGCTTGTGGCCAGTACCATTTATTTTTACCAGCAGTTCCGGAATATGGAAGAGCGTTTAATGCGCTTATATCCAACTCATACGGAGATGTCGCCACCCGGTGTACACTGAGCGATTTGGTACGTTTCTTGTTTTTTCCCACCTTGCGTCCGTAATGCATTGCATTTCCGACAATTTAAACATCAAATTATTTGAACATGAAACACCTTACACTTGCAGTATTATGCATGGTAGCCGCTGTATTTGCGATCTCCTGTAAAACCCAATCGGGAGCAACCAACACAGAACAAAGCGCCAGCAAAGGTTCCGTTAAAGGAAACTGGGTTATTACAGATATTAGTTTCGATGGAATTCCAAGAGGTTCTAAGGTGACTGTTTTTGATGAAGCATCTTACAACTGCTTTAAAGGCAGCCAGTGGATCCTGCCATCTAACAATAATGGTTCTTATACTTTATCTTCTACCGAAGACGGTTGCACGACGGCTACTCAGTCTATCGTATGGTCTATATACAAACAGGGTGGCGTAGATATGTTCCAGTTCAAGAAAGTGGGTTCCGGCGTAAAAGCCAAGAATGTAACGGAAGGTTACCGTGTAGAGATCAGCTCTCTGAACAATACTTCTATGGTATGGAGGGCAGCGGTGAGCTTTGAAGGTAAAACAGGGTACATCATATATACCCTGCAGCGTAGCTAAGCAATACAGGGTTATACGTTATTACAGCGCTTAACATTTACATGGCTGAAAACCATGTGAAGTGTTAAGCGTTTTTGTTTTCAGTATCTGTGGATGGAGTGCCTGCGTGCTGCCTGGCAAAGCGCATGAATAGCTGCGCCAGTTTATCCTGCTGGCCCTGTAGATAAATAAAGTGAAACTTTCTTACCAGCTTGAAATTCTTTACCGGCAGGATCTTGAATTCACCTGCTTCCAGTTCCCGTTTTACGGCATGCAGGGAAAGAAAGGCGGCACATGGGGCGTGGTGCAGATAGGACTTGATGCTCTCGGTACTGCCCATGTACATGGCTATCTGCAGGTCGGTGAGCTTCAGCTTAAGGCGCTTGAGTTCATCGGTGATCACTTCCAGGGTACCTGAGCCCTGTTCGCGCATCAGGAGGGGAATGGACTTCAGTTCAGCGGCTGTCAGCGGCGCGTCCGGATCGCCATAATTATATTTTACGTTCCCGATGAGGGCTATCTCGTCTTTTGCGAACTCCACATATTTCAGCACGGGGTTCTTTGAACGGCCTTCTATCAGTCCCAGTTGGATCGTTTTGTCGAAGAGCGCCTGTTCCACCTGTTCTGTATTGCCGGAAATGAGGGAGGCGGTTACCTCGGGATAACGCTGGTTGAACTGTGCCAGCAGGGGTGGAATGAAGTATTGTGCGATGGTAGTACTGGCCCCCAGTGAGAGCAGACCGCCCTGTTCATGTTTCAGCTGGTTGATCTCGTACTCGAGGTTACGATAACTGGTAAAGATATCATCTGCATGTTTGAGCATCACCTGGCCTGCACGGGTGATCTTGATCTTATTGCCAATACGTTCAAACAGCGCCATGCCCAGTTGCTGTTCCAGCTCGTGGATATGTTTAGTCACAGCCGGTTGCGATATGAACAACTCCTCCGCCGCTTTGGTGAAGCTGAGGCGCCTGGCTACTGTGTAGAATACTTTTAACCTGAAGTCCAACATTGGTTAAATGTACGAAGAAAAAAAGCGGATATCCTACCGGGGCAGGATATCCGCTGATGAAAATGTGAGATGCTGTTAAGCTTTTTTCTCTTCAGCTTTCTTTTCTTTATTTTCCTTGAAGCGTTTGTCTGGAGTTCCATCTGCCTTTTTAGGGCCTTCTGGTTTCGCATCCTTGTTTTCCTTGAAACGCTTGTCAGGGGTACCATCTTTCTTCAACGGTCCCTGTGCTTTAGTTTCTTTGGTCTCTTTGTTCTCTTTAAAACGTTTGTCCGGAGTACCGTCTTTCTTCACTGGTTTGCCGGAAACACTGTCCAATCCAGGACGCTGTGCTTTCTGACCTGGTTTTTCTGATCTGTGTTGAGCTTTTGCCGGCGCCTGTTGTGTGGCGGGAGTCTGGGCCATAGCAACAGATGCGCCCATGAAAAGTGCTAACACTCCTGTTAAAATCTTTTTCATCTCATGTTGGATTAGAGTGAAAAATTAGGCATTTTTTTAATAGGTAGCTGCGCTGATCTATAATATTTATTCGGATGTTTTAACGTAGTGATTTGCAATTTCTTGAAACGTAGTTTCCGCAAGAGATTGCGTATTGATACGCTTGACAAAGGGCTTGCAGTGGATGTACCTTTGTATCACCTGACAAAGTATAACAGTTAACCCCAAAATGTTTGATAACCCCTTAACTTATTATAAGTGGTTAAGGAGTGTGAATGTTGATGAAGCGAACAATTCGATTGTCTGACGAACATATAGTGACCCCCTTTATTGATTTATGAAATCATCCTGTTAACCTTGATCAAAAGGTCTCGCCACAGCGAGACCTTTTTTAATATGGTGTTGATTGATACGGCGTTTCGATTGACATTGATAGCGGGCGTCGGGGATTATCATACCGTTCCCGGGGGAATCGCCATGCATCGCGTGGTTGTTACGCGTCATCGGGGGATCATCATGCCGTATGCGGTACGCGGGTTATCGCCGCGCCGGTCCCGGGGGGTAGAAACCCCGGGCTACAAACACGAAGACTCCTGACGGAGTCTATCGGTGTTTTGTTTGTCGGTTCGTTGTTGTATCAGGGATATCGGCTGGCGGCATGAATGTGTCGGCCGGCGCGACTTTTTCCGGTTGTTAATCCCTTTAGTTCGCGGTTTCGACCCACATGCCGTTTTCCTTGATGAGGGAGATCAGCTCATCCACAGCTACTTCACTGTTCAAACCACGTTTCACAACCTCTTTTCCTTTATAGAGGGTGATCTTTCCAACGCCGCTGCCTACATATCCGAAGTCTGCATCGGCCATTTCCCCGGGACCGTTTACGATGCAACCCATGATGGCGATCTTAACGCCTTTGAGGTGATTGGTCACAGCCCGGATCCTCGCAGTGGTCTCCTGGAGGTCAAATAAGGTCCTTCCGCAGGATGGGCAGGAGATATATTCGGTTTTGGAAATGCGTGTTCTGGTGGCCTGTAAAATGCCAAAGGCAATGTTATTGAGCAGGGAATGACCGGGCGCCTGCGCGCCGGTGGCCTCACTCACAAGCCATACACCGTCACCGAAACCATCAAGCAGGAGAGCACCGGTTTCAGTGGCATAATGTATCAGGTGCTCATCGGCGGTATTATCTTCCGCGAAGCATTTTAATATGACAGGCTGCTGTATCTGCCGTTCCAGGAGGGTGATCATGGTACGTCTTACCTCCGGCATAGCATGCGCATTGGAAGAATGCAGGCAGAGTACAACCGTATGATCATTGGCCATCTGCAACAGGAAGTTTTCCGGTAAGGCAACCCCGGTATTATGATCGATGAAATTAATAATGGAAGAACGCTCTTTGGACTGCAGGTATTCCTCCGCAGTAAAGAGCGGCATATATTTCTCCTTATCTGTTGTCCCGTGCCAGATGTCGTGCGGTACAATCACTTTCAGCGTGCCGGGCAGTGAAAAGGACAGCAGTTCACGGGTGAATATATAATCTGCTGCCGCATCGGCAATATTCCATTTATCAGTATTGGCGTCATAATGATAGCCAACCGCCTGCAAATGTTCAGGAGTAATACCGGTATTGGTGCTAAAGTCGGCAACAACAACAGGTACCTGCTTGGCGCCAATGTTATTGATAGCAATGCTTTCACGGCGTTTATGCTCGAATGGAGAATAAGGCAGCTGTTCTACCGGAGGGATAGGCGTATGATCCTGGCGACTGGTATAGCGTTTTACCAGGTCGCGGCACACCGGCAGTTCAAACTCCGGATCTTCAGTAAGAGAAACACGGATCGTATCGCCGATACCATCTTCCAGCAGAGTACCGATACCCACGGCAGATTTGATGCGGCCGTCTTCTCCGTCACCAGCTTCGGTTACGCCCAGGTGAAGGGGATAGCAGTGACCAAGTTGTTCCTGCATGGTCTGGATCAGAAGGCGGTAAGCCTGCACCATTACCTGCGGATTGCTGGATTTCATACTGAGCACGATGTTCCTGTAGTTCAGGTCCTCTGCGATACGGAGGAACTCCATCGCACTTTCCACCATCCCCATGGGAGTGTCTCCATAGCGGCTCATGATACGGTCGCTCAGCGATCCATGGTTAGTACCGATACGCATAGCGGTTCCATGTTCCTGGCATATTTTCACCAGGGGGGTGAACTGTTTGCGTATGCGGTCTATTTCTTCCTGGTATTCGCTGTCTGTATAGGTGAGCGTCTCGAACTTCTTTTTGTCGACGTAGTTGCCGGGATTGATACGCACCTTTTCCACGATCCGGGCTGCTATTTCAGCCGCGTTCGGTGTGAAGTGTATATCCGCCACGAGGGGGGTGGTATATCCTCTTTTGCGCAGCTCATTGCGGATGGGCAACAGGTTCTCTGCTTCTTTTTTGCTGGGAGCGGTAATACGCACCAGCTCAGCACCGGCTTCTATGCAACGGATAGCCTGTTCCACAGTGGCATTGGTATCCATCGTATCAGTAGTGGTCATGGTCTGGATACGTATTGGATGATTATTACCTATCAGCAGGTCTCCTACCTTTACTTCCAAAGTGGCCAGTCGCTTATATTCCGTCAGTGAATTACAATATAGCTGCATAAAAGAAATCCAAATATGGAGCAAAGGTAATGAATAGAATCGCGAATGGATCAACTACGCAGGGGGAATTGCATGGGATAGGAGGGTCGGAACCGGCCCCTGCTTATCTCCTGTAACTTACGCCGCAGCAGTGTGCGGCTGAGAGATGGAAGACGGTCGAGGTAAAGTATACCCTCCACATGATCATATTCATGCTGGATAATGCGTGCGGCCATACCGTGGAAAGTAGCCGTCATGGTTTGAAAAATTTCATCCTGGTACCGGATGGTAATACTATCAGGCCGCGTAACAGGAACGGCGAACCCGGGTATACTCAGGCAGCCTTCTTCCTCCGTACAAACGGTGGAACTGTACTCCACTATCGAGGCATTGATGAATACCTTGCGGATGTGGTAGACAGCCTCCCGGTTGTCTACCAGGAACATACGCAGGGCCTGGCCGATTTGGGGGGCGGCTAATCCAACACCGCCGGCATTGTCCAGGGTCTGCCACATATCATTGATCAGTTGCTGAAGGCCGGGAGTATCCCTGCTTACTTCCCGGGTCGGCTGCCGTAAACCCGGAGCGCCGTAGGCGAGAATAGGTCGTACCATGTTTTTGTAGCGAAGAACGGCCATATTGCCTGTCCGGGATAGCACATTTTCGACATCTGTGACCGGGAAGAATGGCGATGGGCCTGATTCTCTGTATCTTTACAGGGTTATGCCGGTAGATCTGCTCGCACATATTTTCATGGAACGCCTTCCGCTGTCCAGACCCGCAGCCGGGCTGGCAGATATCGTAGAAGGCTATTATTGTGTGACCTGGCAAGGCCGGGAGGACAATGTATGGGCAAGCCTGGATGGGGCACCCGTCCTGGTCTTTTTACTGGATGCGGCGTACGGGATTACATTCAGAGGGGCGTATAACCGGTTTTTTAACCGGGCCTTCCTCTGTAGTTTCGGATTGCAGGACACTTATATCACCCATCTGCCAAAAGGAAGTCGTTTGCTTGTGGTCAGGTTCACGCCTTGCGGATTGTACCATCTGGTGCAACAACCGGCAATTGGCATACAACACCCATTATGTGGCATTGATGAGGTCTGGGGAAGCCCCGGAGCGGAGCTGGCGGAAGCGATCTGCAATGCCGGGGAACAGGAGCGGGTGGCATTGCTGGAGGCATTTCTTTTGAAAAAACTGCCAGCCTATACAACGGTGAACTATATGTTGCAGGTGGCTGTGCAACTCATAAGAGCCCATCAGGGGCAGATATCAGTAGCTGATATCTGTAAGCAATCAGGTTTGAATTATAAATGGCTGGAGCGGAATTTTCGCCGGTACCTGGGCGTTACGCCCAAGGCCTACCTCAGTAGCATTCGCTTCCTGTATGCCTATTTCAGCCTGATGCAGGGAGAGAAGAACCTTATCCACATCGCATTGGATAAAGGATATTATGATCAGAACCATTTTATCAGAGACTGCAGGAAATATACCGGAAGGTCGCCATCGCGGATCACCAGTCTTTATCAACAGGCACTACCTGCCCCTTAGCCTTCTTCATTTTATCCTGCAGTTTGTTCTCCTCCTGGCCCAATGCCTGGAGTAAACGTTCTGCCTCCTGCTTGTTCAATTTGCTTGGCTGTGGCTCAGGCTTTTCGTCCTGCTGCTCTTTATTCTTGTTCTTGTCTTTATTCTGCTGATCCTTGTTCTCGTCCTGTTTGTTCTTGTTCTGCTGATCTTTTTTCTGGTCCTCCTTATTCTGCTGGTCTTTGTTCTGCTGATTTTTATCCTTGTCTTTTTTGTCCTTATTGTCCTTGTTATCTCCGCCACCGCCTTGCTGCTTCTTCAGCATAGCCTGGGCATAGGCAAGGTTATAGCGGGCTTCTTCATCAGACGGGTTCTGTTTCAGTGCTTCTTTGTAAGCCTTGATACTCTCTTCCCATTTCTTTCCCTCCATAAAGGTATTGCCAATGTTGTAGCTGGCGTCGGCTTTGCCCTCCCGGGTAGGCGCAATCTTAAAGCTATTGGCGTACTGGGTGCGGGCATCGTCGAAACGTTTCTGCTCGTACAGGGAGTTACCCAGGTTATAGCGGCCTTCCACGGACTGCTTGTTTACCTCCAGTGCTTTTTTATAGGCGGCTTCAGCGTCAGTATATTGTTTGTTCTTATACAGCTCATTGCCTTTACGGATATATTTATTCCCGGTCTGGGCGAAAGCGCTCTGGCAAAGGCAGATAAGCAGGCCAGCCAGTAAGGTTTGATATGTCAATTGTAGTTTCGTCATGGTTTTTCTGTAGCGGTAACGACAACATTTGGGCGGGCACTGCGCCTGATTTCCGGAATAAAGAACTCGGCAACGAGCAATAACAGGCTGATAGCCAGGAAATACTGGTAGTAGCTGTTATAGTCTGTGAATATATTTTCCCCGAATTCTTTCTGCTCCATGCTATCTATTTTCTGTACCAGGGAATTCACCACCTCTTCCGTATTATTATCGAGGTGCTCGTAAATGCCCCTGCCGGCAGCGGCGATAGACTTCAGTTCATCTTCATTCAGTTTGGAAATAACGGTATTGCCTTCCTTGTCTTTTTTGTAGGTGCCTGTTTCCGGGTCCGGTAAAGGAGAGCCGGTGGGAGAACCTATACCGATGGTATTGATCACAACGCCATTGTCGAAGGCCATATTAGCTTTCGAAATGGCTGCTTCATCATGGTCTTCACCATCGGAAATGATAATGAGGGCTTTATGTTTCCTTTCCTTTTTATTAAAAGCGTCATTGCTCACCTGGATCGCCTGTCCGATGGCTGTACCCTGTGTAGGGATCATTTCCGGTCCTACAGTAGACAGGTACATTTTGGCGGCAGAGTAATCTATGGTCAGGGGCATCTGAAGATAGGCATTGCCGGCAAATACCACGAGGCCTACGCGGTCGTTATCCAGTTTGTCAGTCAGTTTGGAGATAAGTTGTTTGGCCCTGGTCAGCCGGTCAGGTTTCACATCTCCTGCCAGCATACTTTTGCTGACATCGAGAGCGATCACTACATCCACTCCCTTGCGGGTGATCTTTTCCATCCGGCTGCCTTTCTGAATGTTAGCAAGGCCAATCACCCCGAAAAGGAAGGCCAGGAAGATCAACAGGAAACGGAATGTAAAGCGCCTGCGGGAGTAACCGGTAAATAACTTCTCTACAAGTACAGGGTCACCCAGTTTGCGAACAGAGCGTCTTTTCCACCAGGATATGCTGAGGAATGCCAGTTGCAGTACCAGTAATAAGACCAGTGCCCATAAGTATTCGCTATGCTGAAAACGTAACATCATCCAATAAAGATTTCTTCTGCCGGTCATGAGGGAGACCGGACACAGGGATCAAATATAATTTTTTTAGTACGTTTTACATCATATGTAGGTGGCGATTTAGGAGTTTTTTAACGCTATGGGGATAGGAGAGGTGATAGATAAGCAGTTACCGGGGGCACCAAAGGGAGGGTATAAGCGGAAAAGGGAAAAAAGGACCCGGAGGGAGCCCTTATTAACGACGGCAAAGGCAATGGGTAATGCCCGGGACTATGAGATCCGCTATTGTAAAGGATTGAACAGGAGTTGATTGACTTTGGCAAATATGTGAGTAGAGGCATTTTCTTTCCGGATGATCAATATTTGACAATGGCAACTATTTAAAATGGCGCTAAAAAAGCCATAGTTCAGCAGGTATTTGACCTGTTCAACTATGGCTTCGCATCAATTATTTATTTCAGGCCTTCCATGTAACCCGCATCTTTCAGCAGGTTTTTCAGGAGGTTCATACGAACCTTCGGAACATCGAGGGATTTATCTTCGGTATCAAAGTTCAGGACGAAGAAGGTAGGATGACCATTTTCCTCAATCCAGCCGGTTATCCAGGCAATTGTTTTAGGGCCTACGGTTGCCATACCGGTTTTGTAGCGCAGCTCATACTTATCTGTTTTTTCCATGAGCATGATAGCGCGTACCCATTGCATCGTCAGCTTATGGAAAGGCAGCTGATCGAAATAAAGCTTCTTGACGAAGCCAAGTTCTTCATCCGGGGAGATCTGGAGACTATTGTCGAGCCAGAAGGTGTCTATACGGCTGATCTTCATATTACCATACTTGACAGTGTCAAGCCAATGCTGCATAACAGGTTTGGTAATACGGCGGGCCACTTCCTGGTAATAGGGTACCGCTGAAAGGCGGAAGGCCTGCTGCATGCTCAGGGATTGGTTCCATTCCGGAACGGAACGTACAACGCCATCCCAGGGAATGACGGTGGAGGTGTCTTTCAGCACACCGGTTTCAAGACCTACGAGAGAGTTAAAGATCTTGAAAGTGGAGGCCGGTACCAAACGTTCCTTCGCCCGGTCAATGTTATATACCTTAAAGGTGCCCTGACCGTTGTTGAACAGCATAAAGCAGCCTTCTACTTTGTATTCGCTAAAATACTTTTCCCAGTCTTTTTCAATCTTAACGTTGTTCGGAGCGCAGGCATTCGCCAGAATGGCTACCAGCAGGAGTATCCAGCCAGTTTGTTTCATATACATCTTTTTAGAGCTGCAAAAGTAGCCAATTAGGGCAAAATTCAAGTGATGTTCATTGGAGAAGGGGTTTACAAAAAAGAAAGGGCCGGTCCCGGACCAGCCCTTTTAGCGTTAGTTTTTGATCTTTATGAAGCCTGATTTCCAACAGCGGGGAGATGGCTTTCAGTATATATTATTTAACTAATTCCTTGATTACTCCGAGTTCCTTACCCACTTTGGTAAAGGCTGCAATGGCCTTATCGAGGTGTGCCTGTTCGTGAGCAGCGCTAAGCTGAACACGGATACGGGCCTGGCCTTTCGGAACTACCGGGAAGAAGAAGCCGATCACGTAGATGCCTTCTTTCAGGAGCTTGTCGGCGAACTGCTGGCTTAATACCGCATCGTACAACATTACCGGAACGATAGGGTGGTCGCCTGGTTTAATATCAAAACCGGCTTCCGTCATCTTGGTGCGGAAGTAGCGGGTGTTGTACTCCAGTTTGTCCCTCAGTGAGGTAGTAGCGCTTAACATCTTCAGTACGGAGATGGAAGCGCCAACTATGCTGGGGGCTACGGAGTTGGAGAAGAGATAAGGACGGCTACGCTGGCGCAGCATATCGATGATCTCTTTCTTACCGCTGGTGAAACCGCCGGATGCACCGCCAAGGGCCTTACCCAGGGTACCTGTAATGATGTCAATACGGCCCATTACATTGCGGTATTCGTGGGTGCCGCGGCCGGTTTTGCCCAGGAAGCCGGAGGAATGGCTTTCGTCGATCATTACGATCGCGTCGTATTTGTCAGCCAGATCGCAGATCTTATCCAGCTGGGCAATGGTGCCGTCCATGCTGAAAGACCCGTCGGTTACGATAATACGGCTGCGAAGGTGGGCTGATTCCTGTAGTTTGGCCTCCAGGTCAGCCATATTGTTATGTTCGTAACGGTAACGTTGTGCTTTACAGAGGCGTACACCGTCGATAATGGAAGCGTGATTGAGGGCGTCAGAGATAATGGCGTCCTGCTCATTGAATAGCGGTTCGAATACACCGCCATTAGCGTCGAAAGCGGCAGCGTACAGGATAGTGTCTTCAGTACCAAGGAATTCAGCCAGTTTCTGTTCCAGCTCGCGGTGAATATCCTGGGTACCACATATAAAGCGGACACTGCTCATGCCATATCCATGTGTATCAATGGCATCTTTGGCTGCCCTGATCACATCGGGATGGCTGGAAAGGCCCAGGTAGTTATTAGCACAGAAGTTAATAACGGTGTTCCCACCTACCTGGATCTCGGCTCCCTGTTCAGAGGTGATCACGCGCTCGTTCTTAAAAAGTCCGGCGGAGCGTATCTCATCCAGTTCCTGTTGAAGGCGGGCAATGAATTTTTGGTTCATAATAGCAGATTTTGTAACCTGGTTCAAAGTTATAGCAATAAATGTATTGCGATTCTATCACCCGCAAGGGCTTTTGTGACCCGGCAGGAAAAAGTTTGACGGGGCTGTAACATTTGGGGACTGCTCTGCGTCATAGTAATGTCTGCACGTTGATCCCGTTAAATTGGCCTTTGTGTGTAAACGGGGTCCGGACTGAGTTTAAATTTCCGCGCTATTGAAGGATGGCAAGGTGCCATGCGGGAACTTGCCGTCCAGAGCGATACGTGCCGGACAGGCGCACAGACAAATAGTGGGATGGAAAGGAGGGGGAAGATGAGTGGATATAAAGTAATTGTCGGACATTAGCACTAAAATCCCGCAACACCCGGATGACGGAAAAGGAGTACAATCAATGCGTGGACCTGTACGCGGACAATCTGTTCCGGTTTATTGTTAAAAATTTAGACCATACCGAGGACGCCAGAGATGTTGTACAGAATGCGTTTGAAATATTGTGGAAGCACTGTAACGATGTGCCTTTTGAGAAAGGCAAGTCATACCTGTTTACTGTAGCCTACCACAATATGATAGATCATGTCCGTAAGGTGAAGCGTATTACACTGGTAGACGAGTTTAAAGAGGAGACAAGGATCTCAGAGCAAAGGATCCATGACGCAAAAAAGGTATTGGAGAAAGCATTGGACAAACTGACAGATGTTCAGCGCTCGCTCATATTACTGAAAGATTATGAAGGCTACAGCTATGAGGAAATAGGAGAAATTATGCAGTTAAATCCTTCACAGGTAAAGGTTTATCTGCACAGAGCAAGGTTACACCTGAAACAGTACCTGGTGAAGATGGAAAATGTGATCTAGTGCAGATGAGGGGAATCAAGTAATATTGCATATTAATTATATGTTTTGATTTGGCAGTTAATATAAACATATCGAACTACGAGGAATTCCTGCTCAGCGCCATTGATGGTGAGCTGACCGGGGAGGAAATGGCCGCATTAGAAGCCTTTATGCAGCAGCATCCGGAAGTCCGGAAGGAACTGACGTTGCTGGAGGCCACCAGGTTGCGCCCTGACGAGGGAATGAAGTTTGAAGCCAAAGAAGCGCTCTACAGGAACACCAGCGCGCTGTCTGCCACAAATTATGAGCGTTTCCTGCTGGATTACGTTGATAATGAGCTGGGTGTAACTGAAAAAAGGGAGCTGGAGGCATTGATCAGCCAGCACCCTCATATACAAAAGGAACTCTCACTCCTGCAGGCAGCCAGGTTAAGTCCTGATCTTTCTGTAACATTTGGCAATAAAGCATCGCTATATAGAAGACGGGAACGTATTACCGTACGGCCGGTGTGGTGGTGGAGTGCTGCAGCTGCTGTGGTAGTCGGACTTAGTGTCTGGTTGCTACCCGGTCAGCGTTCAGGAGAAAAACCACAAGTGGCTGTTAGTCAGTCATCCACTAAAGGGGATTCACCTGCCGCTCAGCAGTCAGCCGGTCAACAGGCCAACAATCACGCTCTTGCAGACGCAGGCCGCCCGGCAACCGGTTCTGCTGAAGACGCCGCAACACGGGCAGCTGCTGATGAAAAAAGTGAGGCAGATGGAGTTGCCGAGACTGAAGGCAATACCCGGCGCAAAACCTCACAAAGTGATGCCATTGCCCAGAGAGGAACAGATAACAACACCAATAAGACTACCGTACCCGGAGCGACCGCGAATGAGCCGAAACAGGAAGCCGGTATAGACCGCCTGCCGGACAACCGCTTACCGGCGTTGGCCAAGATACCGCAACCAGCGTCTACTTCAGGGGAAGTAGTGCAACAATTGCAGGAAAAAACAGCGCAGCAGGAAAGTATACTGGCGCAGAATGTTACAACCGTACCAGAGAAAACTGCAGTGATGGCAAATGCCGAAAAGATCAAGGAGGCGCCTGTTGCATCTCCGGCTGAAGCACCTGCGGCGCCGGCAAATGGTGAACTGGTAATGGCAGTGACAATGAACGGAGACAGTAAACTGCTCAATGGAGTGGCCAACGTAGCCAGGTTCCTGTCCCGTAAGAAGAAATAAATCGATGAATGAACTTTTTTGATATGAAGTGTAAATTTTTACGCTATTTATTGTTACTGCTTATCGTAAGCGTAGGTGCAAAAGCCCAGACCGCTGACAGCCTCGTGGAGACTATCCAGATAAAAGGGCTGATCATCGTAAAAGGAAAGGACGCAAAGGGCAAACGCATCTTCAAGGTCTATAACGATACTGCATATGCCAAAGAAAGGTTGAAAAAGAACCTGCAAACCAGATGGTTTGTCTTTGATTTGGGATTCAATAATTATATAGACCGGAGTGATTATACAGGGGCTGTCGCTTTATCCTACTATGCGCCTAATGGAGTATCAGATATTTATAATAAGTCATTTACTTATTCAGCAGCTGGTTTGAATACCCTGGCCCCCCGTGGAGGGAGTGCGCCACTTACGCCATCAGAGTTTAAACTGATTACCGGAAAGTCCATCAATGTCAATATATGGTTGTTCCAGCAACGGTTGAATATCTATAAACACAAATTGAACCTGATCTATGCCTTAGGTGTCGAAATGAACAACTACCGTTTTGCGAGAAATATTACCTATGTCCCCGGATACCCCACCCAGATCATACGTGATAATGTGAATTTTTCCAAGAACAAATTGTTCGCTGAATACCTGAGCGTACCACTGATGCTGAACTTCAACAGCAACCCGGCCCGCCCTTCCCGAGCGTTCAAAATGGGAATGGGAGTGATGGGAGGATACCTGGTAAAGGCCCGTACGAAACAGATCAGCAGGGAGCGTGGAAAGGAAAAGAAAGTGGATGAATTCAACCTGAACAAATGGAAGTTGAGCCTGACAGGAGACGTAGGTTATGGACCTTTGAAACTTTATGGTAATTTTGCGCTAACTCCTTTACATGATTATGGCCTGGAACAGTATCCTTTTTCAATAGGGATACGTTTTAACAGCTTTTAACGTTTTTGGGGGATCAAAATCTATATAGTATGCGTTCTTTTATTGCTTTTCTGGCCTGTACCGGATTTATTGTATGGGCTCATTCATGTGAGAAGAGAATTGTTGGGGTGAAAGTTTATGCCCACCATCCGGGACAAAATGGTGGGTTATCGTTTAGTGGCCTCACTTATGAACGCCCTTTGTTTTTAGCTCATACGGAAGCCCCTGCGGCTATTGATGCGCTGTTTGTTAATATCGAATACGGACCTGCTTCTGAACACGACTGGAAAAGATAGGCCATTGCTCATCTTTTAATCCCTTTTAACAAATTCCTGTTGCCTCACATCCGGGCATTACCATTATATTTGGTAATGTTTTTTTTATTTTCAAAAACCAATTCATGAACCTCATTACAAAAGCAATCTCTTCATTGCTTGTAGCCTGCGCTATATCCAATATTGCAGGCGCACAACAAAAGAAGTATGAGTGGAAAGAGGGCACGTCGGGAGGGTATACTTATAAGTATATCACCAACGACCCGATGAAAGCACGCTTCTACACCTTGAAAAACGGATTGACCGTAATTCTCAGCGTTAACAAAAAGGACCCGCGCATTCAGACCCTTATCGGTACCCGTGCTGGCAGCAACAATGATCCGCACGATCATACCGGTCTGGCCCACTACCTGGAGCACCTCCTTTTTAAAGGTACCCAGCAGTTCGGCTCCCTGGACTGGTCAAAGGAGAAACCTTACCTCGACAGGATTGAGGGGCTGTATGATACCTACAATCATACCAGCGATGTTACTGCCCGTAAAGCAGTATACCATCAGATTGACAGCGTATCCGGACTGGCGGCAAAATATGCCATTGCCAACGAGTATGATAAGCTGATGGCGGGTATGGGCTCACAGGGCACCAATGCACATACCTGGGTGGAGGAAACGATCTATGAAGAAGATATTCCTTCCAACGTGGTTGACAAATTCCTGGCAGTACAGGCAGAAAGGTTCAAGGATCCGGTTTTCCGCCTGTTCCATACCGAGCTGGAAGCTGTATATGAGGAAAAGAACAGAGGGCTGGATAATGACGCCCGTAAGTCTTATGAACTGATGTTATCTTCTCTGTTCCCAACCCACAATTATGGTCAGCAGAGCACCATCGGTACAGTAGAGCATCTGAAGAATCCTTCGCTGAAAGCGATCCGCGATTTCTATAACGCCTACTATGTGCCTGATAACATGGCCATCGTAATGGCAGGTGATCTTGATCCTGACCAGGTGATCAGACAGGTAGAAAAGGACTTCTCCTACATGAAACCCAAACCGGTTAACGAATACAAATCGCCGGTAGAGAAGCCGATCACTGCGCCTATCGTAAAAGAGGTATTTGGTCCTGATGCGGAAAATGTCATGATCGCTTTCCGCATGCCCGGAGCCCTGGATGTGAAGTCCAATGTACTTCTTTCAGTAATATCTGAAGTGATGAACAACGGTAAGGCCGGTTTGCTTGACCTGAACATCAATAAACAACAAAAGGTACTGAAATCAAGCGCAGGCGTTATGGCCTGGAAAGATTATTCTGTATTCAGCCTGAGTGGTACCGCCAAACAGGGACAAACCCTGGAAGAAGTGAAAGACCTCTTACTGGGACAACTGGAGATCCTGAAGAAAGGCGAGTTCGACGAAACCATGGTAAAAGCCATTGTGAACAATGCCAAGCTTTCTGAGCTGCAGGGCCTGGAAAGCAATAATACCCGCGCCAGTGCATTAATGGACGGCTTTATCAAACACAGGGGCAAAAACTGGCTGACAGACGTTTCCTTCGTAGACGATATGGGTAAGGTCACAAAACAACAGATCGTTGATTTCGCCAACAAATACTTCGCTAACAACTACGTATTGCTTTATAAACGTAAGGGCGAGGATAAGAATATCCAAAAGGTTGAGAAACCGGCTATTACACCGGTGGAAGTAAACCGTGAAGCGCAATCCACCTTCCTGAAAGAGATCAACGAAATGCCCGCTGCCAAGATCCAACCGCTGTGGCTGGACTTTGGTAAAGATATCCAGAAAGGTAAACTGGGTGCCGCAGATGTACTGTATGTACAGAATAAGGACAATGGCTTGTTCCGCTTGTACTACCGTTTCGATATGGGCAGCTGGAACAATAAACTGTTGCCGCTGGCAGCACAGTACCTCCAGTTCCTGGGAACAGATAAATATACTACTGAACAGATCAGTAAAGAATTCTACAACATTGCATGTAACTTCAACGTATCGGCAGGGACCGATGTCACCACCATCAGCATCAGTGGCTTGCAGGAAAACTTTGACCAGGCAGTATCCCTGTTCGAGCATCTCTTGAAGAACTGTCAGCCGAACGAGCAGGCGCTGGCTGCGTTCAAAGGCCGTGTTGCCAAAAGCCGCTCAGACAGCAAACTGAATAAAGGTAATATCCTGAAAGGCCTGGCGAGCTATGCCATGTACGGTGCAAAAAATCCTTTCAACAATCAACTGAGCCAGGCGGAGCTCGATGGCATTACCGCACAGCAGCTGGTAGACATCCTGCACTCCCTGCCGGAGTATCAGCACACCGTTATTTATTATGGTCCGCAGGCACTGGAAGCCGCTATCGCTGCTGTACAGAAAGAGCATACCATACCGGCGGCGCTTAAGGCAGTACCTGCTGCAATAAAGTTTGATAAGATAGACCAGGGTAATAACCAGGTATTGTTTACAGACTATGACATGGTACAATCTGAGGTGAACTGGGTAAGGAATACAGATACCTATAAGCCTGAGAATACTGCACTCGTAGAAATGTTTAACGGCTACTTTGGCGGTAACATGGGATCTATCGTATTCCAGACCATCCGTGAATCCAAAGCGCTGGCTTACTCGACCTACGCTTATTACGCTTCTCCCGACAGGAAGGATGCCCGTTATTCTATGGTAGCCTATGTGGGTAGCCAGGCAGATAAAATGAACGAAGCGATCAACGGCATGAATGAACTGCTGAATGATATTCCGCGTTCAGACAAACTGTTTGAAACCGCCAGACAGAGTATGAAGCAGGATATTGAAACAGAACGCATCACACAGGATGGCATCATCTTCACTTACCTGGCGGCAAAGAAACTGGGACTGGATACCGACTACCGTAAAACAGTGTATTCACAGATCGATGGCATTACATTTGAAAATGTGAAGCAGTTCCATGAACAGAACATTGCCAGAAAACCTTACACTTATTGCATCGTGGCTTCAGATAAGAAGGTAAGCCTGGACGATCTGAAGAAGTATGGAGATGTGAAGAAAGTGTCACTGGAGGAAATCTTCGGTTACTAATCTGAGCAGCAATAGCTCAAAATACATAGCGACATAACCGTATATATTCATGAACCATCCGGTTCCGCACAGAGATCATCTGACGGAAATTCCGGATGGTTCTTTATTTTTGCCATCTGAAATTTTTAACCATTTGCAATAATCAGTTGACAGTCAACGTTAACATTATGCAAAATCCCTGTGAAAATGAATCGCTATTGCTTGTTGATACTCCTGGTGCTGACACTGAGTGTATCAGGATTTACTACCAATAAAGGTGATGAAGATTACCTGTATAAAGTGAAAATACTTCCTGGCAGCATTGATCCTGACAAAGTATTTTTACTGATCGATAAGAGTGACTACCGCTTGTATCTTTATGAAGATGTCACGTTGAGGAAGATATACAAGGTGGTTTTTGGCAACAAGGACCAGTCGCCCAAAAGGCAGGAGGGAGACCGCCTGACGCCCGAAGGGACCTTTCATATATTGAGCAAGCGGATAGATAAGCTCTGGAATCGTTTTATGCTGTTGGATTATCCAAATGAAGCGGCCTGGAACAAGTTCCATCAAATGCAGGAAAATGGGGAGATCTCTGCCGGCGCTACACCAGGTGGCGGTATTGGCATTCATGGTGTGGAATGGAACTCCGGTATACGGGACAACTATGTGGAGGGCCGTATTAACTGGACCCTGGGCTGCGTGAGTATGAAGAACGGAGACGTGAGCGAACTGTATGATATTATCAAGGTGGGAACACCTGTTGTAATAAGACGTTGATGCTGTCATGCACATAGCAGTGTGCATGTTTACCTTTACTTTAAGAAACGCATTCGTAAGATCTTACATGCTATCATGATTAAGAACGGTGCCGCTATGGCCTGGCCAGGAGCATTGTAGTGATACCCGGCGCAAGCTGGGATCATGATTATCATAAAGGCGGATGTTGGTCTTGTGAAGCACGCTTCATTCGGGTGGAGCGTGCTTTTTTATTGGAGGAAACCAGGCAGCATTGTTATCTGGCTGCTAAAAATTTGCGGATATGTTCCTTCCATTTTTTCCCTTCTCTCCTGCAGAATGATTGATGCCCGCAATCTTCAAAAATGACCAGTTCCTTTTTTTTCGTACCGAGATGTTTGTAAATGCTAATGGTTTCCTGCCTGGTAACACGGGTATCATGCGCACCCCAGGAAATGAGGGCGGGCATGGTAATGCTTTGCGCATAATCGGCAGGATTGTAGTTGAAGCCCCAGAAGCCATTCTCTATACCTCCCCAGAAAGTGAGCAGCTGTGAAAAAGGAGTACCGGGAAGGCTAACAGCCCGCATTCTGCCCTTCACCGCATCAGTAAGTGTGGCAAAAGAGCATTCGAGGATGACCTTATTGGGGTGCAGGTGATAAGTAGGCACAGCTCGCAGGATGGCCGCGGCTCCCATACTAACGCCCCATAACACGATATGCTTTTCTCCTTTTTGCTGTACAAGGTTGTAGGCCAGCATGACGTCTTCCGCCTCTCTATAACCAACAGTACATACAGTACCTTCACTGTTGCCATGCGCGCGGAAGTCCATCAGCAGTGTATTATAGCCCAGTGTCTGGAAATACATTGCCTCAGGTATGGGCCCGTCTTTGCTGCCGCCGTAACCATGGAAGAGAATGACAGTGCCTTTGGAAGCAGCAACAGGCGTCCACCATCCTTCCAGTTGCAGTCCATTGCTGGTGGTCATGTGAACGGTTTCATAGCGGGACTCCGGAGTATGCCTGACAAGGGATTTTGAAATACGTACACCGAGCAATAACATCCTGGCCTTTTCCAGCACATTCATTTGTTCCGGCGTTTTATTCCGGAAGCTACCCGGGGCATAGAAATGAGTGAACTTCCATGCATGGAAGGCAGCAATGACATTCAATAAGATGAATAACACCAGGAGTACGCGAAAGATACGTTTCAGCAACTTCATAAAGTAAAAGTAAAAAAAGCGGGTATATCCTTGTTTAGGTATACCCGCTTTTCGTAAATATTTATAGTGTTAGTACCCTTCGTTCTGGAGAACTTTGGGATAATCTCTCAGGATGTATGATGGGATAGGAAGATTATGATGGTGCTGCTGGTATCCTTTGCTTCCCAGTACGGCCTCGCGCTGAGGCCCCAGGCGCAGGAAACGGAAGCCTTCCCTGTAAAATTCCACTGCCAGTAATCTGTTCAGTTCATTTTGGGCGTCATCAAAAGATGTAAATGTAATTGGTGCTTCCTGACGATTGACCCGAACGGTGTTGATCAGGGTACTAATTGTATCCAGTTCAAACTGGCTATAGTTTAGCACATTCAATAGCAAGGCTTCTCTATAACGGGCAACAGGGAAGAAATTTACAGTAGTTCCACTGCGCACAAAGTACTGCTTAAATTCAGGTGTCATACCGAAGGTCATGTCCCAGATAATCTCACTATTGTCTGGCGAGACAAAAACCTGTGAAGGGGCTACCAGGGAATATTTACCTCTTTTGAGAATGGGTTTCAGCAATATATTCCAGGTACTACCAGCTCCTGTATACCTTGCTATTATCAAAGCCGCCGCGTCCTGTGTCATACGCCATTTTTTACCCGCTGGCGCTTCGACGGGAAGATCGCTTATAGCAGCAGAGAATTGGAAGTAGGCGGCCTGCCGGAGTTCCCGGGTATCGCCAGTTACAGTTCTGGGCAGTTTTGCTTTATGTGTTATAGGTACGTTCTCACCAAAATAATACATCAGATCTGAAAAGAGCAGTCCGCGAAAGGCAGTGATCTGTGCTCTCAGTTCTTTATTTTCTGACTGGAAATTGTCCAGGCTTAGTTTCATCCTGTTCAGCTGCAGGATGCAGGCGTAGGCATCTTTCCAGAGATTGGCAAGAATGGCATTGTCTGCAGTGAAAGTGAAATTGTCCAATTCGCACCATTCAGGTAAGCCGTTGCAGTCGGCATCGTCACTAAGGATGCCGTCCAACATGCGGAACCGCTGATAAACAGTACTGATCGTCTTCACCACCGGAAGCAGTGCCGAGTCCACCTGTGCCTCTGTTTTGTACAGTGTCATCTCGTGGTTGACCGGGTTGGCAATGATGGTGCTGAAGGCCGTATCTGTTTTAGGTGTGACGCTGAATTTGAGGTATGGGGTTGCCACCATATCGGCGTCGGAGATTAAGCCGTCCTGGTTAATATCTTTATATCTGAGATCGCCGGGAACAGCACCTGGCTGACGTGGCGTTTGTGGATTATCAATTTCAGCCTGGGTCTGAAATATGGAGTCGGATAAGAGGGTCTTGCCATCGCCATCATCCCATGTATTGCTTATTTCTCCCTGGTGAATCACTCCTTTAAAAGCCAGCATGTAATATTCGCCCTCGGGTAGGTTATTAAAAGTGGCGACGCCATGTTCGTCGGTAATGGCTGAATAAGCAACCCATCCTTCTTTGTAATATGTCACAGACGAATAGAGCCTTACCTCAGCGCCAACTGCAGGTACGCCTTTCGGTTTATCCACATTCCATTGTGTACCATCCCAAACAGTGATCTTTGCACGTACTGTGTCGGGTTTGGAAGGAGGAGGAGGAGAAGTATCGTGGTCATTTTTTTTGCATGCCCAGAGGCTACATAACAGCAGGAGCGCTAATAATCTTTTCATGAATTGCGTTTGGGTAAACATTTAATTTTATAGGTTGTCCGTTATATTTCAGGTATAGAACTACTGGAACTGTAAAGATAAATAAAAGCCCGTATTCACTTTGATACGGGCTTTTATTGCGAGTCCTGAGGGAAACAATGCCTGAGGGCTCATTTATTTTCACATCCGCATCTTATATGAGGTGCGTGTTGTTATTATCGAAGCCTGTCTTGCTGATGCTAATATCCTACGTTCTGATGAATATTCGGATATGCTTCAAGCACCGACTGAGGGATAGGCAGCAATGCATGCTTGTCCTGGTAACCCTTGCTGCCAAGTACTGTTTTTGCATCGTTATAAAGCACCAGGCGGGCGTAACGGAACCCTTCTCTGTACAATTCTTCTTTATACAGGATCTTTAATTCATTTCTTGTCTCATCCAGGGTTTTAAGCGTAATAGCAGGTTTTTTGCCCCTTGTGCGCACAATGTTGATCGCCTCATTGGCGCCGCTAAGGTCTTCCAACAGGATCTTACCCATCGCCCTGAGCAGGTAGGTTTCGGTATAACGGATAGCCGGACAGAAATTAACGGTCAACCCGCCGCGAACAAAGTAATCTTTAAAAGGAGTATTCATACTCGCTGTGATATCCCATATGATCTCGTTGCTGGCGGGAGCGGTAAAGACCTTCGCTGAGTCGGCCAGTGCATACCTTTTTGTTGCAATGACTTTGTCTGTATAAGTGGTTGCATCGTTACCATTTATTTCAAACAGCGCAATTCTCGCCAGCAGCATATTGGCGCCGGCAGAAGTCATGTACCATGGCTTGCCTGCAGGGGCAGCATCCGGCAATCCCGGTAATGCATCGGTCAGATCTTTTTTGATATTGTACCTTGTCAGGTATATGCTACCGGGAGAAATGCCTACGGGCAGCAACAGTTGTTCTGTCATCGGTAATGTTCCGAAATAGGTTTGCAGTTCAAGGTATAAAAATGCGCGGAAAGCCTTTAGCTGGGCAATAATGGCTGCTTTGTCGCCCTGTATTCCATTCAGGCTGGCCAACATTCTGTTCAACTGAAGGATGCTGGCATAATGGTTCTTCCAGGCACTTTCAATAATGCTGTTTGCCGGTGTGAATGTAAACTGGTCCAGTTCGCAAAAGCCGGCAGGCAGGTTGGCGATCTGGCAATCTGCGTCATCACTGAGCACTCCATCTACCATGACCATCTGCTGGTGGGCAGCACTGATCTTTGGATATTCATTTGAGAATGCTTCCTCTACCGCACTCAGTGTTGGATAGGCGTGATTCACGGTTCTTCCGATCAGTGCCCTGGCAGTATTGACAGAATCTTTTTTAACGGTGATCGTAAAGAATGGGGCTTCCGCCACATCGTCGTTGTTAATCATACCGTCGCCATTCAGGTCCCTGTATTTAAAATCGCCGGGGAGTACATTATTCTGTATCGGTTGCGTCGGATCCTTAATCTCAGCCTCTGACTGGAACAGGGTGTCGGATACCCTTGTCATATTCTGGGCGTCACGCCAGGTATTGGTCTTGCCTTCCTTGGTGGCCACCATAAAATAAACGCCTTCCGGAATATCCTTGAAAGAGACCACGCCACTGCCATTGGTGGTTGCTGTAAAGGCAGGTTTCTTCATGAGATAATCCTCCCTGGATGTAAAGAGTTCTACTGTTGCGCCATCTGCAGGCGTTCCTTTGGGTTGCTCGGGGCTCCATTGGGTAGCGTCCCATACAGTAATGCTGGCGGTAGGCTTCTGAGACGGCTGCTGCGGTTCAGGTGTTACTTTGTCATCATCTTTGCATGCCCAAAGACTGCATGACAAGGCAAGGAATAATAATTTCTTCATAAAGGTGTTGTTGGGAAACGAGGGTTTTTGTGAAAATTGTCCTGTTGTATATTGATTTTAGGTATAGGTTTTTCTTTTGTTCGGGTCTGTCAAAGATACGAAAAAAGGGCTGAACATGTCAGCCCTTTTTATAATATGAAGGTTATTTTCTCTTAAAGTCTGCCTCTCTTGATCTCGTCTACCACTACCGGATCGAGTAGGGTGGAAGTGTCTCCCAGGTTGTCCAGTTCCCCTTCCGCTATTTTACGCAGGATGCGGCGCATGATCTTGCCGGAACGTGTTTTGGGCAGGCCGCTTACAAACTGGATCTTGTCCGGTTTGGCAATCGGGCCGATGATGCGGGATACGGTCTGAAGAATATCTTTCTTGGTCAGCTCAGGATCGTGCATCTGTCTTTCAGTGATGACATAAGCATAGATGCCTTGGCCTTTGATATCGTGCGGATAGCCTACAACAGCACTTTCGACTACGCCGGCGTGCATGTTAATAGCGTTTTCCACTTCAGCGGTGCCAATACGGTGGCCGCTTACGTTGAGTACATCATCTACACGGCCGGTGATGCGGTAGTAGCCGTCTTCATCGCGGAGGCAGCCGTCTCCCGTGAAATAGAGATTCTCGTAAGTAGCAAAGTAGGTAGTGCGGCAGCGTTCATGATCGCCATAGGTGGTACGCAGCATGCCCGGCCATGGGAATTTGATACAGAGGTTGCCATTTACGTTATTGCCTTTCACTTCTTTTCCATTCTCATCCACGAGAACAGGTTGTATACCTGGCAGCGGGAGTGTGGCGTAGCCTGGTTTTTCTTTGGTGATGCCTGCAATAGGTGTGATCATGATACCACCGGTTTCGGTCTGCCACCAGGTGTCAACAATCGGGCAGCGTCCTTTACCGATATGATCTTTGAACCAATGCCATGCTTCCTCGTTAATAGGCTCACCCACGCTTCCGAGTTTCTTCAGTGAGCTCAGGTCTTTATGATTTACCGGGCCCAGTCCATAGCCCATAAGGCTGCGTATGGCAGTAGGCGCGGTATACAGGATATTAACACGGTATTTATCGACGATGGACCATAAGCGGCCGGCATCGGGATAGGTAGGCACGCCCTCAAACATCAGCGTGGTAGCGCCGGCGCTGAGAGGGCCATATATGATGTAGCTATGACCGGTGATCCAACCTACGTCTGCAGTACAGAAGTAAACCTCACCCGGCTGATACTGGAATGTATTGACAAAGGTATAATTGGCGTATACCATGTAGCCGGCGCAGGTATGTACAACGCCTTTAGGTTTGCCGGTAGAGCCGGAAGTGTAAAGGATGAAGAGCATATCTTCTGCGTCCATTTCTTCGGCAGGGCATGGGGGATTGCCCATGGTTTCCACCTGTTTGATCTCATCTTCCCACCAAAGGTCGCGGCCTTTTATCATGCTGACAGGCGTACGTGTACGGGTACATACAATTACTTTTTTAACGGAAGGGCAGCCCATGAGTGCATCGTCGATCACTGACTTCAGCGGGATGTCTTTATTGCCGCGGAAAGCGCCATCACAAGTGATAACTAGGCTGGCCTGAGCATCCTGGATCCTGTCGGCAATGGACTGGGCGCTGAAACCACCGAATACCACGGAGTGAATAGCACCTATGCGGGCGCAGGCCAGTACTGCAATAGCCAGTTCTGGTATCATACCCATGTATATGCAGACGCGGTCTCCTTTTTTAACGCCATTGTTTTTCAGCACGTTAGCGAACTGGCATACTTTATTATAGAGATCACGGTAAGTGATGACACGGTGGCGTTCTTCGGGGTCATTGGGTTCCCAGATAATGGCAGGTCTGTTTCCCAGTGTACCAAGGTGGCGGTCAAGGCAGTTTTCAGTGATATTCAGTTTACCACCGGTAAACCATTTCACATCGGGATCCTTAAAGTTCCATTCCAGCACTTTATCCCATTTGCGGCGCCAATAAAAGTGATCAGCTACATTCGCCCAGAAGCCTTCCGGGTCCATTACACTTTGCTGGTAGTTCTCTTGATACTCTTCTAAGCTCTTTATCTGGTACGGATAAGCCATAGCTGCAATCAGTTTTTGTTGGTCATTATAAATAACGTGTTATCAATCTGCAGCTTAAATTTAGTAAAAATGGCCAATAGTCAATAACAATCCTGTATATGTGCAAAAAGAGTAAAAAGGGGCTTGGTACGGGGTTCTTCCGCTATTGAGATCCTGGAAGAGAGCTAACAAAACTCTAAAGAAGGGCATAGGCATGAAATGTCCGGAGACTTAATTACTTCCTAATTGGTTTTTTCCTGTATTTCTCACAGTATTGCCAGAAGCTCTCATACACTTCGTCAAGGATCGCAATGATCTTTTCTTTTTCTGCATTGCTAAGATTAGGCGTAATCCTTTCTTTGTCGCTACCGGGTTTTAATGCGCTACGCATCTTACGATAGAAGGTCGGAATGCTCCAGGCGCATTCTTCGCATACGCGTTCACGGAAATAGATAGGCAAGTTGATCATCCTTGAATGCACATCCTGTAGTAAATTGCTCGGATGTGTTGTCGAAGGCATTGTTTTTTTCATTTTGATTGATTTTGATTAAATGTGTTAACGATTAATTGAGAGTTTTTCATCGCTGTACTAATTATGATTGTGGTATAAGCAAATATATTTATAAACCTCTTATCCTGAAAAAATTTGCACAACTATATTTGAAAAATATTATCTCCTTTTTAATTCACTAATAAACAATTACTTATATAGTTTATTTTATGTATAGTGAAAAATATTGTCAACATTTTTACCCGGAGAAGATCGTAGACGGAATTGTTATCTGCAAATGACAGCGTTCCTGCATTATTAAGGAGATAACTATATTGTCTATATGAATTTCCAATTGTGATAATGAAATGGAAATTATTATTATATTGTATGAATTGCACACCAATGCAATCCACTGTTAGTAAAATATAGCATAATGTCCAGGTTAATCCACATGGGCCAACGCCTTAAACAAGTATTAAAGCAGAAGAAAATTAAGATAGTTGACTTTGCCGATATGGCAGGCTTCACCAACCAGATTGCGCATTATCACCTGCGTAAAAGTGATATGAAGCGGAGCACGCTCGAAAAATTTTGTGAGATTATCGGTATTACTCCCGAAGAGTTTTATGAATGGAACAGCGTTCCTTCCTCCAACGGTGAAAAAGGTAGCGAGAGCACAGTATTACATCATGGCGGCCGTCTGATGGAGCTTATCGGAGAGCGGGGCCTGAATAAAACGAGACTCGCCAAACGCCTGGGGATGAGCAGGAGAACGATGTACAATCTTTTTGAAAAAGAGATTTTCGGTGCCGAAGAACTGGACAGAGTGGTCCGTGCCCTGGAGATGACGACCAACGCATTTCTGCATCCCGGCTCTATGGAAGATTCAAGACAGGCAGAGAATGACGAAATGCTCGCACTCAGGGAGAAATACTACAAGCTGCTGGAAGAGCATAACCAGTTACTGAAAAGTTATTCTTCCCTCAAAGAAGGACTTGAAAGCGCTAAAAAAGACATTTTGCAGTTACGTAAGCAGGCCCGTTCAAAAAAAGGATAGTCGGGATATACCATATCTCTTATAAAGACACTATACACACGCATTAACCATATTCTTTTCACTTTCAATACGGTTCAGAAAGGGGTTCCCAGGTTTTTATGGTGTAATGAAATTATTATAGTTTTACGTAAAGTACTATAATGATAATGGTATTATCAAACCTTGTTGATGAACTATCTGCCCAATGCGTTTGAACCTCCGGTGTGGTACCTGGTAATGCCTGTCTGTGGCGCTACGGAAGAAGTGTTCACCGGGAAACGGTATGCCGATATCCTGGCCGCCAGGTTGAATAATGACCAGCGAAATGCACTGATAAAGGTCGAGGACTATACTTTTCTACCTTCCAGCGTACACTTAATGATCCGGGAGGTGGCGCTTTCCCTTGACATGTGGTGGCCTGCATTCATGGAGGCCGTCCTGGAAGAGCTGAATAAAAAATGGCCCGGGGGAGGTCTGTTGTGGTGCAGTTATACCTCCGAACGTATTGCGGATGAGAAAGCATTTGAACACCGGGCCTATGAGTTATTGTACCTGCCAGTATGGAAAGGTCTTGCCAGGGATCCTGAAGGCTATGCCTATAATAGTGTGAACAACAGGGCGAACATTGACCTGTAGGCTTATAGTAACAATGCGCCCACTTCCTCCCAGTTGTTGACCCTTTTAAAATCAGTTATATGAATGTTGTGCGGAGCGGTGAACATCAGCGCCTCTCCCTTGAATGGCTGCAGGTTCTTTACATGATCGTCTATCATATAGTCTGCCTGCACAATTGTCTTTGATCCGCAGAAGACAATGTTCTGCCAGCTTATAAACGGATAGAACTCTGCCAGCCATTCCAGCTTCTCGGGTAATGAATTAGGGAACTCCATTGCGGCAGATACGATGAACACCTCATGTTTATCATACAAAGCTTTGATCACTTCCTGGCTGTCTTTTATAACCGGCTTTGTTCTGAAAAAGCCCGGCTCATACAGGAATCCGCGGATCACTTCCTTGCCATGAGGGAACCCGGAGGTTTCCGGTTGTCCGTATAATGACGCTTTATCTACCTGCACGCCATAGCGTTCGGCATACCAGTTAATATACTGCTGGGTAGTATCTGCCATAACGCCGTCCATGTCTATTGCAATTCTTGCCATATTCTGCTGTTTTTTGCAAAGTTACCCATTTTACTGAAAATACATAGCATGATATTGCAGAATGTTTCATATTTTTGCAGGAAATTGCAAGATTATGCTGAAAGAAGAGCGTTTTGATTATATACTCAGGAAGTTGCAGACGGACCATAAGGTATTGCATACAGAGTTGAGTAATGATCTGCAGGTATCAGAAGATACCGTGCGGCGCGACCTGGAAGTACTGGCCCAGAACGGGTTGCTGATCAAGGTCAGGGGAGGCGCTATTCCGCATTCTCCCAATCCCTTTGCCTTCAATGAGCGTATCCTGCTCCATGAGGACGATAAAAGGGCCATTGCTACCAAGGCATTGTCCTTTTTGCATAATGGACAGACCATTATTATGGACGGTGGTACTTCTACCTATGCCCTCGTAAAATTATTTCCCCCCAGCCTGCAGCTTACCGTAGTAACACCCAGTATTCCTATTGCCATGCAGTTGATGGAGCATCCGGAAGTGGAGGTGATACTCACAGGCGGCAGGATCTTCAAGAGCTCGCAGGTGACTTCCGGACTGGATACCATCAGGATGCTGGAAAAATTACGGGCTGATATCTGCTTTATGGGAGTATGTAGTTTGCATACTGAAGTGGGAGTAACAGGACCGGATATGGATGAAGCGGCGGTGAAGAATGTAATGGTGCAGTCGGCCAATAAGGTGATTGCCCTGGTGACCAGCGATAAGATGGGAACCGCAGAACCTTATAAAGTATGTAATATAACTGCAATGGATACGATCATAACCGACGAAGCCGGCCTGGCGCTGGCTTTGCCTTACCGCCAGCTGGGAATAAATGTTATCTGACAAAAAGCCAACCTTTAGTATTTCAAAGTATTAACAAATATGGAATTGACAATCGGTCATTCGTACAAAAGAACTACACGCATTGCCGTAAGCGCCTTGTTTTTTCTGACTGGACTATGCTTTTCGAGCTGGGCCTCCAGGATTCCGGCCATACAGGAAAAGCTACACCTCTCCGAAGGAGCACTGGGTAGCATGTTACTGGCGCTGCCTATCGGGTCTATGTTATCCATGCCGGTGGCTGGCGTACTTGTAAGTAAATATGGCAGCCGCCAGGTATTGATGGTTGCCGGATTATTATACGCAGGCATATTGCCGACACTGGGCCTGACCCAGGCAAGCTGGCAGTTATTTGGTTGCCTGGTATTGTTCGGCTTTTGTGGCAACATGGCCAATATCGCGGTAAATACTCAGGCCGTGCTTGTGGAAGCCATGTACGGCCGTTCTATTATGGCCTCCTTTCACGGACTCTGGAGCCTGGGAGGTTTCGCCGGGGCATCTATCGGCTCCGTGATGGCTGCAATGGCCATAGTGCCTTACCAGCACTTCCTGTTTATCCTGGTGCTGGGCATCATTATTGTCGGCGTTGCTATCAGGTATGCCGTAACACACGATGCGCCGACCGGAGCACAAAAGCAGCCCTTACTTGCCTGGCCCGATAAGATCCTGCTGACCCTGGGAGTTATTGCCTTTTGCTCTATGATCTGCGAAGGGACAATGTTTGACTGGAGCGGTGTATATTTCAAAAAAGTTGTAGGCGCTTCAGAGAAAACTGCTGGTCTGGGTTATACAGCTTTTATGAGTACGATGGCCGCCTTCCGCTTTGTGGCCGACTGGCTGACAGTACGTTTCGGCACAAAGCGGATGTTGCAGCTGAGTGGCGCACTGACGGCAGGTGGATTGCTGATAGCGGTAACATTGCCATATTTCGTCACGGCTATATTCGGCTTCCTGCTGGTAGGTGCGGGCGTATCTTCAGTAGTGCCGCTGGTATATAGTGCAGCAGGCCGGAGTAAGCCATCTGCTCCCGGTATGGCCCTGGCGGCGGTATCTACCATAGGTTACCTGGGTTTCCTGGCCGGGCCTCCGTTGATAGGATTTGTGGCACAGGCAACAAGCCTGCGGATCTCGTTTACCATTATTGCCCTGATGGGTATGTGTATCGCTGTAATGAGCAAGAAAGTGAAAGCGTAAGTTCCGGAGCTTGTATAAAAGTCGCGTAAAGTAACTATGCCTCAGGCGGACTATATGTCAGCAGTCTGAAAAATCAACTGCGCGTAGTTTATAAAAAAGAGGAGTGTTTTAGAAAAATAGAAGGGCTGATCATTATGATCAGCCCTTTGCTTATCATGAATAAAGAGATGATTATTTTTTAACTAATTCCACCGTATAAGAGGTGTTATCGAGCCTTACCAGTGTAACCAGCTGAGGCGTCATTTCCAGTATTTTTACCTGGTAGGAATAAAAGTTATCGTATTCAATACCATTGTTGTCAACTACTATGGTCATGATCTTTGTTTCGGGGTTGAAAGACCAGCCACCTTTTTCCAGTTTGCTTACTGTCTGTGTGCCATAATTCAGTTTATCGCAGGTCGAATTGTCCATCACCACACGGGAGAGTGTAGCAGAGAATAACTCACTGTATTCATTCTGGTCTGTGAACATCAGGTCATATTTGGTTACCGCCGTTATAGCTGCAATGCCTTCAAAACAGCTCTGCTGGTTATTCAGGCAATATTGCACCTTACCGCTCTCGCAGGCAAAATGGGTACGGGATGTATCGGGAACGTAATAGTTCTGCCATACGCCATTTGCATCCGTTTTCCTGTTCACTTTCCAGCTTCCCACAAAGTCCTGGTAGTCAGCAATGCCGTTCTGGCTGTGAATACGTACATGCGCCAACACCTTGTTGCTGATATGGCCCAGTGAGTCGTATGCGGCGTAGGAAAGCGATAATGTGTCTCCTACAATATACTTGGGGAGCTTAACGATAATAGAGGAATCTACATAGTCTCCCTCACGGAAAAGGGAGTTTTGCACCTGGGGCGCCTGTCTGTAAAAACCGCGACCATTGGAATAATCCACTTCAAAATGTACGCTACTTCCAACGATGGATACATAATAGCCCTTGATCGTCGACTCATAATAACTGAAGTTTGGTTTGATAACGATGTAGCGGCCGCTGATAGCGTCTACAATGTTTTTGTTTTCAACCAGAACAGGGGTGCCGCTTGCAGTTGTTGCCGCAGGTATCATTCCCGGGGTGGAAATACCGAAGGCAACCTTTACTTTGGAGGCCAGTGCCACTCTGTCGTTCAGATAAACGGTGTCGATTTTTACCGGTTCCTCGGTGTCGCCGCCCTGGTCGTCCGAGCTCTTTTTACAGGCGTTGAATGCAAGAATGCATGCCAGTATTCCGAAAAATAGAATTTTTTTCATCAGGTATCAGGGTTTGAATTAAAGATCAGATATATAATTACTGTTATTTAAAATAGTATGATCTAATGCTCATCGTTCGTTTACAAGTGTCTTTTATGCTCTAAAGTATTGCCACCCATTTATCTCATAAGTATAATATGATTGATTAATCATATTAATATACGGCGGTATCCTTCTTCGGGATTTAGCCACACTATTCAGGAATTAAGTTTTTTCATACCGGGTAGAAAAAGCGCAATAACAGTTTCGCCATAAATATATGTGTTTTTCGGGATATGTGAGAGGTCTCCTTACAGAAACATGGAAGCGTCAGGAAATATGTGTATTAATATTATTCGTCGGGCTAAGGGCTTGTCAGTAAAGGATTTGCAGATTTGACCTTCGGAAGGCGTTAAATTTTATTGCAACAATAAACTTTGAAACCCTTAATTTTGCACGATTTTTTTGTCTGGTGAATGGTATTAAAATCAGTTAGGTTTTAAATTTTTCAATAGAATACGCAAATGCCGAAAGATTCTTCTATCAAATCTGTTCTTATTATTGGTTCTGGTCCTATTATTATTGGCCAGGCTTGTGAATTTGACTATTCCGGTTCCCAGGCAGCCCGTTCGCTGCGTGAGGAAGGTATCAGGGTAGTATTGATCAATTCCAATCCGGCTACTATCATGACTGACCCTATGATGGCCGATAAGGTATACCTGTTGCCGTTGACGGTAGAAAGTATAGAACAGATACTGGAAGAACAGCAGATCGATGCCGTACTGCCTACCATGGGTGGACAGACAGCCCTGAACCTCTGTAAAGAAGTGGATGAGCTGGGAATATGGCAGAAATACAATGTTCGCCTGATCGGTGTGGATATCAAGGCCATAGACAAGGCTGAAGACCGTGAACAGTTCCGTCAGTGGATGATCCGGCTGGGTGTGCCCGTAGCGCCGGCCAGAACTGCCAACTCCTTCCTGGAAGGAAAAGAGTTTGCACAGGAAATAGGATTCCCGCTGGTTATCCGTCCGTCCTTTACCCTGGGTGGGACCGGAGGTGGTTTCGTACACAGTAAGGATGAACTGGACGAAGCACTCCAACGTGGTTTACAGGCGTCTCCGATACATGAAGTACTCGTAGAAAAAGCGGTACTGGGATGGAAAGAGTTCGAACTGGAACTGCTGCGCGACGCCAATGATAATGTGGTGATCATTTGTACTGTAGAGAACCTGGACCCAATGGGCGTCCATACTGGTGACTCTATCACCGTGGCGCCAGCGATGACCCTGAGCGATACCGCTTTCCAGGACATGCGTAACAAGGCCCAGATGATGATGCGCGACCTCGGTAACTTTGCCGGTGGTTGTAACGTACAGTTCTCATTGAACCCTGAAAACGAAGAGCTGATCGCCATTGAGATCAACCCTCGTGTAAGCCGGTCTTCTGCACTGGCATCCAAAGCTACCGGTTATCCTATCGCGAAGATCGCTGCGAAATTGGCTATCGGTTACACACTGGATGAACTGGAAAACCAGATCACCAAAACTACTTCCGCTTTCTTTGAACCTGCGCTGGACTACGTGATCGTAAAAATGCCACGCTGGAACTTCGATAAATTTAAAGGTGCTGACCAGACACTGGGACTTCAGATGAAGTCAGTAGGTGAGGTAATGGCTATCGGCCGTACCTTCCCTGAAGCTTTGCAGAAAGCCTGCCAGAGCCTGGAGAATGATGCACTGGGTCTCGGTTACTACGGTAAGTCTGCCATGAAGAGTGAGCAGCTGCTGGAAAGACTGAAAACGCCTACCTGGGACCGTATCTTCCGTATCAAGGACGCCCTGATGGAAGGTGTTTCTGTGAAACACATCCACCAGATGACCTATATCGATAAATGGTTCCTCAACCAGATCAACGACATCGTGACCATGGAAAAGCAGCTGCAGGAACACGATCTGGAATCTGTACCTGAACAACTGCTGAAAGATGCCAAGAAAATGGGCTTCTCCGATATGCAGCTGGTACACCTGTTCGGTAACTGCGAGGAACACGAAGTATACGAAAAACGTAAAGCCCTCGGCATCACCCGTACTTATAAAATGGTAGATACCTGCAGCGCTGAGTTTGAAGCTATCACTCCTTACTTCTATTCTGCATTTGATACCGTAAACGAAAGCAAACCGTCCGACAGGAAGAAGGTGATCGTACTGGGTTCCGGTCCTAACCGCATCGGTCAGGGGATTGAATTCGATTACTGCTGTACGCATGGCTTACAGGCTATCCAGGAAGCAGGTTTCGACGCTATCATGGTGAACTGTAACCCCGAAACCGTATCTACCGACTTCGACATGGCGAACAAGCTGTACTTCGAACCGGTATTCTGGGAGCATCTGTGGGAGATCATCGAGCTGGAAAAACCAGAAGGTGTGATCGTACAGCTGGGTGGGCAGACAGCCCTGAAGCTGGCTAAACGCCTGGAAGAAAAAGGGATCAGGATCATCGGTACTTCTTTTGATAACATGGATATCGCTGAAGACCGTGGCCGTTTCTCAGATCTGCTGAAAGAACTGGGGATCCCTTATCCAAACTACGGTACTGCCTATAATACAGATGAAGCAATAGAAGTAGCGAAAGAAGTAGGTTATCCTGTACTGGTTCGTCCTTCTTATGTGTTGGGTGGTCAGCGTATGCGTATCGTGATCAACGAAGAAGAACTGGAATCGTCTGTACTCAGCCTGCTGAAGCACCTGCCGGGCAATAAGATCCTGATCGACCACTTCCTGGATCGTTGCCAGGAGGCGGAGATCGACGGTATCTTTGACGGAGAGAACTTCCACGTAATGGGCGTAATGGAGCATATCGAACCTGCTGGTATCCACAGTGGCGACAGTAATGCGGTATTACCTGCGTTCAACCTGAGCCCACTGGAGGTGACCACTATGGAATATTACGCAGAGAAGATCGCCCGTGCGCTCGATATCCGCGGTCTGATCAATATTCAGTTTGCTATCAAAGGCGGACAGGTATACGTGATCGAGGCTAACCCACGTGCTTCCCGTACTACGCCGTTCATTGCAAAAGCATACCAGGTGCCTTACCTGAATATTGCTACCAAAATAATGCTGGGTGTGAAGAAGCTGACAGATTTCAAGATAGAGAAGAAACTGAACGGTTTTGCTATCAAGGAGCCTGTGTTCTCCTTCAACAAGTTCCCGGGTGTGAACAAAGAGCTCGGTCCTGAAATGAAATCTACCGGTGAAGCTATCCGTTTTATCAAAGATCTCAGGGACCCATACTTCAGAACCCTGTATAAGGAGAAAAGCATGTATCTGAGTAACAAATAAGGGCAACCTTTTGGTATACTAAAGAGGGCGTCGCGCAGTAGCGGACGCCCTCTTCCTATATATTATATTAGCCAGTTCCTGTTCGAATCAATCCACTTCAGGTCCAGCTTAAATCCATGTCAAAGGCACTGTAAAGCTCTCTATGGTAGAGGGGAACAGCAGTTTTCTGCCGATGAAGGGCCTTCCGAAATCCTCCTCTGCTAAAGGGACATCATTTTCAGAATGCTGGTTCATGGCGCGCGTCATGGTACCGGTATCATCTGTGAAAAGCCAGGCTATCAAACCAAACATCCGGACTGTCACGGCAAGCCCTTATTCAGCTCTTACGGGTCCGTTTGGCTTCTTCACAACGGGAACATCTTTTATCTCCTTCATCAGCAATTCCACCGTCTTTTCCAGCTGCGGATCTTTGCCTGCAATCACATCAGCCGGGCTCATTTCCACCTGCACATCGGGCTCTACGCCTTTGTTTTCGATGATCCATTTGCCGTCTTTACTGAAGATGCCTAATCGCGGCGCAGTCACAAAACCGCCATCCATCAGCTGCGGATAATTATAGATGCCCACGAGGATGCCCATGGTGGTAGTGCCTACCAATGGTCCCAGCTTCTTTTCATGGAACATGAATGGCATCAGGTCTCCGCCGGAGCCGGCATAGCCATTTATGATCATGGCTTTGGGGCCGAATATGGCATTGCCGGGAGTGGTCATAGGCTGACCTTCGCGAGTACCCCAATAGTTCAGCAGGTCGCGATTCAGGAGGTCAATCACATAGTCAGCCGCCGATCCGCCACCATTAAAGCGCTCGTCTATGATCACACCTTTCTTGTCCAGCTGTGAGAAGTAATAACGGTTGAAATAATTATAGCCATCGCCACCGGTATTAGGCATATAGACATATGCCAGTTTACCATTGCTCAGTTGATCTACCCTTTTACGGTTACCTTCTACCCAGTTCATATGACGAAGCATTACCTCATTGGTAACAGGCACCACCGTATATTCTTTTGCGCCGGTGGTATCGGCCCGCTGATTCACCAGTATGCGTACCTGTTTGCCCGCAGTGGCCTGAAACAGGCTGTAAAGATTGGTCCTGGCATCCAGGGGTACGCCATTCACCGCCAGCAGATAATCTCCTTCTTTCACATTGATGCCTGGCTGTGTAAGAGGAGACTGGAACTGTGGATTCCAGTTCAATCCGGAATAGATCTTCGCAAAACGGAAACGACCATTTTCAATGCTATAATCTGCACCGAGCAAACCTACAGATTCAGTGATCGGTTTTGGAAAATCGCCCTGACTTACATAGCTATGACCTATCACCAGTTCTCCCATCATTTCGCTGAAGAGGTAGTTGAGGTCTTCCCTATGGCCCACATAAGGCAGAAAGCGCTGGTATTTCTTTTTCACGGCCTTCCAGTCGGCGCCATGCATATTGTCTACATAAAAGAAATCGCGTTCGATGCGCCATAGTTCGTCAAACATCTGGTTCCATTCTGCAGCGGGATCTACGAGGGTACGAATATTCCCAATATTCAGCGTGCCTTCGCCTACATTCGATTTACTGGCAGTACCTACAATGCCGGCAGCTATAGCGGTGACATACAATAGTTTCTCACCATTCTGGCTCACGGTATAGCTATTGATCCCATTCAGGAGTACATCACTTTTACGCTTCGCGATATCGTAACTGTAAAGGATATTGTCTGAGCGGTATAACAATTTGCCGTTTACAAGGCCATTCAGCTGGCTATAGTTTTGTGCCGGCAAGGGAAGCGCTACTATGCGCTGGTCAATGTTCTCCAGATCTATACGGGTCAGCTTTGAAGTGTCTTTTGCAGGAGCCTCTTTTTTCTCCTGTTCGTCATCACTCTCAGGTGAAAGTGGGGAAGGGAGGTTGTTGGCCAGTACCACCGCATAGATATTGCTAAGCGTGTTACGCTCGAAGGAGGTCATATCCAGCCAGCCTGTGTTCTGTGCATAGTTAGTGCTGGCATAGAAGAAGAGGTATTTGCCGTCCCTGCTGAATACCGGCTCATTGGCTTCACTGCGGCCATCAGTGAGTTGATAGCTTTTCTTATCAGCAAGATTGTACAGGAAGACTGCCTGCAGATTGTTAGGAAGCCTTTTGTTGTATGTAATCCAACGGGAGTCAGGGCTCCAGTTGGCATCGAAGTTCTGGTCAGGGCGATCGTAGGTGTCTTCATCTATCTGGGAGATCTTTTTACTGTCGACATCCACATACAGCAGGCGCAGACGTTTATCCCGGAATACGATCTTTTTACTGTCCGGCGACCACACTGGGCTATAGTAAAAGCCGGGATCCAGGGGAATGATAACTGCAGGTTTCTCCGCTTTCTGATCGCGGATATGCAGGGCATACTCACCGCTCGCATCAGAGAAATAAGCAATAGATTTCCCATCGGCAGACCATGCCGGCGTGCGTTCGTGAATACCGGGTGTTGCGGTAAGATTACGCATATCGCCCTTTTCAAGGGGCAGCGTCAATACATCGCCTCTGAACTGTACCACAGCCCTTACGCCGGTGGGAGAAAGGCTGATCCCGCCAAGTGTATTGAGAGATGCATTGACATAGTGGGGGCGCTTGTAAGGCAGATCTGCCTGCAGGTTAATACTGAGCGCTGTGCTTTTGCCTGAAGCGGCGTCCCATTTGTTGATGCGGCCACCTTGCTCATATACCAACGTTTTTCCGTCAGAGAAAAGCGTCTTTACATCAAAGTCTTTGTGATTCGTTAGCTGTGTAACTGTCTTGGTAGAGAGGGAATACCGAAACACATTCATGGTGCCGTTACGGTCGCTCAAAAAGCATACATCATTGCCAAGCCACACCGGACGGATGTTGTTGGAGCCTGCATCGGGGATCTCTGTCACGGCATTTGTCTGGTTATTGAATATCCAGATACGTGGCATATTACCGCCCCGGTAGTGTTTAAATGGATGATATGTACCGCCTCTTTCTGTTGGATCGGGTTGTTTAATATAGGCAGTATATAATCCGTCAGGCGAGATGTTACCCTGGTGAGCTTCCGGCATTTTCAACTTTACCGGCATACCTCCTGCTATATCGGCTTCATACAGCTGTTGAAAACGGGGCGAAATAGATTGACGTGTAGAGGCGAAAATGATCTTATCGTTACCGTGCCATCCGCGTATAATATCAGCATCCGGATGGTAGGTGATACGGCGAGGAATGCCGCCATTTGCGGCCACTACATAGATGTCGACATTGCCTTCATAGTTGCCGCTGAAGGCGATCCATTTGCCGTCGGGCGACAACATAGGCTCAAGTTCCACGTCTGGATTGACAGTGATACGCTGTGGGTGCTGCCCGTTTTCATCCGTGGTCCATATGTCGCCTGCATAGTTAAATGCGATCTGATGTTGGCTGATAGATGGGGAACGCAGTAACAGGGTTTCTGTTGATTGTGCCCTGGCCGTCAGGCAGGTTATGCCTGTCAACATAAGCAGGGTAATAGGTCTTCTGAGCATTTTGTTGGTGTTAAGCAGTTTGAAGAGTATGTACTAATTTATACTTTTTAGCCGGGAATAAAGGGGGAAATAGGTTTACCTATAGTGTTGGTATTCGCTTCGGGTTCGGTGGAAGTTCCTACCTACAGGCACTCTGCTATAGCATTATAGGCACTGTTCTATAGCGAACGCTATAGAATAGTAGGTGAAATGTAGGACCATAGCGCCTATAGGTAGGAATCGGTAGTATAGCTGAAGCGAATACATACCGAAGAGATGACCCGGTCCCGAATCATTTTAAGCCCGGATAAAGGCGTACTTAATACCGAAACGTCATTAACAAACCACAATAGGACTCCGCCAGGAGTCACTGTGTTAATAACCCCGGGTTTTAAACCGGGGGATCAGCGTTTGTAATGCGGGATAACCCCGGGAGCAACTTTTGTAGCGCGGGTTTAACCGGGTAACGATGTTTATAACGCAGAGGTAATTCCCAGGCAGATACGCCCGATATATATGTAATACATTAATTAAAGCCAGAGAAATCTACAGGGCTTCCACCTGTGCATAATTGCCTTGAAGAAGTATAGGAAAGTCTTAAAATAATCAGAGCCTGATGAAGATCAGGCTCTTTCTTTTCCCTCAAAATAACCATTAAAGACACGACTATTTATGTGTATAAATAGCGTGACCGGTAATGCAGTTTACTATAAATATTAAATATTAAAAAGATGTTAACTAATCAATAACAGATGTGGAAATGTGTAATTTATTAGTTGGTTCAAAATCAATGATTTAACAATTATCGAAAAATATGAATATGTAAAAAGCATCCTATTTTAAAAATATTTTTTGCCTGCTAAACTTATCAAGGGGGTAGATATTTATCATACCTTAAAAACATATTTCATGTGTGAAAGCCTTACTTTCACTACTTGAATTCGTTAACCATATAAAGTTGTCATGTTTGTAGCCTTTCTTAAACGTGCGCCATTTCTGCGCCTGATTTTATCCTTATCCGCCGGTATATCAGTACAGTTATATATACCGTTTAATCCGCTGATACTTCTTACTGCAGCGGGTTTGCCAGGATTGGTACTACTTGCGTTCAAAAAACTGCCTTTTCGTATCCGCTATCAGTACGATTGGCTACGCGGTGCAGCACTGCAATTGTTGGTTGTTTGCTGTGGAAGTTTACTGGTGTATTACGCTGACATCCGCCATAGCAGCCATTATTTCGATACCCTGGCAAGGCCGGGAGACCTGCTGCAGGTAACAATACGGGAACCATTACAGCCCAAAGCGCGGTCGTATAAGACCGTTGTCAGTGTAGATCATATAATACGCAATGACAGCAGCATACCGGCGAAGGGTAAATTGTTAGTATACCTAACAAAAGACAGCGCAGCAGGGAGTTTACAATACGGGGACCGATTACTGATACGATTGCAGACAACACCGGTGCAGTACAGTGGTAACCCCGGTGCCTTTAACTACAGGCGTTATTGCGCGAGCCAGCAGATATACCATCAGGCTTTCCTGTCATCAGCGGAATGGAGGCGCCTGCCGGAAGGGGAGAACCAGGTCATCATGCAATGGGTACTGCAATGCCGCGCATATTGTCTGCATACGTTGCAGCAATACATTGGCGGCCGGGAAGCAGGACTGGCAGCGGCTTTACTAATAGGCTACCGTTATGATCTGGACCGGGCAATGGTGCAGGAATACACCAACACCGGCATCGTGCATATCATCGCTATTTCAGGAATGCACCTGGCGCTTATCTACGGCGCATTACTATGGATACTGCGCTGGTGGCCAAAGCACCGTTTTTCAGAGGAGCTCAAAGGAGTTCTTATCATTCTCTTATTATGGGCCTTCACCTTATTGACCGGAGGCGCTGCATCTGTATTACGTGCAACCGTGATGTTTAGTTTCATTACCCTTGGGAAATTTATGCTGGACCGCTATACGAACATCTACAACACACTGGCGGCATCTGCTTTTCTGCTGCTGTGCTATGAACCGCGGTTGCTTGTTGATGCAGGCTTTCAGCTATCTTACCTGGCGGTATTAAGTATTGTCATTTGTTACCGGCGAACATATCATCTGTTCCAGAGCAGCAGGAAGTGGGTGGATAAGTTGTGGGATATGATAGCACTCACAATTGCAGCACAGGTAATGACCTTGCCGCTTTGTCTTTATTACTTCCATCAGTTCCCGGTTTTCTTTCTTCCTGCCAATGTGCTCGTCGTGCCGCTATCGACTATTGTATTGTATGGTGAGATCCTGCTGATGATAGTTGGAGGTGTACCAGTGCTTGCACATGGTACAGGACTGGCCTTACAGCTGCTGATGCAATGGATGAACAGGGCCGTTAGCTGGATAGGGCATCTGCCGGGCGCATTGATCACAGACATCAATATGCATCCGGTGAGTGTTGGCTGCCTGTACATCTGCATTGCCGGCCTGCTCGGCTACTGGCTGCACAAATGGCGGCGGGGATGGCTGGTGGCCCTGACAGGGGCCGCGGTATGGAGTATCAGCAACATGTTATGGCGGGTGGATGAACTGTACCAGCATAAAATGGTTGTCTACAACATACCGGAACATACCTGGTTAGATATCGTTGAGGGACGTAGGATAAGCATGACCGGCGATAGGGAACTGATGAACAATGATTCTTTATACAATTACTATTTGCGGCCAGCCCAAGTGTTGTATGGTATAAAACAACGCGTGTATACAGACATTGATAGTGCTGCATTTGCCGGTTTACGTATCCTTTCTTTAGGGCAAAAACGGCTGGTTATTGTGGACAGGGTACTTCCAGGGGCTCGTCTGCAGAAAAAGTTGCGGACAGATTATCTTTTACTATCACATAATCCACACCTGGATATCAGACAATTGGAACAGATGTTCGTTGTAGGGTGTTATATTTTTGATGCTTCCAGTACACTGCGGAACATTCGACAATGGAAAAGTGATTGTTACATGCTAACTTTGCGCTTCTTTTCGGTTCCGGACCAGGGAGCCTATGTTGTAAATTTCTAATGATTTCCATACATGCAAAAGCAAATTAAATCAGCATTGATCTCCGTTTTCTATAAAGATAACCTGGAGAACATTGTAAAAAAGTTAGGTGAACAGGGAGTAACTATTTATTCGACTGGAGGTACCCAGAAGTTCATTGAGGACCAGGGTGTGAAGTGTGTAGCGGTGGAAGATTTGACAGCGTATCCATCTATTCTGGGTGGACGTGTAAAGACCCTGCATCCGAAGGTATTCGGAGGTATTCTGGCGCGTCGTGAGAACCCGCAGGACCTTGAGCAACTGCAACAGTATGCTATTCCTGAGCTGGACCTGGTGATCGTAGACCTGTATCCTTTCGAGGAAACTGTAAAGAGCACCAAAGAAGAACAAACAATAATTGAGAAAATAGACATCGGCGGTGTATCCCTGATCAGGGCGGCAGCCAAGAACTACAAAGATGTAGTGATCGTTGCTTCCAAAGATCAGTATGCTGACCTGGAAAAAGTGCTGACAGATAATAGCGGCGCTACCAGCATAGAAGAGCGCAGGGCGTTTGCTGCAAAAGCGTTTGAAGTATGTGCTAACTACGATGTGGCAATTGCACAGTATTTCCTGAACAATGAGCCTGCTGCCTACTTCCAGGTATCCGCTCCACAGGGCCAGGTAATGCGTTATGGAGAGAATCCTCACCAGAAAGGCGTGTTCTACGGTGACCTGTCTGAGATCTTCAACAAACTGCACGGTAAGGAACTGTCTTACAACAACCTTGTAGATGTAGACGCTGCCTGCCAGCTGATCCAGGAGTTTACAGAAACCACCTTTGCAGTGATCAAACACACGAACGTATGTGGTATTGCCAGCCGTTCTACCTTAAAGGCGGCATGGGATGCAGCACTGGCGGGTGATAAAGAAAGTGCCTTTGGTGGCGTATTGGTAACCAATGCTGTGATTGACAAAACCACCGCGGAATCTATCAGCGAGATCTTCTTCGAAATATTGATCGCTCCCGGCTTTGATGCAGATGCGCTGACAGTACTGCAGGCGAAAAAGAACCGCATCCTGCTGCAACAATTGCAGCCGGTGAAGGCGCCTTATGTATACAAGAATGTCCTGAACGGCGTACTGCTGCAGGAAAATGATAAGGGTAACTACCAGGAGTGGAATGAAGCCGGTGCAAGACCAGCAACGGCTGCTGAGAAGGCAGACCTCGAATTTGCCAACATCGTATGTAAACACCTGAAATCCAATGCTATTGCTTTGGTAAAAGATAAACAGCTGATTGGTAAAGGTTGTGGCCAGACTTCCCGCATTGATTCATTACGTCATGCCATCGCCAAGGCCAACCAGTTTAGCTTCGATCTGAAAGGCGCAGCAATGGCTTCTGATGCATTCTTCCCATTCGATGACTGTGTGCGTATTGCCCACGAGGAAGGTATCACGTCAGTGATCCAGCCAGGCGGTTCTGTAAGGGACAATGATTCAATAGAATTCTGTAAGCAGAACGGTATGGTAATGGTGATGACCGGTACCCGTCACTTCAGACACTAAGCCTTTTGGGTATTAAAGTATAAAAAAAGCACTGGCAATACGCCAGTGCTTTTTTGCTAAAAATTCTTTACTATTGTTCATCTAAGCTATGGCATTTTTACACCATAATATCATGAAGGATGCAGATGATGCAGTGTTGATACAGGAGTTCAAACGCTCCGGTCAGCTGGATTATCTGGCTGCGCTATACCAGCGCTACATGAATCTGGTGTATGGAGTATGCCTGCGTTACTTTGATGAAGAGGCCAGCAAAGACGCTGTCATGCAGATCTTTGAGGAGTTGATCGGAAAGTTACAGCAGCATGAGGTGCAGAACTTTAAGAGCTGGTTGCATGTACTTACCAGGAACCATTGCCTGATGAAGTTGCGTGCTATGAAGAACAGGGAGGGAAGGGAAATTTCTCTCGAAGGACTGCCCGTTATGGAAAATGACTCTTTTGCACATCATGAGAACGGAGTAAGCATAGAGATACATCTGCAGGGCATGGAAAAATGCCTGGAAACTTTGCCGGAAGAGCAAAAGCGTAGTGTAGACCTCTTTTACCTCAAGGAAAAAAGTTATCGTGAAGTAGCTGATATTACAGGATATGATATGAAGAAAGTGAAAAGCTATATTCAGAACGGTAAGCGAAACCTGAAAATTTGTATGGAACAACAAGATGCCTGATAAGCACAGTCATATGAACCGTAATGTGGATCCTGAGCTGATCCGCCGGTATCTGGCAGGAGAGCTGGATAACAAGGCGATGCATGCCCTGGAGAAACAGGCCCTGGACGATCCCTTCCTGGCCGATGCACTGGAAGGCTTTGCTGAGCGCAGGCCGGACCAGCGCGTTCATCTGGCTGATCTGAACAGGCGCCTTGAAGCGAGAGTGCAGGGTAGGGATGAAAAGAAAGGAGGGCTGTTTGTGCTCAATTACCGCTGGCTGGCGGCAGCCGGTGTGCTGTTGCTGGTCTGCACCGGATTGATCTGGCTCCTGCAGGTAAACAAAGGAAAGTATAATAGCATTGCCTCTCAGCTGCCTAATATTTCTGACAGCTCTATTACAGATACATTACAATATTATAACCGGGAAGAACCGGTAGCCTGGGGAAAAGCCACACCCGAGAAGCCGCTTGCAGTATCCATTCCGGCAGATACCGGCTTGCTGGCAGCCAGGGAACCCAGAGCAGGTGCATTTGCCGCTGAAACGCCTCTGGCAAGCGTAATGAGAAGAGACGATTCTATCAGGCCTATGGCCGCAGCGCCTTCAATGGCCGATAGTCTGGAGGGAAGAGTAACTGAAGTTGCCGCTGTCCCGGCTTATAAAGCAGCCGCGGAGGAAATGGCTACCAGGAATGCTGCTGCCACTGCCCCCGCTGCAGCGCCCACAGTAACAACCCGCCTGATCCAGGGAAGGGTGAAAGCATTGAGCAACGCAGAAGGAATGCCAGGCGTAGCCGTTAGTGTTGAAGGCACCGGTAAAGGTGTAATAACGGATAATGAAGGTAATTTTTCTATCCGCGTAGCCGATACTGTAAAAGATGTAAAACTGGTGGTAGCTGCCGTCGGCTTCAAATCAAAGAAGCTGGACCTGAACCAGGCAGACGCTAACCTTGATATCACATTGAATGAACAGACAAGTGCATTATCAGATGTGGTCGTAACTGGTTACGGCAGCGGAAAAAAGGCGATCCACTATAGTCAGGACAGAGTTGTTTACCAGCCTCCTAGCCCGGTGAACGGGTACGAACAGTACAGGGAATACCTGGCTAAAAATGTCCAGTATCCTGCATCGGCGGCCGCCGCGAACATCACCGGAAGGGTGCGGGTATCTGTACGAGTGATGCCTGACGGTACACTGGAAGACATCAAAATAACAAGAAGGCTACAACCGGACTGCGATGCGGAAGCATTAAGAGCAGTAAAGGAAGGCCCGGAATGGAAACCCGCTTCCGATGGGAGGGCCACCCGCGTTCAGATAGATGTACCTTTCGGCCCTAAATAAGATAACTATTTTTCTTTCATCGCCCTGATCAGTTTCCTGGTCCTTTTATCTTCCCGGGCGTTCTGTAATGATATACAAGCCCAGACAGCTGCAGGTATCCAGCCGATCAGCGTGATCTGTAAAATGAGGCATAGAAGGCCCGTGAGTATCCTTCCCCTTAGTATAAAGGAAAGCCAGGGCAACAGTATAGCGATAAGTGTCATATTAAAAAGATACTATTTTTTTCTCTCTTTCCACAGCTGGTTGAAAGATTTGGGTGCAAACACCGGCAATTCCCTGTTGTCTCCCCATGCCCTGGCGAAGAACTTCTTCATGAACAGGTTTTTGGTCCTGCCGCCCACAAGGTTCATCATCCTGCGGCTCAGACTAGCCTGTTTCCAGCCAAACCAGGACATTTTTTCGCCGCCGGAGGTATAGTTCTCCTCAACGGCTTTATGGCGATTATGGAGCAGTAATTCGTGGATATTGATCCTTACAGGACATACCTCTGTACAGTTACCACAAAGGGAAGAGGCATAGCTGAGGTGCATAAAGTTGTCCATCCCCTGCAGATGAGGGGTAATAACAGCGCCAATGGGGCCGCTGTAAGTAGTTCCATAACTATGGCCGCCGATATTTTTATAAACAGGACAGGCATTCAGGCAGGAGCCGCAGCGGATGCAATAAAGGCTCTCTCTGGCTTCTGTGTCTTCCAATATGTTGGTACGGCCGTTGTCCATCAGTATCACATACATTTCTTCCGGACCGTCTATTTCGTTTTCCTGGCGCGGGCCACTGAAGATGGAATTGTATACCGTTACCTGCTGACCGGTACCATAAGTAGCCAGCAATGGCCAGAACAGCGCCAGATCATTGATAGAGGGCAGCATCTTTTCAATGCCGACCAGCACGATATGGGTTTTGGGGAATGCGGTACTGAGCCTTGCATTGCCCTCGTTCTCAGTCACCGCTACGCCTCCGATATCGGCAATGATAAAGTTGGCGCCGGTAATGCCTATTTCGGCATCCAGGTATTTCTGCCGCAGCTTTTCCCGCGCTACCATGGTTAGTTCCTGAGGTGTCAGGTTTGGGGGGGTGCCCAGTTTGTCGGCAAACAGTTGAGCTACGTCTTCCTTGCTCTTATGCATGGCCGGCGTAACAATGTGATAGGGAGGCTCGCCGTCCAGTTGCTGGATATATTCACCGAGGTCCGTTTCTACACATTCAATATTATGCTGTGCCAGGAAGTGGTTCAGGTGTACCTCTTCCGTGGCCATAGATTTGCTCTTTACGATACTTTTGCATTGTTTGGCCTCACAGATGGCCAGGATCTCGTCCAGTACCTGTTGTGCATTTTCTGCCCAGATCACTTTACCGCCACGGCGGGTGAAGTTTGACTCAAATTCTTCCAGGTGTTTATCGAGGTTCTCCAGCGCCCGCCACTTGATGTTCTTCGCCCTTTCCCGTGCAGTATTCAGATCGGAAAACTGTTGTTTCCCCGCTTTAACAGCCGTGTTATACTTACCAATGTTATAATTGATCGTTTGGCGATGACTGAGGCTTGTCGCTTTCTTCTCACTATTTTCAAGAAAAGTGGAGGCATTCTGGTGCATAAGTTGTCGGATTGCTGATTCGGAATTACAAAACCCATACCGGCTTTGCTATACGCCGGAAATGATTAAACAACAATTAGTACTGGTAAAGATAGGGAAATGAAGGGATAGCATCAGCAGATACTATTTCTCCGCCTTATATTGCTTTGTGGCGATCTTGTCCAGCACCTGGTAGAACTCCTCACCATACTTCCGGATAAGCGCATCGCGCAGGAAACGGTACACCGGCACGCGCAGGCTTCTTCCGTTCTTGCAGGCGGGTTTGCACACGTCCCAGCGGTCATAGTTCAACGCCTCAAAAGATTCGTATTTCTTAACCCTGATGGGGTAGAGGTGGCAGGAGATTGGTTTCTTGTAGTCAATTACGCCGTCATTAAACGCTTTTTCGATACCACAACCTACAATACCATGGGCGTCGATATTGGCGTAGGCGCAGATGCCTTTATTGACAATGGGGGTAACATACCCATATTCATCGTCTATGGTGTTTGTACCGGTTTGCTCTATTTCAGCGATGCCATCGGGACGGAGGTAAGACTTGATTTTCGGATAGATCTTCTTCAGGATCTTTACTTCCTCCTTATCCAGCGGCGCCCCGCAATCGCCCGCAACGCAGCAGGCGCCTTTACAGGCCCCCAGGTTGCAAACGAACTGTTCCTCAATTAATTCGTCGCTGATGTACTTGTCGTCAATGATGATCATATAAAAACGATGACCGGCCGGGTGTGTTGGCATGAGTGCCCCGGGCCGGGTATTCCTTTAAAGACGCAAAGGTACGAAAATAGTAAATGGTCTATCTCCACTTCAGTGTTTCCACCAGGTGCCACATGTCCTGCTGCAGGAACTGTTGTACCGGGGCGAGGGAATCGGCATTGGGGGTGGCGTCAAAATAAAGGGCGCCCCTGAGGAAGTGCCGGACAGAGTCGGTGGCATAAAATTGCTTTGCGGAGGCCGCATTGCCACCTACGTCATAGAACTGCCCTGTTACATGGAATGGCGTATTGATGGCCTTTTCTTCTATATATTCTGCCTTATAGGTGTGTTTATAGGTCATTTTGAAGGCGTCGTTCACCAGCTGCTGGAAATTGTTCTTCCCGCCTTTGCCGATCTCTTTATAGCTCATATAGATCTTGCCATTCAGAGACGGGAACTCCACGTTGATCCAGTAGGGATTTTCCGTTTTCTCACCGAAGAAGAGGCTATCCTTTACGACATTGGCATATACAGGGTACTCGAAGGTGTATGGATAGCCGGGAACATCAAACAGGCGGTATTCCCGTTTGGGAAAATTGATCTGGAAGTAGCCGCGCGGCTTGGGTGTATAGGTTTGCTGACAGGCGGAAAACGCCAGCAGTAAAAGCAGACAAAGAGTATTCCCGGTTAATTTCATAGTAGCTTCTTGTAATTAAAAGTGCTGCACTAGTTCTCGTCTTCCACATTCTGCCTGATGGTCACCTGTACCTTCTGGATACGCATCTTGCTTACTTCCAGCACAGTGAAATCATAGTCCTCGTGGGATATGACGCTGTTCTCCTCCGGGAATTTACCCGCCAGTTCCAGGATCAGGCCCCCGATAGAGTCACTTTCGCCCTTTACGACCTCGAAGGTATCTGGTGCGATGTTCATGATACGGCAGACGTCATTGAGCATGGTCTTGCCTTCAAATACGTAGGTATAGTTATCTACTTTACTGTAGTTGAACTCTTCTTCGTCAAATTCATCTTTGATATCGCCGATCACTTCTTCCACAATATCTTCCAGGGTCACGATACCGGAGGTACCCCCGAATTCGTCCACGACAACCGCAAAATGCATACGCCTGGTCTGGAATTCAGACAGCAGGTCTTCGATCAGTTTATGACCGTGTACAAAGAAAGGCTGCCGCATTACGGTATGCCAGTCGAAGTTTTTGCCTTTGTCGAGGTGGGGCAGGAGGTCTTTGGTGTGGATGACGCCCACGATATTATCAAGGTTGCCTTTGTAGACGGGGAGGCGGGAATAATGAAGGTCGGCCACCCTTTTTACAACGACGTCAAAGGAGTCTTCATACTCTATACCTGACACATCCAGGCGGGTATGCATGATCTGTTTAACGGTGATATTGCCAAATTTGAGGATGCCTTTCAGGATGTTCTTTTCTTCCTGGGAGGCGGTAGGATCTACGCTCATTTCAATGGCCTCGTCTATCTCCTGGTAGTTCACGGCGCCGCTGCCCCGGTGGAAGAAACGGGCCTCTATACTTTCGCTAAGGCTTACATAGAAGTCGCTTACCGGTTCCAGGGTAGCATGTACGATGCTTACAAACCAGGCAAAGTAGGTGGCAAACCGGATATTATTCTGGGCCGCCCATACACGGGGAAGTACCTGCCCGAAGAAAAGCAGCACAAAAATGATAATGGCTATACGTACTACCAGGGACACCACCGGGAAGGTCTGAAGGTCTTCCATCTGGGTGATGAGGTAGCTGGTTACCATAATAAATGCCAGGGACAGTAGGATACCAGCTATCTGGAGGGAAGCCAGCAGGGAGCGGGGCTTTTCCAGGAGTTTGGTAATCAGCTTACCACTGGTATTTTGCCTCGTTTTCAGGGCATTCAGGTCTTTATAGTTCAGGGAGAAGAAAGCCACTTCGGCACCGGAAACAATAAAAGCCATGAGTAGGAGTATGAATATTACAAGCAGATAAATAACCACGTTCGGAGTGGCGATTGGCGCCGCTGCTTGCAACAGGGTAAGCTTACCAGGTAGAATGCTTGCCGGATAGGTGTACAAATTGTTCAACTTTGACGTGAGAAATATTAGAACTCCCAGCTTATAGCAAAGTAAGTTCCAAAAAAAGGGGAAAGTAATTCAGGTCTTACATTGAATCGCTTTCCCTATATGCAAATATAAGTAATGTCCCATAATGGGATTATCAATCAAAAAAGAATTAGTATTTTTTACCGGATAGTTAAAAAGGAAGATCGTCCGCTGTATCGTTTAATTGGGGGGGGATTTCCATATTGGGGAAATTGTCACCAGTGCTACTACCTGTATTGCTATGATGTATGGCGTGTTCAGAGTTGTTCAGATCCATACGTTTGTCCAGCATAACCAGGTTGTCGCCCACTACTTCTGTGGCAAATTTCTTATTACCCTCTTTGTCTTCCCAGCTGCGTGTGCGGAGGCGTCCTTCAATATAAACGAGACTTCCTTTGTGCAGGTACTTTTGAGCCAGTTCAGCCAGTCCGCGCCATAATACTACCGTATGCCATTCTGTTTGGGATATAAGCTTGCCAGCCCGGTCTTTGAATGTTTCTGTAGTTGCCAGAGAGAATTTGGCTACAGCAATATTACCTTCTAAGAACTGTACGTCTGGATCTCTGCCCAAGTTGCCAATCAGGATTACTTTATTAACACCTCTCATTGTTGCAGGTTTTAATCTATTGATTTTAAACTATTGAAAATATACGCTTCTTTTAAATGAACAACCTTTCTAAAGTTAATGTTTTTTTCAAATCGACAGTGAAAATTTTAACGTATACTTTAGCTCAAATACCTTGCCGCAGCAAGTTGGGCGCTGTTGGTAAACAGCAGGTTTTCGTATCAGAACAGGGTAAGTTCCCTGTTCCCGAGGAAGTCTGTGATGGTTTTAGGGAATGCGTAATGATCCAGTTGATTCCGTGGAACGGCCATATAGCCGGGCATTTCAGGCTTTTTACTCACCGATAGCATCAGGAACTGGCTATAGATCGTCTGGTGTGTAAGCTGTTGTTTGAATGTCCCGGAAACCGCATCTGTGTTGTAACGTATATCTTTCATAATATTTTTAAAGGCGGCTGTAGACTGTAACGCTGTTACGTCTTCCGGAGCGGGAGCTTCTATCAGAATGAACTCGTGGAGGTTCTGCCAGATGTCACTTTCCGTGCGTTTGCGGATGAATACCTGGTCTTTGTACTGTAATACAAGGTAGTAGAAATAGCGCTTTCTGATGACCAGTTTCTTTGCCTTGACAGGCAGCAGGCCGGTGAGTCCCAGCTGGAAGGCTTTACATTTACCGGCAAGAGGACAGGTATGGCAGGCGGGTTGCTGATGCTTACATACTACGGCGCCAAAATCCATAATGGACTGGTTATACGAAGCAGACAGGCCATGAGGCAACAACTCCTGAGCCAGTTCAGCAAATTGCTTTTTGCCGGCGGTACTGTCTATAGGCGTGTCTATATCAAAGAAGCGGGACAGCACACGGAATACGTTGCCGTCCAGAACGGCATGTGGCAGGTTGAATGCGAAGGAGGCAATAGCTGCGGCTGTGTAGGGGCCAATACCTTTGAGCGATTGTATGGTTTCGTATGTATTGGGAAAGTGGCCGTGATAGGCAGACACGATCTGCCGTGCAGCAGCCAGCATATTTTTACAGCGTGCATAGTAACCCAGTCCCTGCCACAGGCGGAATACCGCTTCTTCCGGCGCTGCCGCCAGTTCTTTTACTGTCGGGTAGTTCAATATAAACTTCTCGTAATAGGCCCATCCCTGTTCTACACGTGTTTGTTGGAGAATAATTTCAGACAGCCATATCCGGTAGGGGTCTTTCTCACCTTTCCATGGCATGGAGCGGGTGTTCTCATTTTTGTTCCATTCCAGCAAGGTGTTCGTAAAAAACTGCTTCATTTCTGCAAATATAAAGGGATCAATGAAAAAGGGTGCATCCGGGTAGAGGGCACCTTTTTGTATATGCCGGGTGATGAAAAAATTGTAGTGGCAGGACTGTTGGAAAAATAACAGGATTGCATTAGATTTATTTTTGATAATATTCAGCTGTAGCGATTTAGCAGTGAACATTAACAGAACTTGTTGATCAGTAGACGAATATGCCGGAAAATGCGTTATAATAGGCAAAGACCTTTTATCTGTTAGTGCCTGATCCCGATGGATCTTTTTTCGTTAAGTGAAGAAAAAAAAGACTAAATGAATATTATTTTTTGTATATTCGTTAATGAGTGGTTTAGTGAAATATTGTGATTACCCTAATGAAAGTGTACTTGTACTGGGTTAGAGCATGGTGTCCCTCTCTTTTTCCGGTTGCCCGTTACTAGCGTTTAGAGATTATTACTAAGTGATTTACAGATAGATATATTATATAAAACCTTGGTATAAGAAAAAAAGATAAAATTTATTTGCTTAAAATTCAGCAATTAAAAAAAATTAAATAATTTTGGGACAAGTAATCCTTCGCTTCAATTATGAGAAAAGCTGACTTAATTAACAATATTGCTGAAAAAACCGGCATACCTAAAGTAGATGTGTTAGTAACACTAGAGGCCATGTTTAAGGAGGTCAAGGAAGCGTTGGCTAATGGCGAGCATATCTATATAAGGGGCTTTGGTAGCTTCATTACAAAAAAGAGAGCTGCTAAAATTGGCCGTAACATCAAGAAGAACGTTGCCGTTGAGATTCCGGAGCATTTCATTCCTGCCTTTAAGCCGTCTAAAGAATTCGTTGCAGAAGTAAAGAAGCTTAAAAGTTCGTAATTTTGCAGCCTAATATTTAAGGCGTGCAAAAATCACAGATTCTCCTGGTCGGTGCCGCGACGGCAATACTTATTGTATTGGTAGCGTTTGGCCGCACCGTACCTCATTCGGATAAAAAAGCGATGCCAACTGCCACTCATATGCATGAGGGTCAGGAGGGAAAAACTATTGCCTTCGACGAATTGCTGGCTTCCGCCAAGCAAAAGGTCCCAGCTGATAAATTAATTTCTATTGCCCGCCTGGAGAATATTGTCCGGGGCGATGTTAAGAACCAGCAGATAGCCGCTTACAAAGAATTATATGCCTCCTGGGATAGCCTTAACCAACTACCCATAGCTGCGTATTATCTTGGCGAATCCGCCAAGTTGGAAAATTCCGAAAAAAGCCTCACCTTTGCAGCCAATTTATTTTTAGAACATCTGGAACACGCAGAGGACCCTGCTGTAATGAACTGGGAGACCAAACAGGCCATTACCCTACTGGATCAGGCAATAAAGCTTAGTCCGGGTAATGATTCCCTTAAAATAAAACAGGCCCTTCTGTATATGAATACAGAGCCTATGGTAGGCGTCCAAAAACTCAGGGATGTGGTGGCAACCAATCCTGACAATGCAGAAGCTCAGATCACATTGGCAAGTCTTGCTATTCAGTCAAACCAGTTTGATAAAGCCATAGACAGGATGGAGTCATTCACTCAGAAACATCCTGAGGAGGCTAAAGCGCTATTTGTGCTGGCCGAGGCCTACAAGGGCAAAGGCGATTTCAAAAAGGCTGTTGAACTGGCTGAAAAATGTAAGGCGCTCGTGAAGGATCCTTCACTGAAGGCCGAAATAGATGATTATATCAAGAGTATTAAATAATATTCATTTTTTAAACATTTAAAAACTTATTAGCGTATGCCTTGCGGTAAGAAAAGAAAAAGACATAAGATTGCTACTCACAAACGTAAAAAAAGACTGAGAAAGAACCGGCATAAGAAGAATAAGAAATAATTTTCTCCTGTTTCCCGCCATTTATACTAACCAGGTTTTATTTGCGGCGCGGTGATCGGACAAAAATTTTTATATATCCTGCATGATTTTGGCGATTATTATTAAATTGCTGGAGTCATGCAGGTTTTTCCACAAATCCCGCTTAGAATTCCGGATATTACCTGCTGATCGCTAAACCCTTAAGCAATCCATCATCTACGTAGGCTGGCGTTTCGCCAGCTGTAATCTGGTATGCAGTAAGCTGTTATTAAATAGCCGTGCATAACTCAAGGTGAAGTTATAATGGTTAAAATTTTGGACGCTTGAACAAGGAACTTATTATAAATGCGGCACCAACTGGTGTGGAAATAGCGTTGCTGGAAGATAAGAAACTGGTGGAATTGCATCACGAAAGCGGCAATCCCAACTTTTCTGTAGGGGATTTATACCTGGGGCGGGTGAAAAAGTTGATCCCGGGCCTTAATGCGGCTTTTGTCGATGTAGGATTTGAAAAAGATGCCTTCTTACATTACACAGATCTTAGCCCATATATACGTTCTATACTAAAATTTACCCAGCAGGCTATTTCAGATAAAACCCCGGAGGGGTTTGATTTTACAAAGTTTAAGAATGAGCCGGAGATTGTAAAGACCGGCAAGATCACAGATGTGCTGGGCGGAAAGCCCAACATCCTGGTGCAGATACTAAAAGAGCCTATTTCTTCTAAAGGTCCCCGTCTTAGTTGCGAAATTTCTCTACCCGGAAGGTTTATCGTGTTAACACCCTTTAATGACATTGTTGCTGTATCTAAAAAGATACATTCTTCCGAAGAAAGAAAAAGATTGCAGAAGATCGTAGAGGCTATCAAAACACCCAACTTCGGTGTTATTGTCCGTACGGCGGCTGAAGGAAAGAAAACGGCAGAACTGCATGAGGATCTGACCACTCTCGTTGAAACCTGGAAGAATATACAGGCTAACCTGCGCGCGGCACAGCCTCCGCAGAAAATATTGAGTGAACAGGCAAAAACAACCAGCATACTGCGTGACCTTCTTAACGAGAGCTTTAACAAGATCGTTATCAATGACAGGAATATGTTCACTGACACGAGGGCCTATATACAGAAAATAGCCCCCGAGAAGCAGGACATCGTTCAGCATTACCATAACGGCGCTCCTATCTTTGATCACTATGGCGTTACCCGCCAGGTGAAAGCTTCCTTCGGGAAGACCGTCAACCTGGACAGCGGCGTATACCTGATCATAGAAGCTACTGAAGCATTGCATGTCATCGACGTCAACAGCGGTTATAAAAGCTCCAGCAATAACCAGGAACAGAATGCCCTCGCATCCAACCTGGAAGCTGCAGCAGAAATAGCCCGCCAGCTGAGGCTCCGCGACCTGGGAGGTATCATCATCATCGACTTCATTGACATGAAGTTGCCGGAGAATAAGAAGGTAGTCTACGAAGCCATGGAGAAATTCATGTCGCAGGACAGGGCCAAACATACCATCCTGCCTATCTCTAAATTCGGTTTGATGCAGATCACCCGCCAACGGGTGAAACCTGAAGTGACCATCTCCGTAGCAGAAGATTGCCCTACCTGTCATGGTACCGGTAAGATCGGAGCCTCCGTACTGATCATCGACGAGATCGAAAAGAACCTGCAATACCTCATTAATCACCAGCATAAAGGGCTTACCATCAGGGTACATCCTATATTTTATGCCTACCTGGCTAAAGGCTTCCTGACCTCCCGCCGGTGGAAGTGGTACTTCCAGTATAAGAAATGGGTGAAGATCAAAGCCGACTCTAACTACCACCTTACTGAATATCGTTTCTTTGACGCCAACGAAGAAGAAATCAAATTATAATTCCAGCCTCACTGCTTTATCTAAAACGCTTAACACAAAATCGTGTTAAGCGTTTTACATTTGTGCCTTCAAACATTTTACCGGGATCGCTGTTGTTCTACAAAACAACGACCTACAGGGGAACAATCAGACTGCTTATTAAAACTCCGTTGCGTTTATGTCTTTACGTTACATGTGCCTTTTTTTGTTGTTAGCGACCGTATTACTCTCCTCCTGTGGTGAGAGCCACAGACGAAGGAAAGGACGGGACAGGGATACCAGCCATTACACCGGACAGGAATACATCGATCTTAAACTGGACAGTAACCAGGTGATCAGTTTTCTGCAACACGATACCGCCTATGCAGAATATATCCGTGATTTCTACCGTCAGCGCGACTTCCACTATGCCTGGATCGGAAACGATGGCCGGCTGACGGAGCAGGCAGGTAACTTTATCAATATGATGAAAGCCGATGCCGACTATGGCCTGAACGACAGTACCATCATCAGTAAACCACTGCGGGCCCTGTATGATACGCTGGTAATGGAAGGAGAGAAGTTCCGCAGGAATGACAAGGCTATGCCCAGGGCGGAACTGCTGTTGACTGCCCAGTTTTTTGCCTATGGCAATAAAGTATGGAGCGGCCTGACCTCAGACAGCGCCAAGTCGCTGGAGTGGTTCATTCCCCGGAAGAAGATCAACATGCAAAGCCTGCTCGATACTATGCTGAGCCGCCCGGCCAACACTTTTGAAGAGCCGGTGAACAAACAATACAAACTACTGCGGGACCAGCTGAAAAAACTGGCCGCGCTGGAGAAAGCGCCCTGGGATTCACTGAAAGCATCCCGCAAGCTTTATAAACCGGGCGAGCGCGATACCATTGTTGCCGCTGTAAAACAGCGCCTGCATATACTGGGCGACCTGGCAATTGCCGATACTTCGCAACTCTTTACGCCGCTGCTCGACACAGCAATACGCAATTTCCAGGACCGTATGGGGCTGAAGAAGGATGGCACCATCCAGCCTTCCCTGCTCAATGCGCTGAATGTGTCTCCGCAGAAACGTATCCAGCAGATCCTGATCAATATGGAGCGCATCCGCTGGATACCGGCAGAATCACCGGCCGAATACCTGCTGGTAAATATTCCTGCGTTTAAGCTGTATGTCTACGACAATAATAAACTGGACTGGAGCTGTAATGTAGTAGTGGGAAAACCGGGCACAAACACGGTCATTTTCAGCAATGAGATGAGGTATATCGTGTTCAGTCCCTATTGGAATGTACCTCCCGGCATATTGGTACACGAGGTATTACCAGCCATGAAAAGGAATGCCGGTTATCTTGCCCACCAGAATATGGAAGTGGTGACAGGCAGCGGTAGTCCTGTGAATACAGGCTCGCTCAACTGGGCTAAATATTCCGGCGCTAATTTCCCATATATTATTCGCCAGAAGCCGGGTGGGAAAAATGCGCTGGGTAAGGTCAAGTTCCTGTTCCCGAACGAGTATAACATTTACCTGCACGATACGCCTTCCAAAGGGCTCTTCGGAGAAAGTAAACGTACTTTCAGCCATGGCTGCATACGCGTGTCGGAACCACAGCGCCTGGCGGAATGGCTGCTGCGTAAGGATTCTGCCTGGACGCAGCAGAAGATAGTAGCAGCAATGAACGCGGGCAAGGAGAAGTTCATCACTCTGAAAGAGAAGGTGCCTGTATATATAGGATATTTTACCGCCTTCGTGGACAGTGAGGGCAGGCTGAACTTCCGGGATGATGTGTATGGACACGACGCAAGACTGGCGGCTACATTATTTGGAACCAGATAGCCGCTTAACGCGATGGAAGGGGCTGACCAAAAAGGCAAATAAGTGGTGGAGAAGGAAGATCCCTTTTAGTCAGCCTCCGGAAATTACTTGCTGGCGATCACGGAGATCTCCACATTCACACCTTTGGGCAGCGCAGCTACCTGAACGGTTTCACGGGCAGGATAATCGCCGGTAAAATAAGAACCGTATACTTCGTTGATCTGTGCGAAATCGTTCATATTCATAATGAAGATGGTCGTCTTCAGTACATTATCGAAGTCCATACCCGCCTCGGAAAGAATACCTTTCAGGTTCTTCATTACCTGGTGGGTTTCGGTTTTGATATCATCCAGTACCAGTTGGTTGGTGTCCGGATTCAGTGCTATTTGCCCGGATACAAACAGCAGGTTGCCTTTCTGTATGGCCTGATTGTAGGGGCCGATCGGAGCAGGCGCATTCTTTGTGTTGATGATCTGTTTTTCCATGACCGTAAAAATAGGGTCTTATTATTAGTTATTAATTAATAGGTTTGCGAAAATTTTGCACATGAATATCCTCGTTATAGGAGAAGAGCAACATTATGCTGCTTTCCTTCAAAAGGGTGGTTTGAGTGGGCACCGGGTGCAGCAGGTTAGTACAGCAGAGCGCATAGGGACGCTGGAAGATTACGGGCTGGTAATAGACCTGGATTTTGATGAACATACCGACCGTGCACGTATCTATGCAAAATATCCGCAGGTGCCTGTGCTGGCGGCCATTGTAAGAACTTCCCTGGCAGACGTAATGAATAATTACGCTTTTGAACAGGGATTTAACCTGGTGGGTTGTAACTGGCTGCCGGGATTTGTGGCGATGCCTGTTACAGAAGTTTCTGTAATGGAAGAAGAGCAAAAGCCTTTGCTGGCAGACATTATGAAGGAATTGGGCTGGGAGTATGAAATAGTGGAAGACAGGGTAGGGCTGGTCACCCCGAGAGTTGTTTGCATGATCATCAACGAAGCATACATGGCAGCTGAAGAAGGTACTGCATCGCGTGAAGATATTAATGTTGCAATGCGGCTGGGGACCAATTACCCGAAAGGACCTTTTGAATGGTGCGGGGAAATTGGCGTCACAAGGGTATATAAGGTGCTGGACGCCGTGTATAAGGCTACGGGGAATGAACGGTATAAAATAAGTGCGCTGCTGGCACAGGAAGCAGGCATAGATATGAAAATTGTGAGAAAAAATTAAACTATATACATTGCCTCTGATACTGCATATCGATACTGCTACTACGATCGGGTCTGTTTGTCTGTCGAAAGACGGGCAACCTTTACAGACATTGGTAAATGATAAACAACAGGACCATGCGGCCAGTATGGTATTGTTTGTACAGGAGATCATGCGGGAGCAGCAGGTGAAGCCTGAAGATCTCGATGCTATTGCTGTCAGTGCAGGTCCCGGTTCATATACAGGACTACGTGTAGGCGTGGCTACAGCAAAGGGGCTGTGTTATAGCTGGGAGAAACCATTGATCGCTGTATCTACCTTACAGATGATGGCACAGGGCCTGCTATCGCGGGTGGAGGATACGGATGCATTATATTGTCCTATGCTGGACGCAAGAAGAATGGAAGTATACACCGCCGTATATGATGCATCCTTACATACAATAGTAGCTCCCCATGCGTTAATACTCAGCCCTGAAGCATTCAGCGAACAGGTATCAGCAAAGAAGACATATTTTTTCGGTAATGGAAGCGATAAATGGCAGCAATTAATGCCTCCTCATTCCAACGCCTTATTCGTTCCTTATATATTAAACGCTGCGGATATGGTGCCGCTGGCAACAGCAGCCTACGAGCGCAAAGCTTTTGAAGATGTAGCCTATTTTAGCCCCTTTTACCTCAAACCCTTTCATTCTACAATGAAAAAATAGGTCGTTTGTAATGTAAAAAATGACCTCCATCCCCATGATAACGGGCTTTTTATGTCTTATTAAGAAGCGTAATCCTTACACTTACCTCAGTTTGTGTCATGAAACTGTCAAATTATGTTTATTTGGCAAGTAAACGGCATCCATATATTAAAAAATAAGGTATAGAAGTTTTTTTTATTACGACTAATATTATATTTTTGTATAAATCGATACCCGGTTATTGTTTTCTAACAAGTTATGGGTTTACTGTCCGTTGATCCCTTTCATTTCATCATTTTTTAAAACTATTATGCGATGGAAAAAACATTATTAACGACCTCTTCTAATACTCTTATTATTTCTAGAGGTACCAATGAAAAAGACCAAATTAAATTGGATTACATTGCCGTTAAGAAGGCTGCTATGGTTTTGCGTGCAATAAACCATAAGCTGCGCCAGCAAATGATTAAGTTGCTGGAAGATCATAAGAAAATGACAGTAACTGAAATCTACGTTAAGCTGCGTCTTGAGCAGTCAGTAGCGTCACAGCACCTGGCTATTCTGCGCCGTGCCGGCATTGTGATTACAGAGAGAGATGGTAAATTCATCCACTATACGATCAATAAACAACGTATAGCTGAAGTTGCCAAATTCGTGGAGGAGCTGGTTGGCTAATCTGGTTTTGGAGTACTGGTCAAACAGAGTACAAAAAAATATTCGGGCCTAACTAAGAGTATATTGAAGAAACTTTTAGTTAGGCCCTTATTTTTCCGGAGGTATTTGCATGTACGTGCCTAAACGTATATCAAATACTTGCGTGCGTTGACTGGTTCTGCAGATATCGGGGGTAATAAAGACATGCTAACGCTATATATATATGGCTATTTGTCAGACGTTCCTCCTGCGGATAAATCCGTAAATTTGCAGAAATCAAAAACCATGTTCGTCAAGCAACTTTATACCAATTGCTTATCAGAAGCTGCCTACTTTATTGAGTCTGAAGGAGAAGCTGTTGTGATAGATCCCCTGAGGGATATAGACGCTTACCTTGACCTGGCCAAAGAGCGCAACGCTACCATTAAGTATATTTTTGAGACACACTTCCATGCTGACTTTGTGTCTGGTCATCTTGACCTCGCTGCTGCTACCAATGCTCCCATTGTATATGGTCCTGAAGCAGTTACCAACTTCCCGATATATCTTGCTAAGGACAGGGAGAAATTTACGATTGGTAAGCTCACACTCGAAGTATTACATACTCCAGGTCATACACTGGAATCTACCTGCTACCTGCTGAGCGATGAAGCAGGACAGCCACATAGCCTCTTCACCGGCGATACGCTTTTTGTAGGTGATGTAGGCCGTCCTGATCTGTTCAGTGGCAACCTTACAAAAGAAGAACTGGCAGGATACCTGTACGATTCTCTCAATAACAAGATCAAAGTATTGCCCGATAATGTGATCGTATATCCGGCCCATGGTCCGGGCTCTTCCTGTGGTAAAAACCTGGGACCTCATACCTATAGCACACTGGGTGATGAAAAGAGCTCCAACTATGCGCTGAAGGCCGCCAGTAAAGAAGAGTTTATCAAAGAAGTAACAGATGGCCTCAACACACCGCCTTCTTACTTCCCTATCAATGCCCGCATCAACAAAGAAGGATACGATGCTTTGCAGGCGGTGATGGAAAAAAGTAACCGTCCACTGTCTATAGCTGAATTCAAAGAGAAAATGAAGGAAGAGGTGCTCATCCTGGATACACGTCCGGCAAACGAATTTGCGGAAGGATTCGTACCAGGCTCTCTCAGCATAGGCCTGGAAGGACGTTTTGCGGAATGGGCCGGCAGCCTGCTGCCTTTTGGTGAAGAGATCATACTGGTGACCAGCCCCGGGAAAGAAGAAGAAACCATCGTACGTCTGGCCCGTGTTGGATTCGACCATGTAGCAGGTTATCTTAAAGGCGGTTATGAAGCCTGGGTTGCTGCCGGTGAAGAACGTGACCTCATCATCACTGTGGAAGCTGATGAACTGGCAATGGACCTGCCGCACGATGAAAACCTCGTCATTGTTGATGTACGCAAGCCTGCAGAGTATGCAGACGGTCATATTGAAGGGGCAATGAACATCACCCTCAGCGATATGACAGACCCCGGGAATCTGGCTGATTTTGACGATAATCACAATCTGTATGTACACTGTCAGGGTGGTTACCGTAGTATCATAGCATGTTCTATCATGAAACGGGAAGGTATCCATAACCTTCGCAATGTGGAAGGCGGTTTCAACGCCATGAAAGCACAGAAAGGCCTGAAGGTGGTAAAGGAAAAGAACGTATTAAACTAAGGTTACAGATACTTAAATAAAGACCCCGTGGTTCTACCACGGGGTCTTTTTGTTTTTGCAGGTATGCTTTTTGACCGCCTAAAGGAAAAACCTTGCAATGGGAAAATTCTTAGACGGACAAATAGCACTTGTTACCGGCAGCAGCAGCGGCATAGGGGCCGCCATTGCCCGGGCATTTGGCGAAGCTGGCGCTAAAGTAGTGGTGAACCACCACAGCGATAAAAGCGTGAAAGACGCCGAACAAGTGCTGGAAAAGATCAGGGCGGCCGGCAGCGATGGCTTTATCCGGCAATGCGACATCAGTAAGGAGGAAGAGGTAAAGGCGATGTTTGCGGAAATCTTTTCCCGCTTTGGTACGGTGGATATAGTGGTTGCTAATGCAGGCATTCAGCAGGATGCTTCCCTGTTCGACATGACTATAGAGCAATGGAATAAGGTGATCAATACAAATCTTACCGGTCAGTTTATCTGTGCAAGGGAAGCCGCACGTGAATTCAAAAGAAGAGGTGTTGTTGCGGAGCGCTCAAAGGCTGCGGGAAAGATCATCTGTATGAGCAGTGTTCATGAAGTAATACCCTGGGCGGGACATGTGAATTATGCCGCCAGCAAAGGCGGGGTGAAACTCCTGATGCAGTCCATGGCGCAGGAACTGGCCCCACATAAAATAAGGGTCAACAGCATCGCTCCCGGGGCCATTAAAACCCGCATTAACGAAGATGCATGGGATACCCCGGAAGATGAGAAAAAGCTGCTGGAACTGATCCCATACGGCAGGGTAGGCGTGGCCGAAGATGTGGCCAAAGCCGCGGTATGGCTGGCCAGCGACGAAAGTGATTATGTAACAGGAACCACTCTTTTCGTGGATGGAGGCATGACATTATATCCCGGGTTTGCAGATAATGGCTGATTAACAATCTTTTGTGTCCGAACAATCCCACAGTTTAGCATGTTATTTGTTTTAAATTGTTAAACTTTTAACCATGAAATGTAAAACTTTCCTGATGGCGGGAATGATGTTCCTGGCCGTATGCTTGTTTGCCTGTCAGCCTAGCGATAGTAATGTTCAGCAGGCAGTAAATGAAAAACTAACGGCTACTCCGGGAGTAAGTGCTGAAGTGAAAGAAGGGGTTGTAACCCTTAATGGTGAAGTGCCGGATGAAGCAGCGAAAATGGCTGCCGAAGATGCCGTTAAAGGCGTGAACGGGGTAAAGGCCGTTACGAATAACATTATGGTGCAGGCAGCAGTACCTCCTCCACCGCCCCCACCGGCAGCCACTGATACTACAATGAAGAAAGACAGTGCTGCTGTGAAATAGATTGACAGGCTGAATTGATCAGGAACACCTCAGCAGTTACGCTGGTCAGTTCAGCCTTTTATTGTTCCCCTTTGTACTCATGTTTCCACCTTCTGTGGCTCCATACCCATACTTCGGGTTGTTCCCGGATATTCTGTTCCAGATATTTTACAAATGATTCCGTAATTGTTCCCTCCGGCACAGCGGATGGTTCCTCAAACGCCAGTTTTAAGGTGGCATGATAATATCCTCTCTTTGTTTTCCTGATATCCACAAATACCACAGGTATATCACTCCTTCTTGCCGTCATTTCCGGTCCCTTATAAAAAGCGGTCATCCTGTTCAGGAAGGGATACCAGTAGCTGCGGCGCGGATTGCCGGGATTCTGGTCTGCTACCAGCGCTATCAGGTACTGCCGGTTGATCCATGGTTGCATACTCTCCTTAATGTCGTTGGCCGGCAGTAATATACTGCCCGACTTTTCACGGAAATGCCTGAACATACGATCGCCTGCTTTATTGGTCAGCGGCATATAAACTACAAGAAAAGGATATTTAACGCCCTGCATACAGAACAGGTTGGCCCACTCCCAGTTGAAATTATGGCCCAGGTGCATCTGGCAGCTTTTGCCTTTGGCATATAGCTCATGTAATACGGTAAGGTCGCAGGTGAAGCGGCGCTGCAGTTCTTTGGGTCGCATGGTCAGCAGTTTGACGGTTTCCACCATCATATCTGTCAGGTTGAGATAGTATTTCTTTGCCAGCCGGGTGATCTCTTCTGATGTCTTTTCCGGAAATGCCTGGCGCAGATTATCAAACACTACTGCTTTCCGGTAACCAACAATGTGATAAACGATCAGGTATAAAACATCACTTATGCGATATAATAACCATAACGGCAGTATTGAAATGCCGTACATAAATACCAGTAACAAATAATACATGTCATCAATTTCTATAACACAATATTCTGTACCAGGGAACTCTTTTCAGGATAGTCAGTATTAAAGTGCAAGCCACGGCTTTCCTTACGGAAGGCGGCGCCTTTTACAATGAGGTAGCCAACGGTGATCAGGTTTCTTAATTCACACAATTGCGGCGATACCTCTGTTCTTTCGTATAATAATTCAGTTTCTTCATGCAGGATATCCAGGCGGCGGATAGCGCGTTGCATACGTTCATTGGTACGCACAATACCCAGGTAATCGCTCATGATCTGTTTCAGCTCTTTAAGGCTCTGTGTAATGAGGATCATCTCTTTTGGAGCAGTGGTACCTGCCGCATTCCAGTCCGGTACATTGACCTTGTGGGAGGTGCTGTCAATTCTGTTCACACCATCCAGGTAACAACGATGCGCAAATACCATCGCTTCCAGCAGGGAATTGGAGGCGAGCCTGTTGGCTCCATGCAGCCCTGTGCTGGAACATTCCCCGCAGGCATACAGGTTATTGATGGATGTACGGCCAAACTCATTGACCTTGATGCCTCCGCAGCTGTAATGGGCGGCCGGGGCCACCGGGATCATATCCTTCTTCACATCGATACCTACAGAAAGGCATTTCTCATAGATGTTCGGAAAATGATGGACGAACTTTTCCTGGTCCATATGCCGGCAGTCGAGGTACACATATTCCGTACCCGTGATCTTCATCTCACTGTCTATAGCTCTCGCTACAATATCGCGTGGCGCAAGGGAAAGGCGTGGATCATACTTATGCATGAAATCCTCCCCGTGGATATTCCGGAGAATACCCCCATCGCCGCGTACTGCTTCCGTGATCAGGAAGGCATTGTTAACCCCTGGCTGATATAGCGCAGTAGGATGGAACTGGATAAACTCCATATTCTCTATCCTTCCCTTGGCACGGTACACCATTGCCACCCCATCGCCGGTAGCAATGGTGGGATTGGTAGTACTACGGTATACCTGTCCGTTCCCGCCTGTTGCCAGTACGGTAATGCGGCTGAGGATCTTTTCAATCTTATTGGTAAGGAGGTTCAGTACGTATACACCATAACACTCTATATCCGGTGTCGCCTTTGTAATAAGATAACCTAAATGGTGCTGTGTAATGAGGTCTACCACGAAGCAGTGGGTAACCAGCTCAATATTCGGGTTTTTATGTACAGCATCCAGCAGGGCGCGTTCTATTTCCTTCCCGGTAACGTCTTTATAGTGGATCACCCTGAACTCGGAATGGCCTCCTTCCTTACCAAGGGAGAAGTCTCCCGCTGCGTTCTTGTCAAAGTTGGCGCCCCATTCTATGATCTCATTGACACGTTCCGGTCCTTCCTTCACGACGATCTCCACGATCTGCTCATTGCACAGGCCATCGCCGGCAATCAGCGTGTCTTCAATATGCTTTTCAAAGCTGTCATTCTCAAGATCGTTCACTACAGCTACTCCACCCTGTGCGTATTTTGTATTGGTCTCGTCCTCACGTGTTTTCGTGATGATGGTAATTTTTTTATCAGGACATGCGGCTGCCACTTTAAGGGCATAAGTAAGTCCGGCAATACCAGAACCAATCACTAAGAAATCTGTCTGTTGCATAAGTACTCAAGCGAACACCAAATGTACGGTTTAATTTGTTCCCATTCATTGCGGACTGGCATAGCCCCGGCGCATCTGCAGGTAACGGAGCCCGCCGGTCACCAGTCCCCATTGTGCTATCCCGTACGTCAGCATAATAAAGAACGTACCCATCTCCAGGTGATGGTAAAAATAGTGGATGGCAATCAGCATACAGGAAACAATATAAACACCGGCGCCTGCCAGTGCGTACCAGCCGGATGGCTGATCCGCGAGCCGGAAGGCATGCATGACCGATTGCAGCATGATATAGGCAATGATGGCAAAAAAGAGTATCGGCAGCGTCATCCGGCCCAGGTAAGGCAGCATCACGAAAATGAACGCGATGATACCGGCTGCCGCCACTAGAATGAAGGGCCATTTACATAGCGGAAGAGGGTAATTCGTATACCTGATCTTCAGGAAAAAGGCAATATAGAAAAGCAATGAGAGCATGAAGGTGAACAGTCCGCAGGCAAAGAAAAGCGGGCTTTGTTCGGAAAATAACAGGAACATATCACCAAAACCTGAAAAGAACAGGGCGCCCAGCAATGATATACGGAAAATAGCAGGAATGCCCTCCGTACCTGTAATGAAATAAGCTTCTAAAATGAATGGCAACAGGAACTTGGAAACGTAACTAAGAATGTCCAGGTGGAAAAAGACGGCAGACAGGTGAACAAATAAGGTAGTAGCATATAGCAGATGAAAAGAGCTTGCTTTGCGCATAGACTAACATTAATGTACTTAAAGTACGATTTCTGTGTCTGAATGGTTTCATGCAACAGGCAGTAAAACGGAAAAGGTGGTGCCATTGTTGCCGGATCGGCTCACTTTCAGTTGTCCGCCATGGGATTGTATGATCTGCTGCGACAGGCTTAACCCGATGCCACTGCCTTTCTTCTTGGTGGTATAGAATGGGATGAAGATCTTATTCATAGCGTCTGCATCAATACCCGGGCCATTATCAGTGATCTCAATATGCACCTGATTAGGATTGTTCATGCTGGCCTTCACCTGTATGGATGGTGTTTGCGTCTGCTCAAGTGCATCCATGGCATTTTTGATGAGGTTGATAAGCACCATCTGCAGCTGGGCTACGTCTGCATGTATCTCTGTACTGGCAGATTCAATCTCATAATGATAATAAATACCGGCCTGTTTCAGTTCTGGCAACAGCAGGCTGCTTACCCCCGTCAGCAACTCTTTGATATTCACATGGGTAAACTGCGGTTTGGGCAGGGTGGTATAGTCACGGTATGCATTCACAAAGTTCATGATCCCCTTACTGCGGCTCTTGATCGTTTCCAGCGCCTCCTGCAGGTCGGCGATGGCCTCTTTCTGTGCTGCTTCCGGCGAAATGTCCTGCTCCACAATATCCTGCATGGTGCCAATCAGCGATACAATTGGCGTAACGGAGTTCATGATCTCATGACGGAGTATTTTGGTAAGGTTCTGCCACGCTTCCAGCTCTTTCTGCTGCAGCTCGGCATGGATGTTCTGGATGGATATGAGTTTGACCAGGCGGCCCTGCAGGCGTACGCTGGCAGCATGAATAGACAGCTGCTGTTCCTGCCGGGTGCGGTACAGCAATTTGTTGCCCGAGCGTATTTCCATCAGGTATTCCGGCAGGGCGGGATGACTGGTCTTCAGCTCTGAAATATTCCGCAGTCGGTATATGCCCAGCAGGCGAAAAGCTGCCGGGTTGATCAGCTCTATCCGTCCCTCGGCATCGAACGACAGGACGCCGATGCTGATATGCTGTACGATGGTATCTATGTATTTCAGATTTGCTTCTTTTTCAGCCCTCGTCTGGCGGAAAGCTTCCAGTACTTCATTGAACTGATGGTTCAGCGCCTGGAAACTTTTCCCTAATTTATTATCGGCGCTGAAGCGGATAGAAAAGTCTTCATAGCGGATAGATTCCAGGAATAAGGTCAGCTTCCTGTTCACCCGGTTGATATAATAGTACATGCCATATATCTGCATACAGATAAGAATGCCCATGGCTACTCCCGGAAAGGCGCCAAGTGCTGTCCATACCCACACACTGGTGATGGTGCTGAGCGTGAGTAAAATGATACGCAGTAATATATTGACACTGAACCTGTTCATTGTAAGCGCTAAATATTATACTTTTCCAGTCTTCTGTAAAGGGCGGCCCTGCTCAAACCTAGTTCCCTGGCGGCTTCTGTAATATTGCCATTACATTTTCTCATGGCCTGGGTAATGATGTTGCGTTCCATTTCCTCCAGGTTGTAGCCGGTGTTAAGGGATTGATCCTGTACGGGATTTTTCACGAATACATCTTTGGGCATGAGCGTCTTGCTTTGCGAAAGGATCACCGCTCTTTCCATGGCATGCTGCAGCTCACGGATGTTGCCCGGCCAGTCGTACTGGCGCAGTTGCTGTATCAGCGATTCGTGGAGGGCAGTTACCGGCCGTTTATACTTCGCAGCATATAGATGCAGGAAGTATTCTGCCAGCGGAACGATATCCTCCTGGCGCTCTCTTAGCGGAGGCAGTTGAATCTCAATAGTGTTGATACGATAAAGAAGGTCCTGCCGGAATTGATACTCGGCGGCCATACGTTGTATGTTCCTGTTGGTGGCGGTGATCAGACGCACATCTATCGGGATGGCTTTATTGCTTCCTACCTTAGTCACGGCCCTGTTCTGCAACACTGTCAACAGTTTGGCCTGCAGGGGCAGGGAAATGTTTCCCAGTTCGTCGAGGAAAATAGTGCCTCCGTTTGCCTCCTCAAAACGGCCGCTCCGGTCTTCACGGGCGTCAGTAAAAGCGCCTTTTACATGGCCGAACAGTTCACTTTCAAACAGCGTTTCGCTGATGGCGCCCAGGTCCACACTCACGAAGGGCTTTTTACTCCGGAGTGACAGCTGGTGGATGTGCCGGGCCAGCAGGTCCTTTCCTGTACCGTTCTCCCCCAGTATCAGCACGTTGGCGTCTGTGGCGGCAACCCTGGTCACGGTGTCGAGCACCTGTAGCATGGCAGGGCTGTTGCCGATAATATGTACATCCGACTGTGCTGCCGCTGGCGCCGCGTTGATCTTATCCTTATTGCCATGCTTCTTATTGTAAGCCCCCTGCATGGTAGCCAGGAGTTTTTCATTTTCCCAGGGCTTGAGTACAAAGTCTACTGCACCGGCCTTAATAGCCCTTACCGCCATCTCAACATCGCCATAAGCTGTAAACAACACTACCGCCACCTCCGGACGGATGTCCAGGATGCGGTCCAGCCATTCAAATCCTTCCTTGCCGCTACTCAGATCGCGGGTGAAGTTCATATCCAGGAGAATTACATCATACTCGAAATTGGACACCAGGTAGGGGATCTTTTGCGGATTACGTTCAAAGTCTACCTGTTCGAAGTGACGTTTCAATAACAGCCGGGCGGCTCGGAGCACGTCCATGTCATCATCTACAATAAGAATTTTACCGGGCAACGGTGTAGTCATAATAAGATCTTGTCTATTGTTTTTGCAAATGATCCGCAAACAGTGTTCCTGACAGGCGGAGTGGAATGACAGCCCTGGCGGATGCGGCCACTGGCAATATTATAAAAAGATTTCGGTTTTACTGCGGTCCGGAAAAGGCCTGGGAGAAATTGTCCGGAAATGAACGTCCTGTGTGCGCTACAGGACGATAAAAATCCGCATACTTGCCGGAATCCCTTTGTGGTATTGAGTTTCCCGCTTTGGCATGCCGGTTGTCTTACCTGGGACAGGAATTTAGTTTAACCTATGGACAGAAAAATAGAAAAGAAGTACTGGTCAAAAAAAAGGATCTCCTTTATCAGCGGGGGGGCCATTGTCGCGATGTTACTTCTGTATAACCTGATATTTGCTGATCACCGCTCGAAACTCAATGTCGAGAAGGATAAAATCACCGTGTCTACTGTTACAAAAGGGACCTTTGATCAATATATCGCCGTAACGGCAGTAGTATTGCCATTGAAAACCATCCGTCTGGATGCCATCGTAGGGGGATATGTGAGCCAGAAATACCTCGAAGGGGGTAATATGGTCAAAAAAGGAGACAGCATCCTCCTGCTTGAAAACCAGAACCTGATGATGGACTTCGTGAACCATGAGACAGAGATCTACCGCCTGATCAACGAGTTGCAGAATACCAGGCAGTCCCTCAAACAGAATCGTTACACCATGCAACAAACGGTGGCCGACCTGGATTACCAGATAGAGCAGGCTAAAGACCTCTACGATCGTACGAAGCAACTGGTGGACGACAAGATCGTATCCCGCCAGGAATTCAATAAGAATAAGATTGATTATGAGCGCCTTGTAAAGAAGCGCCAGATAGAGATAGAAAGTCAGCGCTTCCAGGAAGAGAACGCCATGATCCAGATAAGCCGCCTGGAATCTACCATCGCCCGCACACAGCGTAACCTGCAGATGATGAAAGATAACCTGAGCAACCTGGTGTTAAGAGCTCCTATTGATGGACAATTGTCCTCTGTGGACGCGGAAGTAGGCGGTAGCATCACCGCTGGTCAGAACATCGGCCAGATAGATGACCTGAATGGGTTTAAGATGCGCGCTGAGGTAGATGAACATTACGTTTCCAGGGTATTCCCCGGATTGAAAGCTACTTTTGATTTCAATAACAAAAGTTATCCCCTGTCTATCATCAAAGTATATCCGGAAATAAAGAATGCCCGTTTTAATGTAGATATGCGCTTTGAAGGGGAAACACCGGAAGGCATCCGCCGCGGACAATCTTCTCCTATCCGCCTGGAGCTGGGCAAGTCTTCATCGGCTATCCTGCTGCCGGTAGGCGGTTTCTTCTCTGACACCGGCGGTAACTGGGTATACGTGCTGGACAAGAGTGGTAAGAGAGCGGTGAAACGTAATATTTCCCTGGGACAGAAAAACCCTCAGTATTTCGAGGTGTTGGAAGGCTTGCAGGAAGGCGAACAGGTGATCACCTCATCATATGAGAATTTCGGAGACAAAGAGGTTTTAGTATTTTAAGCCGGCAGTTACAGTTGTTTTAGTTCCGGTGCCAACCTCTGCAAGCAGGCAGAGGTGGCGCCATGGACAATCACCTGAAAAAATATATACAGCATGACAGGCATGTACATCACTATAGCATTGAGGCACCTGGCCAAGCGAAAGCTGTTTTCTTTCATCAATATTGCCGGTCTGGCCATTGGTATTACCTTCTCTTTGCTGATAGCTGTATACATCTGGGAAGAGAAGCAGGTGAACAGTAACCTGAAAGATCTGCCCCAACAATATTATCTGCAATCCGCCTCGAGGGAAGAGAATATGTACATGCCCCTGGTTACGCCCGCGCCACTGGCCAAAGCGCTAAAGGATGATTACCCGTCCCTCGTGGCCAATTACTACAGGACTTTCCCCTGTAGCGCAAATGCTTCCTATAAAGACCGCCATTTCCGTATGTCGCTGCAGCCGGGCGATACGACAGCGATAATCGCTTTTGGACTGCCTCTCATACAGGGTGATCCTGTGCATCCCTTCCGGGATAACAATTCCATTGTGATCACGGCCGAAACGGCAATGAAATTTTTCGGCAGAACGGATGTACTGGATGAAGTACTGACTATTGATACCCGTAAAGATGGCAAAAAGAACTATGCTATTACCGGCGTGCTGAAAAGGGAAACACGTCTCAATACCGTAACCACCATCAATGGTTTTAAGACAGACATTTTCCTGCCAATGCAGAATGTGGCCTACTTCCTTGCTCCCGACGTTGACAAAGACTGGAACAGTGTGAGTATGGCTTCTTACATAACACTGCAACCAGGTGTAAAACCCGAACAACTGGCTGCTCCTATCAAAAAGCTGATGGCCATGCATTGCAATCAGCAACTGAAAGATAACCTGAGTATTCAACTGGTAGGAATGGACACCTTCTACCTGGATACGAATAACGGACTGGTAAGAAAGATGTGCTACATCCTGGCTGTAATTGCATTTTTCGTCCTGCTGATGGCTGTGATCAATTATGTGAATATCAGTATAGGTACCTCTGTATACAGGTTGAAAGAGATCGGTTTGCGGAAAGTGTTTGGTGGCAGACGCCAGCAGCTGATAACTCAATTTCTCGCAGAATCACTTGTACTTACTTTTATAGCGGCCTTTCTTTCCATTGTGTTCTTTGAACTGTTGCGCCCACTGTTCGGACAGGTGCTGAATAAAACCCTACCTCATGTATGGTCCTTTTCGGGAACGATGGTTTTATTTTACCTGTTGCTGGTAGCACTTGTAGGAATAATTGCCGGTGTCTATCCTGCTTTCGTACTCACAGCCAGTCATCTGTTGAAAATTCTGAAAGGGAAAGTCTCTGTAGGCAAAGGCGAATTATTGTTTAGAAAAGGCTCACTTATCATACAGTTTTCCCTGGCTGTGCTGGTGTTCGTATGCACATTGTACATCTCCAGGCAGGTTGATTATTTCTTCAAAAAAGAACTGGGATATAACAAGGAACAGGTATTGGTCATCTCTTCCGTACCGAGGCAGTGGGATACCGCAGGTTTAAAACGTGTAGCGCAGGTAAGGGATGAAATAATGAGAAATGCCGCAGTGAAGAGCGCTACCATTTCCTATGAAGTACCGGATGGGATGAATGGAGGAGGTTTACCCATTATACCTTCCGGCGGAAGCAGCGATGCTCCGGTGAATGTGGGAACCCTGGTTACTGATGGGAATTATGCAGCCACCTTCGGACTCAGGATGCTGGCTGGTTCTTTCTTTACGGACCAGGACAATCCTCAGGATGTGGTGCTCAATGAAGCTGCTGTGAAGGCTTTACATCTGAAAACAGGCATAGGAGAGGAGATAGTAGCTGCGGGTCCCCAGGGTGGTACCTTCACGGTAAAGGGCATTGTGAAGGATTTTCACTTCACAAGTATGCAGCAGAAAATTGCGCCTATGATATTCTTTTCCCAGAATACAGGGGCACTCTATCGCTTCCTCAGCATCAAACTGCAGACTACTGATGTCAGGAAAACCATAGCCGGTGTCGAATCTGTGTGGAAGGCCCGCTTTCCGGACGCCCCGTTTGAGTATTTCTTTATGGATGATAAGTTTCAATCAATGTATGACACTGAAACCCGTCTGAAACAGGCGGCCAATGTGGCAACTGCACTGAACTTTGTCATTATCCTGCTGGGAGCTGCCGGCGTGGTGGCATTCAGCCTTAACCGCCGCACCAAAGAGATTGGTGTAAGAAAAGTGTTAGGGGCCGATACCCGCAATATTATTTACCTCTTTCTGAAAGAATATACATCAGTTATATTGATCGCCAATCTCATTGCCTGGCCGGTAGCCTATGTGGTAGCCGATCGCTGGCTGGATGATTATGCTTATCGCACCAGTATGAGTGTAGTGCCATTTATAATTGCAGGTATCATTACCTTCAGTTTAACCTATATTCTGATTGCTTTACAATGCTTCCGAACCGCCAGTGCAAACCCTACCGGGCTGTTGAGAAGTGAATAATAAACACCCGATTTAAAAATTATTAAACCGAAGTCGATGATACGTACAGTCAATCTGCAAAAGATTTTTACAACAGAAGAAATAGAAACTTCTGCCCTGAATGGGATCAATATGGAAGTGAAAGATGGAGAATTTGTTGCCATTATGGGCCCCTCAGGTTGCGGGAAATCTACTTTACTGAACATCCTCGGACTGCTGGACAATCCCAGTGGCGGAGAATACCATTTCTGGGACCACGAAGTAGCCAAAATGAGTGAGCGGCAGCGTGCACAACTCAGAAAAGGGTCTATTGGTTTCGTATTCCAGAGTTTTAACCTGATCGACGAGCTGACCGTATTCGAAAATGTGGAACTACCCCTGCTGTACCTGAAAGTGCCTGCCAGTGAAAGAAAGGAGAAAGTGGAGAAGGTACTGGAACGTATGAACATTATGCACCGCCGTAATCACTTCCCGCAACAGTTGTCCGGTGGTCAGCAGCAACGTGTGGCCATTGCCCGTGCCGTGGTAGCAAACCCTAAAATGATCCTGGCGGATGAGCCTACAGGTAACCTGGATTCTACCAATGGTGAAGAAGTAATGAAACTATTGCAGGAGCTGAATGAAGCAGGCACCACCATGATCATGGTAACACACAGCCCTTATGATGCAGGTTTCGCTCATCGCGTGATCAACCTGTTCGATGGCCGCGTCGTAACTGAGAACATCAAGGAGCAATTTCATGTCTGATCATCTGTGCTGATATTAATCGTCATTCAAACTTAATCATATGCTTAACAACTATCTGCGGATTGGCTGGCGTAACCTGCGCCGCTATAAGATGTACAGTAGTATTAATATAGGCGGCCTCGCTATTGGCCTCGCAGTCGGTATCCTGATACTGGTATGGGTGCAGGACGAGTTAAGTTATGACAGGTTTCACGAGAAGGGAGAAAGCCTGTATAAACTGAGTGTGAGCTTTAGTTCGGGTACCGACGTGCAAACCTGGAGCGGTATGCCGGGGCCCATAGCAGTACATGCCGTGAAGGATATTCCTGGTGTGCAGGCAGCAACGCGCATGAGAGATAACTGGGGCAACATCGGGAAGTTTACATACAATAACAATGACTTTTTCGATGTTAATCTGGCTTATGTCGAGCCTTCCTTTTTTACCATATTTACATTCCCCCTCCTGAAAGGGAACGTACAGCATCCATTTCCTGACAACAACTCCGTGATTGTGACACGGAGCGCTGCCCTGAAATATTTTGGTACTGCTGATGTAATGGGCAAGGTGATACAGGGAGATGGAAAAAATTATGCGGTCAGCGGTGTCGTGGAGGATTTCCCGGAACAATCAAGTATCAAATATGATTTTCTGATGCCCTTTAGTATACTCCAGGCCAGCTTTGGAGGAAACGGGCTTTGGAAGACCGTGGATGAAGATTGGGGTAATTTTTATTACAATACCTATCTGCAGCTGGCGCCAAATGCGTCACCGTCAAAGGTAGCAGCTGCAATAGCCAAATTACGTCCTGATGGGAACCAGGAGCCAGGCATCAAGTATAACGTACAGCCATTGCATGACATACATCTGTATAACGCTGACCTGAGTGAGGGTGGTATTAAAGTGGTACGGATATTCCTGATCATTGCAATTGTGATACTCCTGATAGCTTGTGTGAACTATGTGAATCTTTCCACTGCAAGAGCCATGCAAAGGGCTGCTGAAGTAGGCGTCCGTAAAATAGTAGGTGCCAGCAGAAGGCAGCTGTTCATCCAGTTTGTATGGGAATCGGTGCTGGTATTTATGCTGGCATTGGTGCTTGCTATAGCGATTGTCGTGGTAATGATCCCCTTCTATAACAATCTTACTGAGAAACACCTTTCTTTCGGCCTGCAGAACCTGCAAATGGTGTTTGCAATAGGCTTGTCCATGCTGGTGACCCTAATAGTAGCCGGTATTTACCCCGCAGTCATATTGTCTTCTTTTAACCCCTTGAAAACATTAAAAGGAGGACTGAACCTTTCAGGCAGCAACATTTCGTTTCGTCGCGCTTTGGTAGTGATACAGTTTGTCATTGCTACGGTACTGATCGTCAGTACGCTGGTAGTAGGACAACAGCTTCGGTACATAAAATCAAAGGCACTGGGGTACGATAAGGAGAATATCTTTTTCTTCTACTCCGGCCAGATGTATAATCACCTGGAAGCTGCCGTACAGGAGTTGGCAACCTCACCAGGGATAGCAACCGCATCAACCAGCAACCAGAAGATGACCAGCATCGATAATAGTACAGGAGATACCTACTGGGAAGGTAAAGAAAAGGATGAAACGCTGATTGCACACGCATTCTCCGCGGACAAGAACTTTTTGGAAATGATGAAGTTCAAGTTTGTCAGAGGCGGCAACTTTAGCAATTCAAGGGCTGACTCCGCACATTTCATCATTAATGAAACGGCAGCAAAAATGATGAGAATGGAAGACCCTATAGGAAAGAAATTCAGGCTCTGGAGCATGGAGGGTACCATCATTGGCGTCGTAAAAGATTTTCATTACGCCTCTCTCCATGAAAAGATCGGTCCACTGGTGATTCATTACCGTCCCAGCAGCGATATCGTGTATGTGAAAACAAAGCCTGGTGAAATAGACAAGGCTGTGGCATCGGCAGAGCGACTCTACAAACGCTATAATACGGGCTTTCCGTTCAGATATGATTTCATCGATGATAACCTGAATAAACTGTATAAACTGGACAAACGCACGGGTAAACTATTTAACTATTTCGCCGGTATAGCCATCTTCATCAGTTGTCTCGGACTGTTTGGCCTGGCTACATTTGCCACAGGACAAAGAGTGAAGGAAATAGGGGTAAGAAAAGTGCTGGGCGCCTCAGTGACCAATATTGTTACATTACTGACCAGCGATTTCCTGAAGATCGTAATAGTATCGATAGTGCTGTCTGTTCCCATTGCCTGGTATATTATGAACAGGTGGCTGGAAGACTATGCTTATCGTATCACCATCAACTGGGGGGTCTTTATACTGGCTGGTGGCCTGGCTGTAATAGTCGCGATACTGACAGTGAGTTTCCAGGCCATTAAGGCTGCATTGGCAAACCCCGTACGCTCTTTAAAAACTGAATAGCCAACCATAAAAAGAATTGTATGATCAAGAATTATCTGAAGATAGCCTGGAGAAATATCAGAAAGCAGAAATTCTATTCCTTTATCAATATACTGGGCCTGACAATAGGCATGACCTGCTGTTTCCTGATATTTATGTATGTGCGTTTTGAGTTGAGCTATGATTCATTCCACAAGAATAAAGACAGGATCTATAGGGTCGTGACTGATGTGAAGACGCCAACCGAACTGATAGAAGCAGAGATCACGTCGGCTCCTATGGGCCCCAATATTAAGGCTGATTTCCCGGAAGTCGTGTCTGCTGTCAGGCTCAATTTGTCAAATACCCTTGTCACCATCGGTACTAACAAGTATGATGAGGATAAACTGGCAATGGCTGATTCTACTTTATTTGAAGTATTCTCCTTCCCGCTAACGAGAGGGACGGCAAAACAGGCATTGACAGAACCTTTCACCGCTGTGTTGAGTGAAAGTAAAGCAAAGAAATATTTCGGTTCGGCAGATCCTTTAGGGAAGACTTTTCAGATAGACGGCGGAAAAGCTACAATCCGGGTAACAGGCGTGATGAAGGATGTCCCTGAAAATTCCCATCTGCCTTTTGATATGGTCCTCTCCCTGGCGACAGCCGAAAAGATGGGGCAGAACCTCACCGAATCATGGGGCAATTTTGGTATGATGACATACCTGCTGCTGGCGCCGGGTACTGATGCTTCCAAACTGGAGAAGAAACTGCCTGGCTTTATGGAAAGGCATGTAGGAAGCACGATGAAGAAGAATAACATGTATTACACCTTACACCTGGAACATCTGAAAGATGTATACATGAACTCCAAGCGGAATGCACCTGTAAAGGGAAGCATTACCAATGTATACATATTCTCCATCGTGGCTATTTTCATCCTCCTGATAGCAGTTATCAACTTTGTGAACCTGGCTACAGCCAGGGCAACAGAGCGGGCGAGAGAAGTAGGCGTGCGGAAGTCGATTGGGGCTTATGAGTCGCAACTCACATTTCAGTTCCTGTGCGAAACGCTCTTACTCAGTTTATTCGCTTTTATATTGTCAGTAGCCTTAAGCCAGTTGCTGCTACCAGGATTTAACCTGTTGGCCGGAAAAGAAATAGCATACAATATATTCAGTACAGGCGCTATCGTATGGTTCCTGCTCATATCTATAGGCGTTGGGTTACTGGCAGGTATTTATCCTGCAATCGTCTTGTCCTCCTACAAACCCGTGGTTGTGTTGAAAGGTGCTTTCAGCAGCAGTAACAAAGGCTTGTTACTGAGAAGGGGATTGGTGGTGTTCCAGTTTGTTATCACCATCGTGCTGATAGCAGGTGTAATGATCGTTTATTACCAGTTATTATACCTGCAGGGCCGTGACCTCGGGTTTAAAAAGGAGCAGCAGCTGGTAGTGGAGTTTGGTGGTATGCCCAATATGAAAGAGAAATGGTTTGACATCAGGCAGCAGGTATTGAATATACCAGGTGTTGAGGGCGCCACCTTCTCGTCTGCTATACCGGGCCGGTTCCAGAACTCTGCATATAGTCATATCGAGATGAAGAATGGAGAAATGCAGGCGAGCAATATTAACCTGTACTTTGTAGACTACGACTTCATTAAGCAATATGGCATTAAATTGTTGGCAGGACGAGCATTTTCGCCCCAAATGGCTACTGACAGCACACAGGCAATGCTGGTAAATGAAGCGGTTGCATCCTCCCTGGGTTATAGCAAGCCGGAAGAGATCATCGGAAAGAAGTTTGACCAGTGGGGAAGAAAAGGGACCATTATCGGGGTGATTAAGAATTTTAATTACCGTTCACTGAAAGAGGCGGTATCTCCGCTGACAATGCGTATCGAACCCGAAGCGTTCGCCCCGCTGACAATGACTGTTGATCCGAAAAATGTCAAAAAGGTGATTGCCGGTGTAGAAGCTATATACAACAGGTATATACCGGAAGGAAGGTTTAACTACTTCTTTGTAGATGATGATTTCGATCGCCAATACAGGGGCGACTTCCGTTTCGGCCAGCTGGTACTGACCTTCGCTATCCTGGCTATTTTCCTGGCCACATTAGGATTGCTGGGACTGATCTCCTACATCGTGATCCAGCGTACGAAAGAGATTGGTATCCGGAAAGTATTAGGAGCTTCCGTTAATAATATTCTTCTGTTGCTGTCTACAGATTTCATTAAACTGATAGCCATTGCCCTGCTGGTAGCCACGCCATTGGCCTGGTACCTGATGTACCGGTGGCTGCAGGATTTTGCATATCGTATCGATGTGCCATGGTGGGTATTCCTGGCAGCTGGTTGTGTGGCGGTATTCATTGCGCTGGTTACGGTCAGCATCCAGACCATGAAGGCAGCAATGACAAACCCGGTGAAGTCATTGAGAACCGAGTAAGAAAGTTTCTTTAGTAGTTACGTTTAAATATGACAAGTGAAATGTGTCATGGGCAGGTGTCTACCCGCCCATAGCTTTTAATTACTTACAAAAAGGGAATTTTATGATAAAGAACTATCTGAGAATGGCCCGAAGGAATATATAGAGGCGCCGTGTGTTGTTGCGATAATGTTTGCTGATGGCGGGTATGCAGTTGCTAAAGCAGCGGCAATGAATCCGGTAAAAGTATTAAGAAGAGAATAGATTATATTGAAATAATAAACGACCGGCAACCGGGGAGGACTGGACCGGGTAAACAAATAAAACAGTATACAGTAATGATACAGTTAAGACATATCTCCAAGTATTATCCCGTAGGATTTGGTAAGAATGAAATATTAAAAGATATTGATCTCAGGATCTTTGAAGGAGAGTTTGTATCCATTATGGGCCCTTCGGGTTCAGGTAAATCCACCCTCTTACATATTTTGGGATTGCTGGAAGAACCTTCTCAGGGAGAGTACCTGTTTGACGGGGAGCCGGTACATAAAATGAATGAAAAGAAACGTACACAGTTGCACCGGGGCGCAATAGGATTTGTTTTCCAGGCTTACCACCTGATAGACGAGCTGACGGTGTATGAAAATATCGAGACGCCTTTATTGTATAAGAACATGCCGGCAGCTGAACGGAAAAGTCGTGTAGCCGACATCCTGGACCGCTTCAATATTGTGGCCAAGAAAGACCTGTTTCCCAACCAGTTATCAGGCGGACAGCAACAGTTGGTGGGCATCGCCCGCGCATTGGTAGGCGAACCGAAGGTGATACTGGCAGACGAGCCGACAGGCAATCTCCATTCAGACCAGGCAAAGGAGATCATGGAACTGTTCAAGCAGTTGAATGAAAAGGATAAGATTACGATAGTGCAGGTAACACACTCCGAACTTAATGCAACTTATGGTCACAGGATCATACAGATCCGTGACGGGAAAATCGCATAATTTCTTACAGGTAATTCCCGACGTCAGGTAATCTTATCAAGCTGTTGTGCGCAGGCACGGGGTCTGATAGGGATCCCGGTGTCGGGAATTGTTTGTTTGCGAATATTTTACGCCATTCATAAAGAATTTATTTATGTTATCATCACAATTATTATATTTTTGGAAGGTCATGAAAATATCCAAAATCCCGGGATGTATCCTGGCACTGTGCATCTTGTTTGCTAACTCTGCGACCTTAAAGGCGCAGGACACCTGGACACTGCAACGTTCTGTTGATTACGCGCTGGCAAACAACATATCGATCAAGCAACAAGACGTGCAGAAACGTTTTGCGGCACTGACATACCAGCAGAGTAAGTTGGCGCAGATCCCTACCCTCAGCACAGGCGTGCAGGCTACATATGGTTCCGGCCGTAACATTGACCCGTATACCAATACGATCATTACCCAATCTTACTTCAACGTTGGCGCGGGGGTGAATGCCAATGTTAATATCTTCAACTGGTTCTACCGCCGTAACCTGATAGCTGCCAACAGCTACGAGGCGAAAGCACAGGATAATTTCCTGGAGAAGGCCAAGAATAACGTGGCGTTCAATATTGCTGCCGCCTTCCTTCAGATCCTGCTCAATATGGAACAGGTACACATCAGTGAGCTACAGGTAAAACTGACCGCGTCTCAGCTGGAGAACACCAAAAAGCTGGTGATCGCCGGTTCCAAACCGGAGAGTGACCAGGCTGACCTGGAAACCAAACTGGCAAATGACAGCGTGAACCTGATCACCGCACAGAATAATGTGATCATGTCCACATTGGAAATGAAGGCCTATCTGAACCTGGGATTTGACGTACCATATGTACCGCAGGTGCCCGCCAATATTGCTGAAATTCCTATTCCCCGCCTGGATGAAGTAGACCCGGAAATGGTCTTCAGCGCGGCGCAGAACAATAACCCCGGCATAAAAGGAGATCTGTTAAGGATAAAATCCATGGAACGTACATACGCTTCCCAGAAAGGCCTCCTGTATCCGAGCCTGTCAGCATCCGGTAACCTGAATACCAGTTATGCCAACAGTGCGAAAAACCAGGTGATCACAGGATATACTCCTTTTACACAGGATATCGGTGAGGTTGCTATAGGTGGAAACACCTATACGGTAAAAGCTACCGGTCAGACACCCAGTTATAAACTGGTAACTATCCCGTTCAGCGATCAGATCAACAATAACTTCCGTCAGTCCGTAGGTCTTTCTCTGAATATTCCTATCCTGAACGGATGGTCACAGAGAACGGCTGTAAAGCAGGCTAAACTGAATATTGAAACACAAAAGCTGACTTTAGACCAGGACCTTCAACAATTACGCAGGGATATTTATACCGCTCATGCGAACGCAATGGCCGCTATCCAGAAGTTTTCAGCCTCCTCAAAAGGAGTGGAGTCTTCTCAGCGTGCATACGATTTTGCCACGAAGCGTTTCGATCTGGGTTTAATGAATACAATTGACTATATTACTACCCAGAACAACCTGTTCCGAGCGCAGATCGATAAGGTATCAGCCCAATACGAATATATATTTAGAATGAAACTACTGGAGTTTTACAGGGACCAGAAGGTCTCGCTGTAGCAGCTCCCTTCCTTTTGAAATACGCCGTTTTATATGAAGAGAAAGACACTTTTCTGGATCTTGGGGATCATTATTTTGCTGATTGTCATTGTGGCTGTAAGCAGAGCTGGCAAAGACGACAGCATTAAAGTGGCGGTAGATAACGCCGCTGAAAAAACTATTATAGAGGTAGTTTCTGCCAGTGGTAAGATCTACCCTGAAACAGAAGTAAAGGTCAGCTCTGACGTATCCGGTGAAATCGTAGATCTTCCCGTACTGGAGGGAGACTCTGTACAGAAAGGCCAGGTGCTGGTACGCATCTATGCCGATGTATATGGCTCCGTGCGTGATAAGGCAACAGCCTCCCTCAGCCAGGCACAGGCCCAGCTGGCTAATACCGCCGCTTCACTGAATGCATTTAAAGCCAAACTGGAACAGAGTAAAGCTGCTTACGACCGTAACAAGGAACTGCTGGCACAGAAAGTAGTGTCGCGTAGTGAATTTGAAACCGCCGAAGCCACTTACCGCTCTGCCCTGGCAGATTATAACGCCGCTGCCGAGCAGGTGAACAGCAACCGTTATGCTGTACAAAGCGCAAAGGCCGGGCTGACAGAAGCCAACACTAACCTGAAACGTACTACTATCGTAGCGCCGATGAGTGGCGTGGTATCACTGCTGCCTGTTAAAAAAGGGGAACGTGTGGTTGGTACCGGTCAGATGAGCGGTACAGAAATCATGCGCATCGCTGACCTGAATGTGATGGAAGTGCAGGTAGATGTAGGCGAAAATGACATTCCCCGTGTAAAATATAATGACACAGCTATCGTAGAAGTAGATGCTTACAGCGATCGTAAATTCAAGGGAATTGTAACCCAGATCGCGAGTTCAAGTAAAGGTGCGGCTACCAGCAGTGCATCCACATCAACTTCCTCTGCAGAACAGGTGACCAGCTATATTGTCCATATCCGCATTCTGCCGGATAGTTATAAAGATCTGATCGATCCTACACATCCGAAGAATTTCCCTTTCCGTCCGGGTATGAGCGCCAGCGTAGATATTCAGACACGCAGGAAGAACAATGTACTGGCAGTGCCTATCAATGCAGTGACCACCCGCGATATTGTTGACAGCTCCAAAGCAGTAGGCGCCAAAAAAGAAGACCTGGCGGCTGCAAAAGAAAGTGGTAAAGACCTGAAGGAAGTTGTTTTTGTATTGCAACCGGATAAAACAGTGAAACTGGTAACAGTTACTACCGGTGTGCAGGATGATACCAACATTGAAGTATTGTCAGGACTAAAAGCGGGCGATCAGGTGATCAGCGCTCCTTATTCCGCAGTGTCAAAAGATCTCGACCAGGGGAAAAAAGTGAGAGTGGTTCCGAAGAAAGAGTTGTTCGAGAACAAAGGCAAATAAAGATATTCCGGTATAAAGGAGAGGAGGGTGTATCATTGTACGATGCACCCTCTTTTTATTTGAGTATCTGATAGCGTCAGGTAGTCATTTAAGCAATTCTCAGCGCCTGTTTTTACTTCTGAGCCTACCCATTTTGGGTTTTTTAGGATGTAAACAGGACTATCACGATTAAAAAATGATAAGTAGTTTATGCATCAACGCCTGTGCTTTCCGATAAGCGCTGTTTAACTGGTTACGTACGGTTTGTTCCGCTGTCCCCGTCTTTGACGCTATCTCCCGGATGCTTAACTCATCAAAATGTGACCAGGTAAATACCTGCCGTTCCTTTTCAGGAAGTGCCTGCAGATCATCCTGTAACTGGGCTATGATGTCCCTGTGTATGATCATACTCATAGTAAGTTCAGAACCCTGTTCTTTATACTGTTCGTACTTCTCCAGGTATCTCTCTTTTACACCGTCATCCCTGAACTTACGGAGTATCATTTTCCTGGCAGCGCTGAACAGGTAATAACGGATGTGGGAGTTAATGTGCAGGGTATGCCTTCTTTCCCAGAGATCAGTGAACAGGTCCTGAATCAGGTCCTGTGCGTCTGCCTCGTTACACAATACGCGGGTTGTATACTGGTATAATGAATCCCAGTAAGTGTTAAATAGCTTCTCAAAAGAAAGAGACTCTCCGGTATGAGGGATGTCTGACAGTCTCTCGCGTTGATCTGTTGTCATATGTCCAGGCGGCTGCTAAAAATAGAATGTTGAAGCGAGCTGAAAGAAGGGTCTGTCAAATTATCATGAAGACTTAACATTGGAGGCCGGTGGGTAATTATACACAACGGGGAAATTGTTGTCGGGATCATCGTACTGCGAAAACTTAACATTGGCCTATGTTAATTTAAGATTAAATTTATGTTATCATATTTAACCAACGTTTAATAAGTTATGTCAAGTACAGATACAGCGAAGACCGCTAAGCCTGCCAAGGCATCCCGCAAAGAAGCACGCACCACCATAGAAAAGAAATTAGACCTGTTATTAGTAGACCTGAAGAAAGAACTGGGAGAAACAAAGTTCAAAAACAGGATCAGGAAAGCTGCCAAACTATTGAGTAAAGGTCTGGACAAGCCTAAAAAGAAAGCCCTTGCCAAGAAAAAGGTAGCTAAGAAAGCCGCTAAACTCGCAAAGCCTGCAAAAGTGGAATCCACAACAAAAGCAGCAGAATAAATACATTTCATCAGGAACAAATACTGGTAATATATATTTAACAGCCCGCCTGTAACAGTTAACTGTTATATGCGGGCTGTGTGCTATATATTTAAGGCTTTTGTATGAAAAAGAGTCTTATATATTTACTGGGCCTGCTCTCTTTGTCAGCAGCCGCTCAACAAACTGGTCAGGTGAATGTGTTCCTGGGTTCTTCCGGGGATCATGGGCAAATGTCGCCCGCCGCTTGCTATCCTTTCAGCATGTTAAGCATTGGCCCGGAAACCTATCCTGATACCCATACGGGCTATGAATACCTGGCCAAAGAATTCCTGGGCTTCACCCACAACCGCATGGAGGGAGTGGGTTGCCAGGGATGTGGCGGTAACCTGCTGGTGCGCCCTTTTCTCGGTGATGGTCCTGTAAAGGCAGACCTGATCAAATATGAGGAACAGGCATCGCCGGGTTATTATCACGTTGGGTTTACCAATGGTATCAATGCCTCATTCACAGTATACAAAAATGGCGGCCTCCACCAATACCATTTTCCCGCAGGTAAAAAAGGTCTGCTTGTTGACCTGGGACATGCACACGTGGGTCGTTTTGTGGCAGAGGAACATGCTATCGACGGAAATGCCGTTAGCGGCTGGATCGAGTCAAAAACTACCTGTAGCGCCGGTGTATACAGGATCTACTATTACCTGGAAACAGACCATCCCGTAAAATGGACAGCGACTCAGGCCCATGAACTGGTAGCAACTACTACAGACAACGATCTTGGGGTGCGGGTAGGATTATCGTCTGTGGGTACTTCCTATGCCAAAGCGGCCATCACCCGCGATGCTTTTGATGTAGTAAAACGGCAAAGTGAACAGGACTGGAACAAGGCGCTGGGCCATATCAAAGTGAAAGGAGATCCCGCCAGGGAAAAGTTATTCTATTCCCTGTTTTACAGGTCTATACAGTCGCCTTACGTGGTATCAGCGCCTGATGGCGCTTATATAGCCACCGATGGTACCCTGCAGCATACCAGTACTAAGATCTACAATGGTTGGGCCATCTGGGATAACTATAGGACACAATTGCCTTTGCTATCTATCGCCTTCCCTCAGGAGTACCAGGATATGACCACTTCTGTCGCCGGACTATACCGGCATGGAAAAAAAGATTATGCCACCCTGCATGAGCCTTCTATTACCGTAAGAACAGAACATGCCATCGTCGTGCTGCTGGACGCCATGAAAAAGGGTTACAAACTGGATTTTAAGGCCATTGCCGATTCAGTTGAAAAGGAAATAAAGAACCTCGACTATGCACATCCTGATAAGGCATTGGAGTCCTCTTACGATGCCTGGGCATTGTCAGAGATCTATTACGCGTTCAAGGACAACGCCCGCGGCGACCAGTACAGGCAACAGGCAGCGGAATATAAAAAGTACTGGCAGAAAGATTTCCAGGACCTTACCCGCAAGGACGTAGACCGTATGCAGGCCAGGGGATTATACCAGGGTACCATCTGGCAATACCGCTGGTTCGTGCCGTTTGATCTGAAAGGTTTGATGGAGCTGTGCGGCGGTGAGCAGGCTTACATTTCTCAGCTGGATGAATTTTTCGGGAATGACTATTACTGTCATGCTAACCAGCCGGACCTGCAGGTGCCCTTCATGTACAATGTGACCAGCCAGCCATGGAAATCGCAGGCCCTGGTGCACAAGATCGCTGTAGACACCATGGTTCAGCATTATTTTAACGATAATAGCCGCGGTATCGGCTCAGAGATAGATGTCATTTATAAGAACCAGCCGGCAGCCTATGTCAGAACGATGGACGATGATGCCGGAACGATGTCGTCGTGGTTTGTACTGGTATCCACCGGTGTCTTCCCTGCCTGTATAGGATCGCCGATATACTACCTGAATGTTCCCCTGTTTGAGTCAGTAGAGTGGCAATGGCCAGGCGCTAAACCTTTCTCTGTGCACGTAAAGAACTTCGGCGACTGTAATGTGTATATCCGCGAGGTATGGTTGAACGGGAAGAAACTGGATCGTAACTGGATCACACATGCTGAGATCTCCAATGGCGGAAAACTGGAAATTGTGGCGACCGGCAAACCAGCTGAGGAGCAGGGGCCGGGTAATAAATGGATCTCAGCAATTGGTAGCCAACAATAGATATAGCACATTCCTGGATATAAGCCATATATGACGCATATTATAACCCATACTTAGAAGATATGGGTTATAATAGGTCGTATATGGCTTATATATGAGTAACCTCAGTATCCCGGTCCTTTTAGAATCAGTTGATCCCTTTATATTGGTTGTAAATATAGGTCAGATCGAATGTACCGAGGTTCTTGTAGTAGATGTTGAACATCTTGGCAGGATCGGTTGCGATCTCGCCCCCCTGAACATCTCCATCATCTCCGTCGTTCCATGCCCATGGAGCATTGGCGCCGCCATCGCCGTAACTGCTAACCAGACCGCCTGAAGGGCTGTTAAACAGCTGCGTGTTGTTGCGCTGTTCCCATAAGCCACCGGCAGTGAATACGTCCACCAGTTTGTAGGATACGTTACGGTCGTCCGGATTGGTTGGAACTCCGGCAGTACGACCCGGCACATAGCGGATACCATCGCCGACAATGTTTACATAAGGATAGGCTTTCAGGCCATGACCTTTCGCCTCATGACCGGTAGTTGGGTGAGATTCGTTGTTGTAGTTTTCCATTGTGATGGTACCGTCGTTGGTTTCGTGGTTGTTCTGCCATGAGCTGCCCGATACGGTATAACTATAGAAATCTTTGTGGAAGGTGGTTACCATTGCCTGCAGGGCGCCGTAGGTAGTACCATCCTTTCTTACTACCACCTCCATGCCTTCGAAGTCGTTCTCGTGCTGGTCCAGGTAATAACCGAAAGGGTTATCTGTCCAGTCGCGTGGGTGGAAGAAGGCATAGTTGATGAACCAGTGTGTGCTGGTTTCTGCTACTGAATAGTATACGTGGGCAGCAGCTGCATAGTTACCTGCAATGTTGTTCCAGTTGTTGGTACCAACCCAGTCGCCATCGAAATTGATCGCGGTGATGTAATCGGCTTTGCCGCCAACAGCATAGTCGCCGGTCTGGTCAACGTCCTGGTAATGAACAGGCGCCCAGCGGTAGGCCAGTTCTTCATTGAAGTTTACAGCAGCGGCTTGTGTGGCGCCGAGCGTTTCAGGTTTCATTTGCTGTACATCTTCTTTGCTACAGGAAACGAGGATCGTGGATGCCAGCAGGAGCATGAGCGCTGGCAGGCTCAGTTTGTGGAAGAGCGTCTTCATAGGTCCGTAATTGTTGTCTTTTAATAAATAGTGCCGGGATAATAAGCGACTACGGAAATAAGTTTCGCTGAGGGGGCATTTTAACCATTGGGGGGTATGGGCTTAACGATATGGTAATATTAGCCTGTAAATTCCTTACTTTGCGTGAAAAAGACAGATACGTGAAAGCAGGTATTATCGGTAGCGGCAGTTGGGCAACAGCGTTGGCCAAGATTTTAACGGATAATGGGAACAGGATCTCCTGGTGGATCAGGAATGAAGATACGATCCGTTATATGCAGCTGCGTCATCATAACAGGCATTATCTCACTTCAGTATATTTTGATACCACTTTGGTAGACCTGAGCAGCAACCTGGAACAGGTCGTTGCCGCCAGTGATGTACTGGTGCTGGCAGTACCTTCTGCTTTCCTGGAAGAAGTGATGCTGCAGTTGTCGCCGGAGGCGCTGAAAGGTAAGAAGATCGTTTCCGCGGTAAAAGGACTGGTGCCGGGCAGCAACCTGTTGATCAATGATTACCTGTCTGAAATGTTCGATTTTCCACTGGAGCAGTACTTTGCGATCACGGGCCCTTGTCATGCGGAAGAAGTAGCGAATGAAAAGCTGTCTTACCTGACCTTTTCCGGGCAGCAGGAAAAGTCAGCACAGGGCATAGCAGATATGTTCACCAACAGTTACCTGCAGACAATCGTGAACCGTGATGTGATCGGTGTGCAGCTGGCGGCAGTGCTGAAGAATATTTATGCAATGGGCGCAGGTATTGCCCATGGCCTGGAATACGGAGACAATTTCCTGAGTGTATATATCACCAACTGCTTCCGGGAAATGCAGCAGTTCCTCGATGCCTATGGCAAAGACCATACAGAAGCAGGCACCCATAATTATAACGCGAGCGCTTATCTGGGCGATCTGTTGGTAACCTGTTATTCCCTCCACAGCCGTAACCGCACTTTCGGCAATATGATCGGTAAAGGGTATTCTGTAAAAGCGGCCCAACTGGAATTAAATATGGTGGCCGAAGGATATTATGCCAGCAAGTGTTTATTTGAAATGAACATGGAGGTCGGCGCCTATATGCCTGTGGCTCAGGCAGTTTATACAATGCTATGGCAACATTTAAATCCACGGGAGGTCTTCCTCTCCCTGGAGAAGGGATTTATTTAACTGATTGTTAACTCTTTGTTAAAGCCTCGATAAGATTGGATTGTAACCTTCGCAGCAGATTTATCAACTTACTAAAACCGATATTCTGCTATGACCGCAACCAGTCTGCGCCTGAAGACATTTCTTGCAGGTATTTTCCTCCTTTTATTTTCCTTTGGTGCGATGGCCCAGCAGGTCATCACCGGGAAAGTAATATCCGGAGATGACCGTCAACCATTACCTGGCGCCACTATTCAAGTTAAAGGGGGGAACAAGAAAACAATTACAGACAATGCCGGCAATTTCAGCCTCTCCGCCGGCAATGAAGACATCCTTATTATCAGCAGTATTGGCTTCACTACGCAGGAAGTAAAAGGTAGCGCTGCGGCCAGTATCGTACTGGCTACAGATACCAGGGGCCTGGGGGAGGTTGTTGTAACCGCCCTGGGCATCAAAAAAGAACGTAAAAAGCTGGGATACGCCTTACAGGAAGTGAAAGGTGAAGACCTGACCGTGGCCAGAGAATCCAATGTCGTGAACCAGCTGGCCGGCAAAGTGGCTGGTGTAACGGTGATCGGCAGCCCGTCGGGAGTAGGCGGCTCGGCAAGGGTATCCATCCGTGGCGAGCGTTCGGTAGATTTGAATAAGAACCAGCCGCTGTACGTAGTGGATGGCGTTCCTATCAGCAATGCCATTAACGGTGGATCTGGCAGTAACAATACCGAAGTGGATTTCGGTAATGGCGCCAGCTTTATCAATCCTGATGATGTGGAAAGCATGAGCGTACTGAAAGGCCCTGCCGCTGCTGCGTTGTACGGTTCTCGTGCCGCAAACGGTGTTGTAATGATCAAAACCAAATCGGGCCGTAAACAGAAAGGGCTGGGTGTGGAAGTGAACAGTAACGTTACTTTTGAATCGGCCTTAAAGCTACCTGAGTATCAGAAGACATATGGCCAGGGTAATGCCAGCGGTAAGGATTTTGCCTTCGTAAACGGCGCTGGTGCTGGTGCATCCGATGGTACTGACGAAGGCTGGGGACCAGCATTCAAAGGACAGCTCTTCCCGCAGTTCAATTCTCCCCGTACCCTGAATGGTCAACCCATTCCTTTTACCGGTGGTGATATGAATGCGCCGGCAGGTAGCGCGATCACGCCTTCCAAATGGGAGCCTGACAATGATAACCTGAAGAACTTCCTGCAAACCGGCAATACTATTACCAATAATGTAGCCCTGGTAGGCGGTAATGATAACGGTGATTTCCGTCTGAGTTATACCAACCTGCATCAGAAGGGTATCGTACCAAATACTGGTCTTGACAGGCATACCACCAGTTTCTCTGCAGGTTATCACCTGACGCCAAAGTTCACCGCAAGGGCTTTTGTAAGTTATATCAAAGGAGAAAGCGATAACCGTCCTTCTATCAGCTATGGTACAGAAAGCATCATGTACCTGTTCAACTGCTGGTTGCCCGCCTCAGTGCGTGTAAGCGATCTGAAACGCCTCTGGCAGCGTGGCCTGGAAGGCAAGCAGCAGTACAACTGGAACTACAATTATCACGATAACCCATATTTCACCGTTTACCAGAATACCAATGGTCAGTATTATGACCGTATCATCGGGAATATCATCTTAAGATACGACCTGACTAACTGGCTGAACCTGCAGGTACGTACTGCTACAGACTGGAGCAGCGAGCGAAGGGAATACCGCAGGGCATTCAGTACCCAGCGTTTCCCATTTGGTGAGTACCGCGAGGTGAACATCATTAACCAGGAGCGTAACACAGATTTCCTGTTCACGGCGGATAAGGAGATCAACAGTAACTTCTCTGTGAATGCCACTTTGGGTGGTAACCAGATGCGCCAGACTTCCCGCTTCAATGAAGACGTAGCAGGACAATTGAATCTTCCTGGTATCTATCGTCTGACCAACGCCAGGATTGCACTGGTCAATAACCAGAACAATGTTGGTAAACGCATCAACAGTTTCTATGGATCAGCAGGTGTTTCCTATAAGAACAGGTTGTTCCTGGACGTAACCGGCCGTAACGACTGGAGTAGCGCCCTGACCCTGCCGGAAGATCTGAAGGCTTTCGGTGATGAGCAGAATTCTTATTTCTATTCTTCTGTAGCATTGAGCGGTATTATCAGTGATATGGTAAAACTGCCGGCTGTGATCAGCTTTGCTAAATTAAGGGCCAGCTTTGCGCAGGTGGGTAATGACACCGATCCTTTTGCATTTACACAAACCTTCAACCGTAGCGATCCGTATGGCGCATACCAGGTATATGAAGAGACTAACCGTTTATCTAACCTGAATCTGAAACCAGAGATCAGTTCTGCATTTGAATTTGGTGCAGATATCCGCTTCCTGCACAACAGGATCGGTTTGGATGTGACCTATTATCAAAGTAATACAAAGAACCAGATCCTCAATATTCCGCTGTCTAATACCAGCGGTTACGAAAGACGTGTGATCAATGCCGGTTCTATCCGTAACAATGGCTGGGAAGTGATGCTGAACGTTACACCTGTGAAGACCAAAGACTTCGCCTGGGATGCTTACGTGAACTTCTCTGCTAACCGTAGTAAAGTCATTGAACTGACTGATGGTCTGAAGAACTATGTAATGGCAGACAGGAGCGTATCTGTAGAAGCGAGGGTAGGAGAGCGTATGGGAGATCTCTATGGTATTGGTTTCGCAAGAGTCCAAAGCTCAGATCCGAAGGCAGCGTATTATGATCCAAGCGGTAAGTTCACCGGTCAGATGGTATTCGCGGCAAATGGTCGCCCGGTAGCTACTACGGAAAGGATCAGGTTAGGTAACTATAACCCCGATTGGTTAATGGGTGTTGGCAATAGTTTCACTTACAAAGGTGTAAAACTGAGTGCGCTGTTCGATATCCGTCACGGTGGTAAGCTGTATTCCCATACACAGACAGTAGGTCGTGAAGGGGGGATCATTAAAGAGACGCTGGAAGGCCGGGCAGACGGTTACGACATGAGTAAGCCGGGTAATGGCGTAATTGGTAATGGCGTAGTACAGACTGCAGATGGTGCTTTCGTTCAGAATACTACCAAGGTGGGTGTGCGCGAATGGCACAGTGCCTGGACCGGAGGCCGTAATATAGCCGAGGGAGTAATGTACGATGCTTCTTTTGTGAAGCTGCGTGAATTGCAGATCGGTTATTCTTTCCCGGGTTCTTTCAAAAAGGGGATCATTAAAGGTATGAACGTATCGCTGGTGGGCCGTAATCTCTTCCTGTGGGATAACGTACCACACGTAGATCCTGAGGTAATGTCCTATTCCGGAGGAACTGCATTGCCAGGTATTGAATACATGAGTTTACCGAGCAGCCGTAGTTATGGTGTGAACCTGAGCTTCAAATTATGATGATCATCCAAAACAAGCAATTATGAAATTCTTAAAGATATTTTTACTGGCCGGCCTTTTATCTGCCTGCACGCATGATTTCAGTGAGACGAACACGAACGAGAACAGCCCCACTAACGTAACGCCGGACCTGCTGCTGAGTGGTGTGATCAGGAATATGATGAATCAGCAGGTGAACTCCGCCTGGGGCATTGGTAATATCGTTGCGCAGCATCATGCGAAGATCCAGTTTGTGAATGAAGACCGTTATCTCTGGGGAGAACAGAATGGTACCTGGGACGCGGTGTATAATAACTATCGTAACCTGCAGAACATCTTTACGGCGGTAGGTACTGACTCCACAAACCCTTACCTGGGCGTTGCCCTGGTGCTGAAGTCCTGGATGTTTGCCCAGGTAACAGATGCTTATGGTGATGTGCCTTTTTCACAGGCAGGAAGGGCAAAACTGGAAGGCATTTATCAGCCGGAGTATGACAAGCAGGAAGACATCTATGCAGGTATCCTGAAAGACCTGAAGCTGGCCAATACTGTGCTGGCAAAGGCCACACCTAACCTGGAGGGAGATGTCCTGTATGGTGGTGGCGCTAATGCAATCGCGAAATGGCGTAAACTGGCAAACACACTACGCTTGCGCTACCTGCTGCGTTTGTCAAAGCAGAAGGATGTAAGTACGGAAATGGCCGGTATTGTTGCTGATCCTGCTACCTATCCTGTATTTACCGGGAATGAAGACAATGCGGAATTGAAATACCTCTCCGCAGCGCCTAACCAATGGCCGATGTATACTGCCCGTGTAGGTTCATTTGATGAGTTCAGGGTAAGTAAGACCTTGGTTGACCGTCTGACAGCATTGGGCGATACCCGTCTGAAAGTGTTTGGCCGTCCTACGCAGAAATCAGTTGCAGAGGGTAATCCGGTAATTGCCGGTATTCCTAACGGACTGAGCGACGCTGACGCGTTGAACTATAACGGTGGTGTACAAAGCGTCTCAAGGGTGGGTTATACCTTTGCCTGCCTGGTATGTAATGACATTGGCCAGGCTCCACCAGACCCCGCAGCGCCAAGAGCCTTACTCATGACCTATGCTGAGTTGCAGTTTACACTGGCAGAAGCAAGAGAGCGTAATATGATAAATACCGGAGATGCTGCTACTTATTACGCCAATGGTATTACTGCTAACTTCAATTACTGGAAGAGCATCGTGCCATCTCAATATGGCATTGATGTGACCATGCCTGCCAACTACCTGACGCAGGCGGCTGTAGCCTATACCGGCAGTCAGGCGGAGAAACTGGCCAAGATCGCATTGCAGAAATGGATCGCTTATTACTTCAACGGGCTGGAAGCATGGTTTGACTGGAGACGGACGGGGATGCCGGAAATTGTTCCGGGACCTTCCAACCTGAATAATGGCAAGGTGCCTGTAAGATTTATTTATCCTCAGAAAGAGCAATCATTGAATGGCACTAACCGTACCAAAGCCGTTGAACGGCAGGGTGCGGATGACCAGAACACGCGCCCGTGGATCGCGAAATGATTTCTTTTTGCATTGTCCGGCCGTTCACTTGTTAGTGAGCGGCCGGATTTTTTATTTCGCTACGTCGATCTTGACTTTTTTATTCTTGATCTTTTCTTTCTGGATGAGTGCAAGCGTGTGAGCGGCCTTGCTTTTACGGATGGCTACGAAGGAGAAGAAGTCTTTTACTTCAATGAGGCCCACATCTTCTTTTTTTAGCTGTCCTCTGTTGGTGAGGAAGCCGACGATGTCAACCTTGTTCACTTTGTCCTTTTTGCCGGCGCCGATGAAGAAGGTGGTCCATTTTGGTTTTTCCGGCAGTTCGTAATTGTCTTCCAGTGTAATTTTTGTTACTTCTTCTTCTACATAGGCCGGCATTTTTTCATCTGGTCCGATGATCAGGATAGCGGTACCACTGGCGTCCATTCTGGCGGTACGGCCATTACGGTGGGTATATGTCTCAGCTGTATGTGGCAGGTGGTAATGGACAATATACCTGATGTTCGGAATGTCCAGTCCGCGGGCGGCCAGGTCAGTAGTGACAAGTATATTCGAAGTGCCGTTCCGGAACTTGCACAATGCAGCGTCTCTTTCCTGTTGTTCCATGGCGCCGTGGTAGAATACTGTTGTCAGGCCTTTGTCTTTCAACAGGCCATTTGTCCGTTCAACTGCTTCTCTGTGGTTACAGAAGACGATCGTTGAACGGTTGCCCAGGTGGCAGATGAGCCTGAACAGGGTGTCTATTTTATCCTTGTCTTCGCTCTCTACATATTGAATAGCCAGTGCTTCAGACTTTTCTTCTGTCAGGAAGTTCAGTTTTACCGGATCTTGTAGTCCAACAAAATCGGGAATGTCTACCGTTTCTGTAGCTGAGGTCAGGATACGTTTTTTCAGGTTGGGCAAGGATTCGATGATGAATTCGATCTCTTCCTGGAAGCCGAGCTCCAGTGATTTGTCAAATTCATCCAATACCAAAGTTGTGATACCAGCTGTTTTGATATTTTCCCTGCGGATGTGATCCCCCAGTCTGCCCGGCGTACCCACTATCAATGCAGGCGCCTCGAGGAGGTTGTTTTCTTCAGTTTCTCTCAGATGTCCGCCATAACAGCAGGTTACTTTGTACCCTGTGCTCATGGTCTTCCAGACTTTTTCGATCTGTATGGCCAGTTCGCGGGAAGGAGCGATGACGAGTGCCTGGGTGCCGGGCGTATTTTTATCGAGGCCTTCCAGTACGGGGAGGAGGAAACCAAGGGTTTTTCCAGAGCCGGTATTGGAAAGGAGAATTACGTTGTCAGCCTGTTGATTGGCTTCAATACTCGCGAGCTGCATTTCGTTGAGCGCGTCGATTTTGAAGGCGGAGAGTATGTTAGCGTATTTTTGCATTGGGGCAAAAGTACGGAATTCTTCGGGGAGAGATGAGATTGACGGGTTTCCGTGTTATCAGTGGATATGTAAAACGCCATTTTTATAGTAAGATTCCGCTCCGGTAGTTAACTTAATTGCGTCGAGAAACTCCTGGATGGGCTCTGATTTCAGTATAGTTCCTGTAAAGCGTTTTTCAGCTATTTCCTGGTTGTCGATTACCACCTGTACTCCATACCAGCGGGGTAACACCTTAGTAATTTCTTTCATGGGAATATTATCCAGCTTATATCGTCCCCTGATCCAGAGCAACTCATTTTCATTTAAAGCGGATACCGTAGCTCCTTCCGTTTCGATATAGGTAATAGCCTGGCCCGGTCGAAGGATTGTCTTTTTATCAGCAGATTCGAAAGAAACAGCGCCGTCTACCAGGGAAACTCTTACTGTCCCTGAGTCGTAGGTGTTCACATTAAATGTAGTGCCCAGTACATGTACACTGCCGTTGCGGGTGTGAAGTATAAAAGGTCGGTTAGGATCTTTGGCAACTTGCAGGTAAGCTTCTCCGTCCACGGTAATCTCTCTGGTGTTGCCGGTAAAATTGAATGGGAATTTAAGACTTGTAGCACTGTTTAGAAACACGAGGGTGCCATCAGATAACTTGATGTGATAATCCATGCCTGGAGGTATCCATAGGTTATTTACCTGTTCTTCTGATGCTGTATTGCCATTGATGGTATATGTCAGTGCCTTGTTGGTATTGTTGAGTTGAGTGCCACTATTCAGCGTAATACTGTTTTGTTTGGTTGAGAGATCTATTATTTCTCCGTTTGACAATTGCAGTTGAAGAGTTCTGTTAAACGTCAATTTGGGCACTGAACTTGATCTGCCGGATTGGTTTATAAAAAGAGGATATACAAAGAATATAAGTAGTACCACAGTCGCTGCTACAGAAAGGGCACTATAGGTAATCCATCTCTTTTTACGAAGTTGTTTTCTTCGTATCAGTTCATCCTCTATTAAAGCGAAAGCGGCTTCACTGTTTATTTGCTTTATGGCAGGCTGATCTAACCAGCTAGTGTATTCCAGTTCGAGCTTATCTAATTCGGCTTGTAGTTCCGGATACTCTTTTAATGCATTTTGAAGGTGTTGCTCATCAGTTTCGCTAATAACCCCCATCACCTTTTCATTCATCAGTTGATGAATATGGTCCCTGTCTAATTCCATCGAGTGATTATTAATTCAAGTATAAGAGTATCTTGCTCTCCAAATGGGTGAGATAATAATATGAGATTATAACAATTTTTCCCGAATTGTTTTAATAGCAGTGGCAAGATGTGTTTTCACTGTATTGTCGCTGAGCCCCATGACATTGGCTACTTCTTTTCTTTTCAGTCCCTGTAATACGTAGAGTTGGAATGCTTTGCTTCTCTGTGCTGGCATACATTGTAAAATATCGTTCACTTTTTTGTCTATCAAATCGTAAATGCTTGGTTCCTGTTCTTCCTCCAGGTGTACGGTTGGCTCTTCCTGAAAGTTAAAGTACTCCTGTATTGTCTTATGCAGGCTTTTCTGCCGCTTTAAGATCAGCATGCAGTTATATCTTATGGACATGAACAGGTAACCCTTCAGATTTGTATGTATGTTCTTATATCGCTGTTTCTCAAAAAAGTCGATAAAAAAATCCTGGACTACGTCTTTGGCTTCTTCCAAATTGCCAAGAAGCCGATTTGCTTCAAACAGCAATGGTTTTTCAAAACGCATATATATCGTTTTGTAAGCCTTTATGTCTCCGGATTTCAGCTCTTTTAACAGCAGTTCTTCATTCGCATCGATGTGCATGCTGGCTGAAAAGTTCAGGTGTGAAATTAATATGGTAAAAGCACGTGTAAACTTAGCCCCCTTTAAGTTAATATCATAGCATTTTCCATTAATTTATTGTTGCGAGTCCTGACATTATGATGCTTTAATTTACACAGTTTCTTTGGTTTTTTTTCTTAATAATCAGTTAACATAGCCCGGAGTCCCACATTTTTCAAGGGGTTCAGAGAATAGCCGGCCTCCCTGACAGATTTTTTTAGCACAACGACTCACCCAATGACTGGTGTTTATAATCATTACGGGTATAAAGGGTATCAGCTATGTCTTACCTAAAATTCATTACCAATAAAACGTCAGGTGACTGTAGTTGTAATTAACTAACCATTTTTAGTCTTGTCCTTATGCAACAAAACTTTACTCACTGCTATGCGAGGCGTAGCTTAATGGCCTTGCTTTGGCTGTTACTTCCCTGTATTTACTTGCATGCACAGAAGAGTGCGCAACCTGGTCGTAATGTGACTATTACGAACAGCCATATTTCATTGAGAGACGTGTTTAATGTTATTGAGAAACAAACCGGAGTTGTATTGTTTTTCGGCGATCTGAATATAAGTCAGCTTGTTGGTGTTAAGTTTGTTGCGACGCCGGTTGAAGAAGCGTTAGCAGAAATGTTGCCGCCACTGGGGTTGACGTATGAGTATGTGAAAGGGAACAGGGATAAGATATTTATCCGGTCGATTGTTGGGGAGAGAAAGAAGGATACTGTGATGGTGATAAGCGTAAGTGGTATAGTAACAGATGACAAAGGTGCGCCATTGCCGGGCGCTACTGTGCGTGTAAAGGGCACCCGGTTAGGGACCGCGACAAAAGCTAATGGGATGTTCACATTAAGTCGCGCGGGTGCGGACGATGTGATACAGGTGAGTTATACCGGTTTCATAATGGCGGAAGTAGCGTTGGATGGACGGGCGAGTGTAAGGGTACAGCTGAAGCCGGGAGATAACAATTTAGACGAGACGGTAGTGACGGCATATGGAACATCAACGCAGCGGGCATTGACAGGAGCCATCTCAATTGTGAAGGGAGAGGAGATCCAAACATTGCCTAATAGAAGTTTTGATAAAAGTTTACAGGGACTCGTTCCTGGATTGCTGGTTACAAGCGGAACAGGACAACCCGGTGGAGGTGTAAGTAACTTTGTATTAAGGGGAATAGCCACTGCCGGCGATTTTCAAAACGGCAGTACGGTTCGTAATCCATTAATAATAATAGACGGTATACCGATTTCACAAGACCAAAATCAAATATACATTGATGGTACCAAAACCCCAATTAATAATCCCCTGGCCCAAATAAACACATCTGACGTTGAAACCATAAACGTTTTGAAGGATGCATCCGCCATTGCCTTGTATGGTTCGCGAGCCAGCAACGGAGTAATTGTCATCACAACGAAAAAAGGGAGAATTGGTAAGCCGGTATTTAGTTTTCGCACGCAGGTTGATATCGCGACCAGATCACAGGGAAAGGTGAAGCCCTTAAATCAAAGGCAATATCTTGAGTTATTGTATGAAACGTACAGGAACTCGAATCCCGCTTCCTGGACTGATGCAGCAATTAAGGCAGACCTGTTAACCAAATTCCCCTATTTGATAAATGCGGCAGGGGACTCCAGTTTTTATCCGGAGCAGGACTGGAACAAAGAACTTTTTTCAAGTCATGCATTGACAACTTCAAATGAATTGTCAATGTCCGGAGGGAATGAAAAAAGTAATTATTATCTGAATCTCGAATACACCAAACAGAATGGTGTTGTCAGGAAAACCGGGTACGACAGGAAATCTGTCCGTTTCAATTTTGAGAGCTATCCGGAAAAGTGGCTGAAGGTAGGGATTAATACGAGTTTGTCTTACAATGTCCAGGATTATCAGGGTGCATTAAATGGAAGTGCCGGGGGGCCGCTCAGCATGATGATGTCGCCCTTAAACCCTGTAAGGTTGCAAGATGGAACACTTATTATGAATTATAAATGGGGAAATGTGTATTCAAGTCCCATGTTTGCCAATCCGGTTGCCGAAATGCAATACAACCTATATAATAATACGTCCTACAGGGGAATAAGTAGAGTATATGGAGAAGTAAGCCTGTTAAAATATTTCAAGTGGAATTCCAGTTTAGGGGTGGATTACACAATGACGGAAGCAAAGGAAAAAATCGATCCGCGTTTGTATGACATAAGCTTGAATGGAATGGGGGGAAGGATCGAGGAAAGGGATGCCCGCAATGCAAACATCATCACAACAAATATCCTGAGGTTTGAGAGGACTTTTAATGCTGATCATGTCATCAGTGTATTATTAGGTCAGGAAGCCCAGATCCGGACACAAAAAGTCTTAGCGGTCGCAGTTACCGGTCTGGCGTTTCCTTTTTACGATCAGATAAATAGCCCCGGGGTAGTTCCGTTAAGACAAAGTGGTTATACAAACAAGGAGACATTGCAGTCGTTTTTCGGACAGGCCAATTACGGGTTTAAGAATAAGTACTTTCTTTCGGCAAGCACCAGAACAGACGGCTCTTCCAGATTTGGAGACGATAGACGCTACGGTTTATACTGGTCCGCGGGAGCAGGTTGGTTAGCAAGTTCTGAACATTTTATGAAGAAAGCGCTTCCTGTTATAAGTTATCTGAAACTGCGGGGTAGCATAGGGGCTGCGGGTAATGCAGGTGCTATCAATGCAGTGACACGGTTCGATGCTTTGCAGGCGGGTAAGTATAATGGTGGGACTGCGGTTTTCCCTATAACAACGCCGGGGAACCAGGACGTGCGCTGGGAACAGACTTTTACCTGGGATGCTGGTGTGGACGCTAAACTGTTGAATGACAGGTTTAGTGTTGCAGCCGATTTTTATGAACGTAATACCTCTGACCTTCTATATACTATACAACTGCCCCAAAGCAGCGGCTACTATCAGGTATTGGCCAACATCGGGAAAATGAGAAACCGGGGAGTAGAATTCGCGTTTGCGGTGGACATTATCAAGCGGAGGGATTTTACATGGAGTATCGCCGGGAATTGGGCGACCAACAAAAACTTGCTGGTAAAAGCAAATACTAATACGGAGTCCTTTTCTACAGCTGAACTTTATAATAAAGAGGGCGAGAACTTTAACTCATTCTACCTCCGGAAATGGGCGGGAGTTAACCCTGAAAATGGGTTGCCGCAGTGGATTGATTCAACGGGGAAACCAACTGAAGACTATAACGCAGCCAAACGGGAATTTGTAGGAAAGCCCCAGCCGGATGGTTTTGGGTCTGTTACCAACAGTTTCAGTTATAAGGGAGTAGAGTTGTCGGTGAATTTCTATTATCAGTATGGGTATCAGATTTACAATGCCGATCGCATGGTGGGGGACGGGTATATTCCCTACATGAACCAGGATGTCCGGGCATTGGACCGATGGAGGAGAAAAGGTGATATCGCAAGTAACCCGCTAAGGAAACTGAACAACAGTGCAGGTCGCAGGGCCTCCAGCCGCTATTTGTATTCAGGAGACCATATTCGCCTGCAAAATGCAACTATCGCATATAGTTTCCCTAAAACAGTTACGGAGCGTTTGCATATAAATATGCTAAGAGTGTTTGTTCAGGGATATAACCTGGCTTTGTGGAGTAGATACCCGGGACAGGATCCGAACAATGTAAATAGCGGAGGAACCACAGGCTATGCGTACCCTATGCAGCGATCTTATTCGGCTGGATTAAACGTGAATTTTTAAGAAGTTATGAAATCAAGGAAAATTAAGAATATGAGACATTATTTACATATAGCCCTGGTCCTGGCTTTACTAGGCACTGTTTCCTGCAGGAAGGACTTCCTGGATGTGCAGGATAAAACATCTATTCTTCGGCAGGCATATGTGAAAGATTTGGCAACTACAGGTGAATATCTAAACGGGATTTATATCGAATTGTCTTCTAATTTTTATAGTGCCGCTACCATTATTTATCCAGACCTGGTAGCTGATAATATTAAACCAGTGGCAGGCGGATCACTGTTAGCATCGCATTACAGCTGGAATCAGCTTACAGATAATGAGCAAATGCTGCGATTCGATGTTGGGGCGCAGAATGCTAACGGGTTATGGCTTAGTGGTTATAGGATAATAAGGGACTGTAACTTTATTATTGAGACAATTGACCAGTACAGATCACAGAATCCTGCAAGAGCAGACGATTTTAAAGGACAGGCTTTCGCATTGAGGGCACTGGTGCATTCTGTGCTGGTTAACACTTTTGCGCAACCATTTAGTTATACAGCAAATGCATCACATTTGGGTGTTCCTTATATTGTGAGTTCCGATTATAGGCAGACGATCTCAAGAGCATCAGTAGCGGAAGTCTATTCAAAAATGATTGAAGACCTTGGCAGCGCCATACAACTGTTGCCTGCTGTATCGGAAAATACTTTGTTTGTCAGCCGAAATGCTGCAATGGCATTATTGGCGCGGATAATGCTTGCAAAAGGTGATTTTTCTGCTGCCAAGAACCTGGCTGCTGGTCTGGCTACCCATGTGCCGGCAATGAAAATAGAAGAAGGATATCCTTCCAGGCTATTTACGTTGGAAGAAAAAGAGGCGCTATTCCAGCTCCCCCCTGCGGCGTTTGGTCATGATGGAGCAACATATACATCTCTTTATGCGGCATACTATTTTTCGTCTTCCAGTTACTTTTTTATGCCTACAGATGATGTTGTCCGTCTTTTGACGGAAGATGCAAGGGATGTAAGATCTGCCTGGGTAAATCAAAGCAATGGATCATGGAGCATTACAAAATATCCAGCGGGAGTTGTGGAAGGATTTCCCATACCTGAAATAGCATACTATCAGACAGTTCTCAGATCTTCAGAGATGTATCTGGTTGCAGCAGAAGCGTACGCTCAGTTAAGTAATGAGGATAGTGCAAGGTTTTATCTGGATGCCATTAGGATGCGGGCTAACTCATATGCTTTGCCAGTTAATGCAACCGGAGCTTCATTGTTGGACTCAATATATAAGGAACGGCGAAAAGAATTTGCATTTGAAGGAAATAGGATGTTTGATCTCCTCAGATGGCAAAGGAAGGTTTTTCGATCAGATGAATCAGATCCCTCTGTTAAAGAGTTGCCATTTCCCAGTAATAGGGCTATCTGCCCGATCCCTCTCTCCGACGTCACCACGGCAGGCTTACAGCAAAACCCTGGTTATTAAGTCAGATGCCGGGCATTAAAGCATCTTCCTTCCGGAGCGTTGCCTGGCAGAACGTAATGTGAATGGTCCTGGGGCCAGGCCTGTAGCACTGATGGGGGGAAATCTATACTAAGTAATTAAAAATATACGATGATAAAAATGAGATACAGTATATTATCTGTCTGTTTTATGATGTATTGTTTGTCAATCGTTGCACAGAAAAAGCCTTCCGTTAAAAGGAATCCGCCTGGTAATTTAAACCGGTACATTTCGTTGCATGTTCAGGTTGATACCTTAAGTAAATCAGATTCTTTAAATCTCCAATACACGTCCTTTGCATATATGGTTCCACCACGTGTTTGGAAATTCTCTGCTCAGAAAATAAAAAATGGAGTGGCAGGATGGACAATACCGGCTGACGATTTGATGTACATTTATTTGGGTAGTTTAAGCAGGAAGCAAAGAATCTATATGATTGCGGAGCCCGGAGATAGTATCATAGTTGCCTTCAAGGGCGACAATCTTTTATTTGCAGGCGCGGGCAGTTCGAAATTCGAGTTGCAATACAAACTAAAAAAATTATTACGCGCAGAACGACTACCCCTTGATTACGTGAATAAAATATCGCCCGGATTTTTTTTAGAGCGGAACCAAAAACTAAACCGGTTAACAGAGAATGCCCTGGTCCTGCTGGATATCTATAAGGAACGAATTACGCCCCTGGCTTTCCGCGCAATAAAAGCATTGACTATTAGTTCTATTGAGGAAGATCGCCTGGATCTTTTCTGGGCGCTTCGCGCCAATGCTGAAAAGTGGCATATAACGTCCAAAAATTTAAGTGAAATTTTCGATACCTGTTTCTACAAGCCCTCGGCGGTTTGGATGAGATCACAGCCTGATGGTTTTATTACAGGGTCTTATTCATTTATCCGGGCTGAAGTCTTTAGAAAGTTTGAGTTTAAGAACGATATTGATGTAATACAATCGCAAAGTGCCAGGAGGTTCTTATATTATGATCAGGCCAGGCGGACCTACAGTGGCTTGACCCTGCAAAAATATTATATTGACTTAATGACATCTCAGACACTTAAGGAGATAGGGCTTACTAAGGAAACCGAAGAGTTGTTGGCTAAATATTATTCAGAACCAGGGCACGAGGAGTATAAACAATACGTTAGGACCTATGAAAGTAAGACAAGGGAATTGAGGAAGAATATGGATGCACCTCCGTTTACATTGACTGATGTAAATGGAAAAGCTGTGACAAAGGAAACGTTTAAAGGCAAAGTAACGTTAATAGATTTCTGGTTTAGCGGTTGCAAGGGCTGTGCTCAGCTTACTCCCTCATTAAGCATAATAGAGCAGCAATTCGGACAATCTCCGGACGTACAAATGGTTAGTGTTTCTATAGATGATGAAAAGGTGAAATGGCTAAAGAGCCTCAATGAAAAGAAATATACAACCGGGGCCGGAATCAACCTGTATACGAGTGGTAAGGGAATAAATCATCCAATGATGAAGGCTTATAATATTTCATCCTTTCCAAGCCTGGTATTGTTGGATCCATATGGTCGAATCGTGGAGAATCCGATACCAGATCCGAGAGAAGATAATGGGAAGAAAGTGATTGATCTGATTAACAGGGAATTGGTGAAAATGATCGATGGGCCTTACGTTTTCTATAAGGACGATTCAATAATTACATACTCTATCCATGGGTCATCTGTCATAAGTAAGAGACAAGGTAGAAAAGATAACATAACGCTTGAAACTCAGGGAATAAATTATGGGAACAGGTTTGGATTCAGATTAAAGCCGCAGTTGAAGGTTGAGCCGTCTGAATTCGCTGCGGTTGATAAAATCTTTGCCTTATCAGATATAGAGGGAAACCTGGAGGTATTGATAAGATTATTGAAAAATAACAATGTTATCGACAATGATCTGAATTGGACTTTTGGAAAAGGGCATATGGTGTTCGTGGGCGATATATTTGACCGGGGGGAACAGGTGACGGAGTGTTTATGGTTGCTATATGCCCTGGAAGGAAAGGCCAGGGATGCGGGAGGATACGTACACTTTATTTTGGGTAATCATGAGATTATGAATTTGAGTGGAAATATGTCCTATGTAAAAGAAAAGTATAAGCAGAATGCTGCTCGCCTGGGAAAATCGTATAAAGAGCTTTATGGTAAAGATTCCGAACTCGGCCAATGGCTAAGGACCAAGAACATTATTGAGAAGATAGGGGATAAACTATTCGTTCACGGAGGTGTAAGTAAAGAAGTGAATGATTTACCCCTTTCAATCGCCCAGATAAACGAGTTGGCGCGACAATATTACGATAATGCAGAAATCGCATCAAAATCTCCTGATAGCGTCGTAAATGTTTTATATAATGTATCCGATAAATTGTCCCCTTTCTGGTACCGTTCTTATTATTTAGACCAGGGGATGAAGTTAAAGTATGATAATATCAAAGGGCGGTTGGACACAATTTATAAAGCATCAGATGCATTAGTAGATGACGTATTGGGTAATTTAGGTGTAAAGAATATTATAACAGGACATACTATTGTGAGCGATACAATTAGTGTTCATTATGATGGTAAGGTTATAAATACAGATACTAAACACGCAGAGGGAAAATCGGAAGCTCTTTTGATCGAGCATAATAATTTTTATCGCGTTAACGATTATGGTAAGCGCGTATTTTTGTTTGAGAGAAGCCAGGGTGTTGCGGGGACGGGGCGTAAACAGGCGGTATCCTACAATTGAAAGCTTTTTTTGACACTTCATTGTTTGTTCGGTAGTATAATATTGGAGCAGTTATCTGGTACAGATAACTGCTCTTTTTTTGGGATTACATTCCTAAGATGCACAACTGGGAATAGTGCAAATTTTTTGCATTCGAGCCATGTAATTTAGTATAGCGACTAAATGATCATTAGTGCATATCGTTCATAATTAAAAAAAAGTACTATGCAAAAGTTATCAATTCAAAAAATTTCCCTGTTGGGATTAGTGTTAATGGCTGCCTCCGCTGTAACCGCAGCTGTATTGCCCTCACACTCAAAGTCAGATAAAGTACGTCTGGAAAACGGTAGCCTTACAAATAGCACAACTGCTGCCGTAGGTGGTGTTATTCAACAGACTTGTACTCCAACTGCTGTAATCGACGAAGGCGCCTGCAACGACACCGCCATTGGTACAGCTTCAGGAACAACATTGAACGGTGGTACAAAAAGTGATAATACTACTGTTGGGGATGCCTGATCACGGTAGTTGACCATTAAAGCAACTTTAACAAGGTTGCTTTAATGGTTATTCAAGGCAGTTAACTCACTATATGGCAATAGAATTATCACATCTGAATCTCAATTCCAGAATTTGTTGGATGAAAATGTATAGATCGTATACGCTTGAAAAGGCCTTTTGGGCCATTCTCCTTTTGTTGGCAATGGCAGGCTGTAATTCTTCTTATTCCTTTCCGGACCCTATCTTTAAGGATACAGCCCCCGCCTCTTATACCACAGAAATTTATGTAACGAGTGATAGCCTGTATTTTCCATTAGATGAAAATACCTATAATGATATTAAGTCATTTAACTTATTTGCGGAGCATGGAACTGAGTATATATCTTTTTATGATCGTCGCTCTGAGGCTATCGTTATTTACGAGTTTGCCTCAAGAAAGATAATAAGGCATATCTCCCTGAAAAATATATTCAAGCAACAGCGGGCTTACAAAACATCTGTTTTTGTAAAGACATTTGATAGCATTTTCATGACGAATCAAATGACTTTATATCAGCTGGATGGCAAAGGCAGAATAAAGAGGAAGATAGACTTTTTGGAAGAACCACGATATGAATGGGCATATTTTGATAATGTAGTGCCCCCTGTCTTTAAAGACGGTTATTTGTACACGGGAATCCGTCCATACGTAAACGGTGTCTCTTTTAAGGCCTTACGGCAATGGAGAGTGCTATACGCGTTTGATTTGGTGAGAGGCGAGGCGAGTCTTCACTATTTACTTCCAAAAAACTACAGAGAAAACCTGTACGGCGATAATTTCCTTGCCTATAATTACTGTTTGAATGACCGGGGAAATTTTGTCTTTAATTTTCCTGCCGATACAAATATTTATGAAACCGACCTGCGGGAGACGCATTTTGCTTACAAAGCAAAAAGTGCGTTTCAGGCCAATCCTATTACACCCGTTTCAAAGGAACTATTAGAGACAGATAAGGGGTCTCTTGAATATGCATTTAGACATGCATATAGTAGTATCTATTTTGATCCGTACAGCAAAAGATACTGGCGGATAAGTAAGCAAAAGATAAATCTGGAGGAATATAAGAACAGGCAGAGGAAACTTAGCATTATTATTTTGGATGAGGCAATGAACGTAATTGGCGAGTCGGAGCTTAATGAACCGATTGTTATTAATTCGATTTTCTTTACACCCGATGGTGCCATTTATGCACGTGTGGAACCGCAGAATGAATATGCGATAAAATATATACGACTAAGGTATAGGGAAAGAGTACATGAACCAGGTAAAACAGGTAACACATGAAAGCAAATAATTCAACTTCTTCTTTTTTTCGAATCGCCTGTATCTTTTTGTTATTAGCATGCATTGACATTTCCTGCAGCAGGTTTAAAAGAGAAAAGGCAACTTCTACTTTGTCAATCGAACCCGGTAAAGAGGATTCCATTTTTTTAAATCTTTTGGCCCTTACCAAATATACTATTGCAGATAGCTTACGGGAGGATTCATTAGGGTTTCTTATATTGCCACTACATGCAAGTTGTCCTGCCTGCCGCGATAAGACGATCGATAGTATTTCCAGCCATACACAAGATCTTCCCGCTAATCGTTTCATTATCCTCTCCACCTATGGAGGACGAAAAACCTTCAGAAGCTATTTTCGGGAACACGATAAGGATTTGCCGGTTATCAATGGGCAACTATTTCTCGATAGCACGAATGAAGCGGGTAAATATTTACTCTATGATAAGAAACCTACTTTTTATTATACCTCTCGACGCAGGGCTTTTAAAAAAATCGGGGCCTTGCCGGCTACAGTCAGAAAGGATCTGAATGATTTTTTTTCCAAGAAATAATTGAGTGATGAAAAGGCCCAAAATATCAATGTTGGTACCAGGTAAAAGCAATGCCAACAAATTTTTTTCCATAGTTCTGAAAAAGGAGCTGCTTAAAATGCCGGAATACTTTACAACCTGGAGTAAGATATTTGTTGTTTCTGGTATCAATGGCGATTTTCATACCCTAAAGAAAATCTTGATAAAAAACGGAATCATAAATACTAAATACCAGTGGACATTTGAAGATGGGAGATTGGTCATATTGGGTAACTGTTTTGATGAGAAGAAACTGGAATGCCTTTGGTTGATCTATTCACTTGAAGAGAAGGCTGAGAAGTTAGGAGGGCATGTTCATTTTATACCTGGTAAGAAGGAACTTGAAAATTTAAATGGCGGCTGGCGGGATAAGCACCCACGATATGCCATGCGGGCCAGCAAGTATGGTAAAAGATTATGTGTGTTGTATGATGGGAATGGTGAGTTATACCGCTGGCTCAGGGTAAAAAATGTAGCTGAAAGGATTGGTGACTTCCTTTTTACTCATGGTACACTGGATCCTTACGATCTGGCAGCTGAATTTCCTGACCGGTTAGAAGAGGTTTTACGCAGTTCCGGTGCAAGGTTGATTGTCGCTGGAAATGTCTCATATCCGGGTGTCACCTGCTTTTTGAATGGAAAGTTGATAAATGTCAACACTGGCAGAAATGAAGGTATATCAAGAGGTTTACTTATTTATCCCGAAAGTTTCTGTATTGCTGATTCAAATGGGACGATGGAAGAATTGGGCCTCCGATAACAAGAGGAGAACTCAAAAGTAAAAATAAGCGCTGAGAATCGCTTACAGGACTACCTTACTCAATCAGGTATCCGAATAAAACCAGGGTGTATCATACTTTTGATACGCCCTGTTGTTTTACGGAACCATCAGAGGAAGTCCCAGCTTATTATTGCAGTATCTTACCAAGAAATGGATGACGCCTGCATTGCCCGTCATAAAACTGCTTATCGGTTGCTTTTCATCCTGAACGAGCCAGTAATTACCATATTTGGGGTGCGTCTTTTTGAGTTGCATAACTACCTGTGCAATCCAGCTGGCCCGGTTTAGCCAGCATTGATCTTCAAGCACTTTGTATGCTTCCAGGTATATTTCTCCAAGGCCGCTTAGGCCTTCCTGCTGGCTTAGATTGTCGTCGACTATTTCGATAGGATTAGCATTTAGCGCCTTGATGGCAGCATCTTTATACATGGTATTACGGGTGATCTCATAACCCTTGATGAACGATAACGCGATACCTGGGCTTCCCTCACTGAACCAGTCGGCTAGTGGTTGGCCAGATGCGGACTTCCATCGTAAGATGTCATTTTTACTAACAGCGTTTTTCATGAGCCAGTTAAGTCCCTTTTTCCCGGCTTCAAGTGCATTGGTGTCTTGATAATGCTGGGCATACGTGAGAAGAAAGTGAATAATTCCAGACACTCCATTGATGTAGCCTTTTGTAATTCTTTGCTTTCTGCCTTTATAGGAACGTACCCAGCTGCCGTTATCTTGCTGTTCGTTGATAAGGCGACTGGCGTATCGCCCGAGCCTGGCTTGTGTTACCGGCATAGCTAAGATTTCGTTACAATACATATTGGCAAATCCCTGGCCTGCGATACCCGAAGCGTAATTATGTACCTGGCTTTCTTTTTCAAGCAACTTCCCAATCCATTCAATAGGAAATACCGGTAATAGCTGGGTGCGATATCCTTCACTCAATGCGGCCGCGATACCGTCTGCACCTCTGTGTAAGCCACTTGCAGCCTGGTCTGGTCTTGAAATGTATTTTAATTCAATCCTATCCAGCGCCTTTTGCACCTGCTCAGATACGCATGAAATGTCGAAGCCTGAGCTTTTAGCTTTGGCGAGGGTATATAAAATACCACTATCACCGAGGCTAAAACTGGCGTATCGGGCCTTTAATAGTTTGTTTTTTTCATCGAACGGTGTTTCAATATTTGCCGAGAACCAGCCTTCGTCATCTGAGAATAAAGGGGTTGAGAAAGCATTGATACCTGATTGCACCACCTTGCGAATGTCATCTTTTGTGAAGGTGTGATATGTTGACGTGCCTTTGTTGCGTTTAATATGCTGTCGGAACATTAACAGTTCGCTCCGGATGTGGCTGAGGCCTGGCCGCTTCTCTGGTATAGGATCGAGGCATTGCGCAATGACTTCTCCAAGGCGTTTGTCGGGTATGAAGAAGTTAATTCGATTTACAATGTCTTCATATGGGCCTTCAGTAAGTTTCATTGGGTGTATTCCTCCGAATATCTGCGATAATATGGCTCCGGCAGAAAAAATATCTTCATAGATGGTGGGAATGTTCACTGCTATCTGCTCGGGCGACATGTAGCCATAGGTGCCAAGTGTGAACGCGGGAGTAGGATATTGATGCTTAATCGAATAACTTAGTTCCAGATCAATTAACGCTAATTTGCCATTGGGCATAATCATAAAATTGGCGGGGGTTACATCCCTATGTACTACTTGTTGCTGATGGAGATTGTCGAGTAATGAAATCATTTGTATCATATAATCAATGATCTTATGCGCTCCTTTCCTTCCGGTCATAAGCATCTCCCGTGTGTCTTTCCCCGTCGATTTGATGAATTTACTCAAGGAAATACCTTTGATTGTCTCAACCACAAGGTAATAGTTTCCATTTTCCTCAAAACTGCCGACCAGCTTTGGTACCCTGACCTTGCCCTGTAATTCTTCATGTAGTCTGTACTGCCATTTAAGACGATCTGTAATGTCTCTTCCATGTTTATCTTTGCTATCACCCGGCGAGCCTTCCTTGATTACACAAAGGCCAAAATTTAATAGTCCCTTGATATAAAAGCATTTAACAACGTCATTTTTCTGGCTTTGTTTCAGGCTTTTATATATAACATAGTAATAACCGATTCGTTGTCCACTCTTCTTGCTTGCCTTTTGATTAGGAGTTATTTCCGGCGAAGGAATGACTGTTTTTATTGTCGTGATTTGCATAAGTACCAATAAATTATTGTTATCAATAGACTTTATCGAATCTGCTGGAAGACCTGGAAAGGCCCCTTTCAAGTAAGGACGCTTGCGTTGCACCAATCCACAAATAATGTCTTATAGATTGATAATACATCGGCAATTTCCTGGTCCACGGAATCAAATGTTGCAAGTGCAAGCCTTCTGATTAATCCGTTATCCTGAATTCCATAATAAATATGATTTTCGGACTGGAGGGAAAATCCGCTTTTTATGAAACATCCATTCGATAAAGCAATATTCCCCTTTCCTTTAATGTTTAACAATGAGCAGAAATTGGGGAGATCGATTTCAAGTAAATGATATAAGTTGTCTCTTGTGTGCTGAATGGAATATCCCAGCAAAGCGTTCTCATCATCTGCTGTATTTATAATTGAATCTATTATTGCAGCAGTTTTTTGAACAGTAGCTATATTTTCAAATGCCAGGAATTCCAATTGGAGCCAGTCTTCACGCTTGATCCGTAAATTAAAATCGTTAAATGCAGGTGGTTCGTTAGTTATTTCAAGCTCATTCAGCGCAGCCAGTGTAGGCAGGAAGAATCTGCCCCGACTCTCAAAACTATCATCGGGAACAACATGTAGTGAAATTCTTGCGCTTTTGAAATAATGACCAGCCCTTCGATGTTCTGCTTTAACAATCCGCCATTTGATGCTTTCAATCTCCAGTATCGTTGGTTTGTTAAATGCTTCAGGCAGTTCGGAGTACTTGAGTACATGGGTTGCAATATGATGCCCTGTCTCTCCGTGGATCAATGTTACGGTAACTTTTTCTGGGAATAAACCTGATGCTGCATTCAGGACCTGTAATATATTCATGTGGTCAGAATATTTGATAGATCAGTGATGAATATTGGTATTGCAGTTTACATGGTGAGTTCTTGTGCCTCTTCTTTAAAGGCACACATCGCCATAAAACGACCTTCTGTTTCATAGTAGTAACTTTGGCGCTGTGAGCAGTATTTAATTGGCGCCCCATATTCCTTCATCAGGTTCAGATAATCGAACAGGCTCCTTCTTGACATGCCTAACCTGTGCGCTAATTGATCAGGAGTCCCTGTCCCTTTAATGCGAATGAGATTGTCTATATGTTTCAGGCGATATAAAATGTCGATTGTCATATGCTTGATTGGATTATTATAATGGAATAGGTTTTATGAAGGTCAGTTATGGTAACTCAAAAGGGATTTTAGTAGTACAGCGTTTACACAGCTTTTCTCATAACAGGATAGCTGGCTGGAACATAGCTATATACATGTTGATCTATATCGTCCCTCCTTACAAGGCGATCTGGTATCTGGGTTACCATATAAAGAATGTATGGTTAAACAAAAAGGAACAACGTCTGATGATGTTGCGGGCTAACGGGGTGGAAATACTATTCCCTGCCCGGTGGGCTTTGCATGAATATCATAAGCTGTTACTTATTCCGGTTAGAAATATACAATGGTACTATAACAGGGTTAAAATGCTCTTTCGTTGGGTTCTGAATTCGTCTATAGGCTGAGTACAATACTGTCGCAATATTAAAGTTAGGTTAATAATTGTTCGCTAAATTATCCGGGGAGGCATATTTACTTATCCTCAGTAGCAATTTCCGCAGTCGTTTGTTGTTGAGATTATTTAATTACTAATCCATTCTTTCTCGTCTCACTAGGTGTCTCTCCATAATAATTCTTATACACCTTGGTAAGTGCTGATGGGTTCTTATACCCCAGTACATACGCAATATGTGCGATGCTCACTTCATTCTCCAAACACAGGGCTCTGGCTCTTTCCATCCTTACCTTTAACTGATAGTCGCTAAACGACATACCGCAGTACTTAATAAAGCTTTGCCGTAGTTTGGATGCACTGACAAAGTACGTAGCCGCCAATTGGGAGATGGTCAGTTCCTTGTCTACATTATTACGGATAAACGTTTTAATAGTATTAAAGGTCACATCATGCGAGGAGGATATGGTGTTATTATCCTGTTGTTCGAGAATCAGGATTAACAGCTCCTGTAGTTTACCTAATAGCCATGTCTTGCGTAAGCCCGTATTTACAACAGAAAATTTCAGCTCATGATTCAGGTGATGCAGGCCTTCCCAGATGATCCCCGGGGTAGGAGTGAGAAGCATGGGCATGCCCATATCCATCTTATATAACCATAATTTGGCTAGTTTGGAATGATGGGTATAGATTGCCAGCATGTCCCGGCTGAAGCCGTAATATTGTATTTCGTAGATTCCCGGACTGAGCAGGACCGCCTGTTGTGGCCCGACAATATGAAAGCAGCCATACTGCCCCTGAAGCAGGGGGACGGTTGTCATATCTGTATGAGAAAGATTGATACTGCCTTCTATCATGCAGCACACCACACTCAGACCTTCTTGGACCTTCGGCAACAGTTGCACAGGCTCTCTTACGATGAAAATGTTATTACTCAGGCTGGAGCCATCAGCTACCGTTGTATGGTATATAATATCTACCGGCGGACTGGTCACAAGCACAGGCTCCGCGAAATCACAACGGTAAGCGGCATACTGTGGGGGCAACTGGTGGGTGATTTTAATATGGTGCTCAGGAATACCGACTATACCATATTCGATAGTCACGTTCATATAGGTAACATTTACTTTGAGGGATGTTGGCTCGTTTGGCTTCAGGTCAACATACGGGCTAATTGATAGACAACTAATATTAACTGTAATAAAAAGGAAAGCAAAAAAAAGCAGGTTAAGAAATTATTAAGAATAAAAGGAGCCAGGCTAAACAACCTGGCTCTTCACTTAAAACAAGAAAACAACCTGTTAAATATTTGACATCTGCACTTTGCAGATGCGTTGGATTAAACATTGGATGATCAAATGTAGATGGTTGAAATAAGAAAAGTGTGAATGAGATGTTAATGAAAAAAAATTGTCCCGGGAATCGCTACCCGGGACAATAACTAAAACAACAGCTATGAATGAAAAAATCTTTATTCAATGAGAAAGATTCAATTACCATACCATCTGACTATAGCCGGGGCAACGATGACAGATCTTATCGCATTTAGGGGAGTGTCTACAAATAGTGTGGAAATTATTCCACAATTTTGTGATCGGGTGGGATATAACACCTATGGAAATCATGTGGTTGGTCATGGATTGATATTTGACAGCATAGTATCTGGGTATTTTGGACGAATTAGGGAGGATCTAATATTGATATAGAACCGGTTTTTGTACGAATACATCTTCAAGCATTTGATAATCAATTTAATGGTACAAGTGAACGCATGGCACAGCATATAAAAACGGACGTGGACCGTCCGTCTGACAAAATATTGACAACCGAGGGGGAAAAAGGGTCGTTTATTTTGATCATTGACGATGAACCTGATATTTGTCGACTATTGCAATTAAGTCTGGTTAAACATGGATATAAAGTAAAATATGTTCACGCACTGACAGAAGGGATGCAATATTTACAACAGCAACAACCGGATTTGCTTTTCCTGGACATACACTTGCCAGATGGCTCCGGCCTCGAGGCATTGCCAGCAATCAAAAAGAAATGCCCCGCCCTGCCGGTGATAACGATTAGTGCATATGACAACGGCATGGAAAAGCAAAAAGCATTGAATGCCGGAGCCAGTTATTTTATGGCAAAACCATTTAATGTGACGAACCTGGATGAGCTAATGAGCGATATGTTAAGACGAAAATAAGATCGGTGATAAATTTGTAAATTTAATTTAGCAGTTGTCAAACACCACATATAAATATTATGAGAAATATTCTGATAATTGACGATGAGATCAATATTTGTACGTTATTAAGCAAGTTTTTAGGTAAACATGGCTTCAAGGTGGATACTACCATGAGCGGTGCAACTGCTTTGAAGATGATGAAGGAAAAAACTTTCGACCTGGTGTTGTGCGACTACCGGCTGAAAGACACAGATGGTGCGCAGTTGCTGCAGGACATTCTTCAGATCAACCCACGTACTATCGTAATCATCATTACCGGGTATACCGATGTCAGAGTTGCAGTGGATATGGTGAAGAACGGGGCTTACGATTACCTTTCCAAACCGCTTTATCCGGACGAAATATTGAACCTGGTACACAAAGCATTTGCACACATGGACGCTGAGCGCGAACGCGAAGAATCTATGCCAATACGTACAGTAAACGGAGCCTCCACAGGCAACGGGTCTGTACAGGATTCCCGGGATAGTGACCCGGACGGTGAGATGCTGGACAAAAACCATAAATACGTATACGGTGAAAGTAATGGCGCAAAGGAATTGTTCCGCCAGATCAAACTGGTGGCGCCCACTGACTACAGTGTGATCATTTTCGGGGAAACCGGTACAGGTAAAGAGTCTGTAGCACACCTCATTCACCATCATAGTAAACGGCAAAACCAGCCTTTCGTAGCGCTGGACTGCGGCAGCCTTTCCAAAGAACTGGCTGCAAGTGAACTGTTCGGTCATGAGAAAGGATCTTTTACAGGCGCTATCAATACTAAGATAGGCGCCTTCGAACAGGCCCATGGCGGTACCCTGTTCCTGGACGAAGTAGCAAATCTCTCTTATGATATCCAGGTAGCTTTATTGCGTGTCATCCAGGAAAAGGTGATCCGCAGAGTAGGCAGCCTGAAAGAAATACCGATAGATGTACGCATCATCGTAGCATCCAATGAAAAACTTTCTGAATCTGTAGCGAAGGGCCGCTTCCGTGAAGACCTGTTCCACAGGTTCAATGAGTTCACAATCTATATTCCGCCATTACGTGAAAGGGTCGAAGACCTTCCGCTGTTTGTAGATGCATTCATGCGCCAGGTGGAAAGAGAATTGCAAAAGAATTGTGGTAAGATCACGAACGAAGTATGGGAATGCTTCAGCAGGTACAACTGGCCAGGCAATATCCGTGAACTGAAGAACGTGATACGCCGTGCCTGCCTGCTCACTCCGGAACATGAAGACATTACCTTGTCAACATTGCCGCTGGAAATGAAAGAGTCGTTTGCACAGCAACCATATGAGGAAGATCACCAGGTGAATATGTCGGGTGAACTGATCTCCATCACAAATGAAAATGACTTAAAAACAGTAGCGCTACAGGCAGAGTACAATAAGATCATTAATGTGCTCAAAGAAGTGAAATATAATAAGACGAAAGCAGCACAGCTACTGAACATAGACCGTAAAACCTTATACAACAAACTAAGGTTACTCAATATTAATTACTAGCGATATCAATATAATGTTTGTTTATACTCAACACAGGCCCGTTATCCAGCGGGCCTTTTCTATGCGGTATACTATTTGCACTTTTAGACACTATAAAACCTTGCATTTATGGATCCGCAAAATAATCAACAACAAACAGATAACGGAGAAAAGAAAACCGCCGGTTTCTTTGAGCGCTTTTCCTCCAAAGTGGCCCAGGCTACCGGATCGCAATGGGCCTTCTTTATCGCCCTGGCAGCGATCATCGTGTGGGGCGCTACAGGCCCTGTGTTCGGCTATTCGGATACCTGGCAGCTGGTGATCAATACGGGTACAACTATCATCACTTTCCTGATGGTATTCATTATCCAGAAATCACAGAATAAAGATTCAAAATCTGTACAGCTGAAGCTGAATGAATTGATCGCGGCTAATAAGCAGGCCAGTAACCGCCTCATTGTAGTGGAAGATCTCACAGAAGAGGAACTTGATACACTGCATAACTACTATACAAGACTGGCTGAAGAAACGAAGAAACGACTGGCCATGAAGGAATCCCACTCTGTGGAAGAAGCCATTGAAAATACAGATGAAAAGCTGGAAGCCAGATAATATAAAATCAGGAAATGAATGCTATGGCATGGTATACAGCATCCATTTCCTGATGATTAATAATGCGCTTAGTTCAGCGGCAATACGATCGTAAACACACTTCCTTCCCCGATCTCACTTTCCACGTGCACAGTACCTTTGTGGTTCATGATGATATTCTGTGTACTTGTTAATCCTAAGCCTGTTCCTTTCGGTTTATTGGTGAAGAATGGATCAAAAAGCCGTGTCCTGGTCTCTTCGGGAATACCCGGGCCATTATCGATGATGGTGATCACGGCTTTGTCCCGCTGTTTGGTTGTTTGTAAGGTTAGCAATCCTTTACCCGGCGTCATCGCCTCCACTGCATTGATAATGATATTCAACAGGGCTATGACTACCTTATCTTCATCCGCAGGGATCATTACATCCTGTTTGATATAATCTTTCTTTACATTGATCTCATTGAGCTGCAGCCGGTCCTGGGCCAGCGCAAGGGCTTTGTCTGTCAGCTCATTGATGCCGTGAGGGCGGATGTTCAGTTCTATCATTCTCGTGGAGTGCAGCAGCTCTGTGATCAGCTGATTGATGCGGGTACAGTTCCGTTCAATAATATCGACATATATCTGGCTGTCTTCCACGCTGACAGGCTCTCCCTTGAACTGGCTGACTGCCAGCAGAATATTGGTTAGCGGATTGCGCACTTCGTGCGCTATCACACGCGCAATGCGGCCGGTCACCACAAATTTCTGCTGTTGCTGTTTCTCCAGCTCTTCCCGTTTCCTTTCCGTAATATCCTGTACTACGCACAGGAATATCTGTTCCTGCTCATCCAGCATTACTGCGCTGACCATCACATCGAGTTTTTTTCCATGCTTGGTCACGAAGTTGTATTCCGTGCGCAGGCTGGATTCTTCCCCGCAGATGTGATCGAAGAAATGTTTACACTGGTCTTCCTGGAAGAAGAGTTGCTTGAGGTTCAGTTGTAACATCTCTTCCTTACTGTATTGTAAGGTCCTGATAGCAGAAGGATTGGCGTCAATCACATTCTTATCGCAGTCTGCCAGAATAATGAGGTCATGTGCCTTTTCGAACACGCCGAAATACTTCTTCTCATTTTCCTCTATGATGCGAAGATGGCGTGCTTCGTCCAGCGCATAACGGATGGAGCGTTCCAGCAGGTCGGCACTGATCTCGCCTTTTACCAGGTAGTCAGAGGCCCCGGCCTGCATCGCTTCCTTATCTATCGTGTAATCGCCCTTACCGGTAAGCATGATCACCGGTGCTTTGTAATCCAGTTGCTGGAAGTGGTGAAGGATGTCGATACCTGTATAAGGTCCCAGCCGGTAGTCGGCCAGGTAAATGTCATGTACCTTCCTGTCTATTTCCTCTACAGCTTTGGAATAAGTAGGCGCCCAGTCCAACTGGTACTGGCCAGGGGAAATGTCCTGCAATAACTGGCTAACGAGAAAGAAGTCATCCTCGTCATCGTCTATCATCAATATGTGTACTGGTTGATCTGTCATTCTTAAGCATTTGGCAGTTTCATGTTTGAACCAATATTCCCCAATGTGCGGGTAAATTCAACTCAGCAATAAGAATGCTAATTTTTCCGGCGCTCTATTTTTCTTCATTGTAGAGGGTTTGGGTAAGCGGCAATGTGACAATAAATGTAGCGCCCTGGCCGGGTGTTCCCAGCGCGCTGATATGTCCGTGATGGCTATCCACTATTTTCTTGCAAATGGCCAACCCTATACCAGTGCCGGAATATTCGCTCATACCGTGTAGCCTTTGAAATAATAAAAAGATGCGCTCGGCATATACCGGGTCAAAACCTATCCCGTTATCTTCTACATAGATCCTGCAGGTGTTATTTTCCTGCTCCGACCGGATATTGATCACCAGCTGCCTCTCAGGATGGGCAAATTTGATGGCATTGGCAATAATGTTCTGAAACAACTGGTGAAACGAGGTAGGCGTTCCATCAATAGTTGGAAGGGATGAAATATTGACCACCGCCCTCTTTTCCTGCAGGCTTACTTCCAGGTCGCCGACCACCTCCTGCAAGAGCTGGGTCATATCCACTTTCACAATATTCTCAGGGGTGATACGGCCTGCTCTCGAAAAAAGCAGCAGGTCATTGATCAGTACCCGCATCCTCCCTACGGCGCCCACCATACGGTGTATCAGATCAGTGGCGTCGGGAGGCAGCTGGTCGCCATATTTGGTCTGCAGGCGGTCGCTGAAGGTGGATATCTTCCGCAAGGGCTCCTGCAGGTCATGAGAAGCCACATAGGCAAACTGTTCCAGTTCCTCGTTGGATTTGTTCAGCAACTTGATGTTCTGCTGCAGGTCGTGCTGATAAGACTTGAGCCTCGATTCAATATGCAGTTGCAGCCGGAATTCCCGCGTAAGGGTGACGTATGAATAAATGCCAATGAGGATCGCCATGAGCGAGGAAATAAAGATCACCGGTATCCAGATGGCCGAAAAGAAGCTCTGTAGCCTCGATTTCTGGCGCAATTTGGTGTTTTCTATGTTTAACATGTCCTGGACCTTGCGGTCTATCTTGTCCATAGATTTTTCCCCTTCCAGTACGGCCGAGGCGTCTTTCTGGAGAGAGGTCAGTTTTGCCTCTCCGGTTATCAGCTGCTGGTATTTTGTGTCCAGCAGTTTTTTCAGAGTGTCCAGGTGCAATTGCTGCTGCCGGTTATCCGCAGTTATCCTGCGGAGCATCATATATTCCTCTTCTATCTTGACACTGCGTTGCTGCATGGTAGGGCGCAAAAAGGCAGTATCCCGGGTAATATTGTACCCCCGGATAGCCGATTCCGCGTCCTTTAGCTGTTTCGTGATCACCTCCAGGCTTTTGGAGATCTCAATGGTGTGATTTAGCCACCGGGCATTGTCCAGCAGGTTCTTTGTTACCAGGAACGAACAAATAGAGGCAACTATGATAACAGTAAAAGCAATGAAGAATCCTAATCTTATCTTCTTTTGTACAGGTATGTGCATTTTTCCCGCTGATTGTAGTAAGTCTTCGAATTTACAACTATCCAACAATTTCCACACAGTGAAATGCATATTCTACACGCATTCCTGCCGTGGCTGCTAAATCGCTTCATATACTCATTACAGTAAGTGTTGAGTGTGTGAAACGCTTTACAGTAAGGCGTTTCGACATAATAGAGCTATGTCTGATATGTATCTTACAGGTATGCCGGCAGCTCATGGAATGAACTTTGTCTTTTACATGAAACAGCACATTGTTGAAAAAACGTTCCGGCTACTACTGCACATTGTAAAGTAATCATTCACGAAAAAAATCAGACTATGCAATATTATCATATGTCGGCCGGTAATCCTTCTCCAGGTGGGGTGCCCGAAAAGCAGCCCCCTCCGAAAGAGGAACCGCCAAGACCAACAGGTCCGGAAATAACACCTCCTCCGTCACCGCCGGGGCCTCCGCCTCCCGTGCCGAACGAGGTTCCTGATCACGATATCAAACGTTCCCCTCCTAATCCGAAAGCTAAGAAAAAGAGACAGGAAGAAACGATAGAAGAAAGAGCGGAGCTCATAGCGGAACAGGACAGGGAAGATGTACAGGAAAGGTCGCCCGATCTCTTCCCCGACAAAACGATCATGGAAAGCTTCAATAGTTACGACGAAGAAGATTCAAGGGTCATTCCGGAAGAATAAATAATCACTATTAAACTCCAAATAATATGGCAACAAGAACCCAATCCAAATCACGGACAGGCAGCCAGTCCAGAACATCAGGTAGAAGCGCTGCAGGTAGTAAATCCATGTCCACCTCCCGTACTGCCGCTAAAACAAGCAACTCTTCCCGTTCCAGGGGAAGCAAAAGCCAGAATGAAGATATGCCTAACTCCAAGTTTCATCAACTGTTTGTAGATCAGTTAAAAGACATATACTGGGCGGAAAAAGCGTTGGTGAAAGCCCTGGGTAAAATGCAAAAGGCTGCTACTTCAGAAGAACTGGCAGATGCCATCACTACTCACCAGGAGCAAACAAGAGAACATGTAGCCCGCCTGGAAAGGGTATTTGAATCAATTGGTCAGACTGCAAAGGCTAAAAAATGCCCGGCTATGGAAGGATTAATAGAGGAAGGACAGGAAGTTATAGATGACACAGAAGAAGATAGCGCTGTAAGAGACGCAGGCCTGATCGTATGCGCTCAGAAGATCGAGCACTATGAGATCGCCACTTACGGTAGTCTCCGTACACTGGCAAACAGAATGGGCCATGAAGAAGCAGTACAGTTGCTGGAACAAACACTGAATGAAGAAAAGGAAACAGACGTATTACTTACCCAACTGGCAGAATCTTCAGTAAATGAAGAAGCTGCTGCTGAATAGGAAAGAACATTTAGATGGGAACCCGGAAGGCCTCTGCATTGCAACATGTAAGAGGCCTTTCTTACATCCGTTGGCGTTTGGCAAAATAAACCAAACCACGGGGAAGGGAAAGATATTGTGAACAGACAGAAAAACGGATTGACGATGGACCTGATTGCTGAAGCGATGGCTACCGCAAAAGCGGTAAAACTACGATATGTGAAGTCTGGTACTAAAGGATATAGCCGGGAAAGAGTGAAAGACGGCTTTCAGTACCGCGATCAGCATGGAGATATAATTACGGATGAAGAGGTGCTGGCAAGGATCCGGGGCCTTGTACTGCCGCCTGCATGGGAAAACGTATGGATATGCCCCTATGCCAATGGCCATTTACAGGCTACAGGCACCGATGCCCTGGGAAGAAGGCAGTACCGCTACCATTCCACCTGGGCGCGGGTGCGTAACGAAACCAAATACGACCGCCTGCTACATTTTGGGGAGAAACTACCGCAACTACGCAGGCATATTGCAGTTGCGCTCCGTAAGAAAAACCTTGATAAAGAGAAGGTTACAGCTATCGCGCTCAGCGTTATGCAGGAAACCCTGATCCGCGTCGGCAATGCTTCCTATGAAAAATTATATGGGTCATACGGACTTACGACATTGCATGTGCAACACGTCAAAATAGACGGAAATACGGCCTTTTTTAAGTTCAAGGGGAAGAAGGGCGTCCTGCATAAAATAACGCTAAAACACGCCCAATTGGCCAAATTATTACAGAAGGTCAGGGATATTCCGGGGCAGGAATTATTTCAATATTATGAAGGGGAGGAGCATAAGAGCCTGGATTCGGGGGATATTAACGAATACCTGAAACTATGGACGGGGGAGGACTATACCTGTAAAGATTTCAGGACATGGTCCGGTACCGTGCATGCCCTTAATTTGCTCGCTGATCTTACTCCTTTCGGCTCTGCAACAGAATGTAAACAGAACCTGGTGCAGATTATCGACAGTGTGGCCGGGAAACTGGGCAATACAAGGGCTGTCTGCAAAAAATACTATATTCATCCGAAGATACTGGAAGCCTATGAACAATGTGAACTTGAGCCCTACCTGGAAGAATTGCGGGCCGGAAGGAACAATGCCTCCAGCGGAGGCTTGCATAACGATGAAAAAATACTCCTGAAATTCATGAAATCACAACAGAAGAAAACTGTTAAAATGAAGGCAGGGATCAGGAATTAAGCCGATATCACCCTGTTGCTTAATTCTGATCCCTGCTTCTTTTAATAAGTTATGTCATGCGAAGATCAGCTGATCTTCCCTGTCTTCCACTGGTATCTTCTGAAGAAATTCGTCAAATCCGGATTCCTCATGGGTACTATAAGCACCGTAAGCATCCAGTACATAGCCTATCTCGCCTTCCTGGTCTTCTATCAGGTACAGCACTGACATGTCGGCCGGATCAGATTCCCCTTCAAAACGGTAAGTTTTAATGATCTTTAGTTCTTCCGGATTGTATATTTTTTGTTTTTCGACATTCTGCATTCTGCCATGGTCACTCATCTTTAATTCATGATCAAGGCCTTTTTCATGTAGTTTTTGCATCACCCGGCTGAGGGTGGTCATTTCGCCTGGCTTTTCCATAAACAAAGGTTTTAGTTATAGCGTATAAAAAACCAAATCGCGTGCCATGGCATGTAGTTTGGTTTTCATTCAACATCACCCTTAAATTAATTTTTTATGAGAGCTGTTTGGTCAGGAACAATCGGTTTTGGGTTGGTGAATATACCCATCAAATTGTACAGCGCAGTACAGGACAGCAGACTGGACCTGGACATGCTGGATAAAAAAGATCACGCCCATATTAAGTTTAAACGTGTGAATGAAGACACGGGAAAGGAAGTGCCCTGGGAACAGATCGTGAAAGGATACCTGTACAACGATGAATATGTTATCCTGGAAGACGAAGATTTTCAGGAGGCCGCGCCAGAAAAAAGCAAGATCATCACGATTGAATCTTTTGTGGATCAGGCGGAGATAGATGACATTTATTTTGAGACGCCTTACTATATAGAACCGGACAAAGCGGGCGTGAAAGCATATGAACTCTTGTTAAAAACTTTGCAGAAAACAGGTAAGGCCGGACTGGGGCGTTTTGTACTCAGAACGAGTGAACATCTCGTCATTATCCGACCGCGTGATAATTACCTGATGTTGCAACAATTGAGGTTTGAACAGGAAATACGTTCGCCCGAAGAATTATCTCTTCCTTCCGATAGCAAGATCAGCAAACGAGAACTGGATATGGCCGTGCAACTGGTAGACAGTTATACTACTGAATTTGACATCAGCCAGTTTAAAGATACTTATCATGAAGAACTGTTGAAGATCATTAAAGCCAAGGCCAGCGGTAAGCGTCGTACTGTAAAGAAGATGAAGATCGTACATACGAAAAGTTCTGACCTGTTCGACCAGCTGAAGGCCAGTCTTGGCGGTAACGGCCGCAACGGCAGCAGTAATAAAAAACGTGCATCATGAGCCTGAGAACCTACGATGAGAAACGCAATTTCAATGTCACTTCCGAGCCTAAAGGCGCGAAGAAAAAGAGTGCGGGCAAACAGCACATCTTCGTCATCCAGCGGCACCATGCTTCCCGCCTGCACTACGATTTTCGCCTGGAAGTAGATGGCGTGCTGAAAAGCTGGGCAGTACCTAAAGGCCCCTCCATGAACCCGTCCGATAAAAGACTGGCCATGCAGGTGGAAGACCACCCATACGATTATAAAGACTTTGAAGGCGTCATCCCCGAGGGAAATTACGGCGCAGGCTTCGTCTATGTATGGGATAAAGGGAATTACGAACTGCTGCATGAAGATGGAAAAGATTTCGATAAAGAAGCTAATAAAGAGATCAGGGAAGGCAATCTGAAAATACGCCTGAAGGGAAAGAAAGTGAAGGGAGAATTTGCCCTCGTCAAAATGAAGAACTCAGACGATAATGCCTGGTTGTTGCTGAAACATAAAGACGACTACGCTGTAAAGGAAGCGTACGACAGTGAGAACTATACGCCGCAGCGTATTAAGGACAGAGGCCTGAAGGAAAAAGAAAAGATGAAGTCCACTAAAAAAAAAGTATCACCGGCAAAAGTAAAGGCAGCGCCCACTAAGAAAGAGCAGTTTACGCCCATGATGGCCACATTGGTGGATAAACCCTTCAGCCGGGAAGGCTGGCTGTTTGAAACCAAGTGGGATGGTTACCGGGCTATTGCTGACGTGCGTAAAGGGAAAGTGGAACTGTATTCAAGGAATCATTTGTCTTTTAATAAAGACTATTCCAAAATAGTAAGTGCGCTGGAAGACCTGTCGCACGATGTTGTACTGGATGGTGAAGTGGTGATCCTGAAGAAAGACGGTACTTCCGACTTCCAGTCATTACAGAACTATAAGAACGACGCTTCCGGCAACCTGGTGTACGTGGTTTTTGACATGCTGCAGCTGGATGGGCAGGACCTGAAGGCCTTGCCGCTTATTCAGCGTAAAGAGCTGTTGAAGGATGTGGTTAAACAGCTCGGCAGCAAAACGGTGATCTACTCAGAGCATGTGCTGGACGATAGTGAAAAATTGTACAAAACGGCACAACAGAAAGGCTGGGAAGGTATCATTGCCAAAGAGGCTGAAAGCCTCTATGCCGAAGGCCGCAGGTCTTTGTCATGGCTGAAGATTAAGATCGTGGATGAACAGGAAGCTATCATCTGTGGATATACAGATCCGCAGGGTAGCAGAAAGAAAATAGGATCACTGGTGCTCGGCGTTTATGATGATAACAACGAACTGAAATATGTCGGTAATTGTGGTGGCGGACTAAATGGTGCACTGATCAATGAGCTGTATGATAAGATGCAGCCTTACCGGCAAAAGACTTCCCCGTTCAGGGAAAAGGTAAAGACGAACACGCCTGTTACCTGGATAAAACCGGAACTGGTATGCCAGGTGAAATTCTCGTCCTGGACGAGCGACAGGCACCTGCGTCAGCCAATATTCCTGGGACTAAGAAAGGATAAACCGGCAACAGAGGTGCATAAGGAAACTGCAAAATCTACCAGGATGGCCACGAAGAAAGCCGCAGCGCAGGCTGCTCCCCCTCCCGCACGTACACATGAAAAGGAACGTGTAGTAACGCTGAATAGCAAAAAGGTTACATTGACCAACCAGCAGAAAATATTCTGGCCGGATGAAAAGATTACGAAAGGTACGCTGCTGGACTATTATATTGAGATGGCCGATTATGTACTGCCTTTCCTGAAAGACCGGCCATTAAGCCTGCATCGTTTCCCCAATGGTATTAATGATCCCGGCTTCTATCAAAAGGATATTGATACGGCAGCGGCTCCCGACTGGCTGAAGACGGTACAGTTGCATGCGGCATCTGCCTCACGGGACGTGGATTACCTGGTATGCAACAATGCTGCTACACTGGCGTATATGGTCAACCTGGGATGTATAGAGATCAATCCCTGGTTGTCGCGGATAAAAAATCTCGACAACCCGGATTACCTGGTATTAGACCTCGATCCTGAAAATATCGCTTTTAAACATGTGGTGGAAACGGCACAGGCTATTAAGGCCCTGCTGGATCAATTGGGGCTGACTGCATTTTGTAAAACATCAGGCGCCTCAGGCCTGCATGTTTATGTGCCGACAGGGGCTAAATACAATTATGACACCTGCCGCCTGTTTGCCGAATATGTAGCAAAGCAGGTACAGCAGGAGTTGCCAGACATCACGAGCGTGATCCGCAATAAATCGAAACGGAATAAAAAAGTGTATATAGACTATATGCAGAACAGCCGCGGGCAGACCATCGCCTCTCCATATTCCGTACGTCCGAAGCCGGGAGCTACCGTTTCCGCACCGTTGAAATGGGATGAGCTGACCGATGATCTTGCCATTGCTGATTTTCATATCGGGAACATGGCAGACAGGATCAGGGACGTGGGCGACTTATGGAAAGACATAGACAAAACAAAGAATGATCTGCGTAAAGTGATCCAGCAGATTGAGGCTGCCGCACAATGATTTTCTCACCTTTAAAACGGAACCGTTATGCAAACAGCAAATCATCGTCACCATGTTAACCTGGGCCCTGTTTATGGAATCATTATAGCAGTTGTATCCATTGTATTCACTGTTATCTTTTATTTCACGAACATGGCAGGCGCCTTATGGACAGGATATTTTGGGAATCTGCTGATGTTCCTGGGAGTATTATTCTCCGTTATTCATTACAATAGCCAGCATCATGAAAGAACATCTGCTATGGCATTATTTGCTATGGGATTCAGGACAACGCTCTGGGCGGTGCTTATCGTTACCCTGTTTACAATAGCGCTGCACTTCATTTCCGGATCGCAGACGGAAGATAATTTCTGGATCTACCTGTTCGGTAATGTATTTTTCACGAATGGTATTGTCGGCTTGCTGGCAGCTGTCCTGGCTGCAATGGTCTTCAAAAGGAACCAGACAACGACCAGGCCCAAATAAGACGTTACATCAGCCAGCCTAAGAGCAGGCAGGCAAGTACAATAAAAGGGGATGGTATACGTGATGTGCAGAGTATTACGAGCGTTGCGATGGTAATGGTAACGTTATACCAGGTAAGTGGGATGGCCAGGAACAGGATGATCGTGGCCGCCCACATGATCCCTACTACAGTGGCATTAATACCTTCCAGTGCCCGGTAGATGACCACGTATTTCTTCAGGTTGTGCCAGATGGGGAAAAAGAAAAGCACCAGCAGCAGGCTGGGTAGAAAAATGGCAACAGGCGCCAGCATACATCCCAGCAACTGATAACCCGGCCCCAGGTTGCGCATTACCATGCCACCCACATATGCGGTAATAGAAAAAGTAGGACCAGGTAAAGCCCGCATGATACCCGCTCCCGTCAGTAGCTCTTCCGCATTCATAAAGCGTGTATTGGAACGCGATACATATTGTTCCAGCATCATCGCTATCAGGATATCTCCTCCGCCAAACACCAAGCTGCCGAAACGGTAAAAGTTCTCAAACAGGTTGAAGGGGCGGCGTGTGATCCAGTCGTGCGTACGCGCCAGCTCGGAAAAGAAACCCGCCAGGATGAACAGCAGGGCAAACAGCCAGATGTTCGTCCATTGTATCTTTTTAGGCTTATCTTGAATGTCGGGAATACGCTTATTGCTGAAATTCGATACGATCCCTCCCAGGATGATCAATAGGGGAAAGGTCCACGGAGACTTGAAAAAGTAAGCCGTCAGCAGGGACACCGCCATAATGATGGCAGTAGCCAGGCTGCGAATGCTGATCTTAAATGCCCGCAAACTGCCATATATCAGAAAACCAACGGCCATTGGCTGTACGTACTTAAATATATCGGTGTTCAGGGCTTTTTGATCAAAATATTGCAACAGGAAGCTGAGCGATCCCATTAAGAGGCAGGCGGGAGCTATCCAGATAAGGAGTGTGGCCACGGCCAGTGTTACACCGCCCCGCTTGTAGCCAATGAGTGTCAGCGTCTGTGAGGAAGACGCGCCGGGTAAAAGCTGGCAGAAAGCGTTATATTCCATCAGCTCCTGCTCGGTAATATCCCTTCTCTGGTGTACGAATGTTTTCAACATCATGGCCAGGTGACCCTGGGGTCCCCCATACGCGGTGATGCTGTGCATAAAAACAGCCCGTAAGAAAGGAATGTGACGAAGAAACACTTTATGACAATTAAACGGCTGCCCGAATTTCAATAAATTCCTGACAATATCAAACAGGAAAACGACAAACCATTGATTTTCTTCTGTTAAGCCGAAAGCGTACAGGCATAATCCTTGTTGTAAATAAACAATACTTTCAGGTCAATCAATATTCCCACCCTAGTATGATAGCCTTTAAGGAGTTGGTATTGAATGGTTTAATAACACAATAGTTTATGAGAAGATTCCTCATTCTCCTATGCATAACAATTTCATTCGGCGCACATGCACAATTGTCTTACTACAACAGTGATGCTTATTGGGGCAACTTTTGCCTGCAGACCGATTGTATAAAGCCAGCCTTGACAGACACCTGTCTCGTATTTGTGACTAACAGGCACTTCTACAAGGATAGTTTACGCTTTGTGGATGAATTTGTAGATACGGCAGGGCTAAAATACTTTGTACTGCAAAAGCAGGCTGACAAATGGAATGTGTTCCAGGTACGAACCCTGGCAGACGCTATGCAGCTGATGCCCGAAAAGCGGGATATAGTCGTATATGCGGAAGGGATGGGAAAGATCTTCACGTCTAATGTGGAACGGGCTTTATTAATGCGTTCACAGTACAACGTGAATGTGGTGATGTTTGACTATGCCAGCATTAATACCACTTATAAGCCTTCCAGGAACTTCAGGTTTGCCCGTACCAATGCCCGCCTGTCGGCCCCGCAATATTTCCGGCTGCTGCAGCTCATCCAGCAGGCCCGCCGGGACAGGCAAGATTGGGTGGAACACATAAAAGTCTCTACATTCTGTCACAGCATGGGAAACATCATTTTCATGGAAATGATGAAACACCAGCCTTATGATCAGTTGAACAAAGAGCCTTTTATCGACAATGTGGTGCTGAATGCCGCGTGCGTGCCCTCAAAAGGGCACAAGGAGTGGGTAGAGCGTATCCGCTTTGCGAATAAGATCTATATCAACTACAACAGGTCCGACTGGCAGCTGAAGGGGGCTCACCTGCTTACCCTGGCGCCACAGCTGGGAGAGAAGGTAAAACGCCCCCGGGCTATGAATGCGAGTTATGTCAATTTTCGTGAGCAGGTAGGCGGGCAGCATAGTTACTTCCTGAACTTCCCGCAAAATGAATATCGTATGACGCAGGAAATGAAGGATTATTTTACGCAATTGTTCAGTGGTAATAATGCCGTACTGGAAGAAGAAAAGACCCTGGCTAAAAAACAGCCGGGAGTGCAGGAAAGCGTGAATTAAAAAGATAGGATGTATATGAGTATAAACAGGGCTGAAAAAAGCAGATGATCTGTCTTTTCAGCCCTGTTGCTATTTTTGAGCGCCTATTATTTCTTCAGGCCTATCTCTCTCAGTCTTTCATCCAGGTATTCACCGGCCGTGATCGGTTCGTATGCCAGCGGATTATCTTCCGTTACACAGCTTTCCAGTGCGTTCAGCGGCATCTCTGATTTAGGATGCAGGAAGAATGGAATAGAGAAGCGGCTCGTATGCCACATGTCGCGCGGTGGGTTCACTACACGGTGTGTGGTCGATTTCAGGCGATTGTTGGTCAGTCTTTGCAGCATATCGCCTACATTCACAACGATCTGCTCGGGCAATGACGTGACAGGTACCCAGTTGTCCTGTTTATCCAGTATCTGCAAACCGTCAGCAGAAGCGCCCACCAGCAGGGTGATAAGGTTAATATCCTCATGTTGCTCCGCACGGATAGCAGAAGCAGGTTCCTGCGTGATAGGAGGGTAGTGAATGGCCCTCAGTATGGAGTTGCCATTGTGTATATACTCGTCAAAATAATGCTCATCCAGTCCCAGGTAGAGCGCGATCGCCTGTAGCAGTGCTTTACCGGATTTTTCGAAGGCACGGTACGCATCGTAAAAGGTCGGTGAAAAAGCCGGAATCTCTTTTACGGCTACATTTGGCGGATACTCGTTGCTGATCGGATCTTCATCTTCAACAGTTTGTCCGAACTGGAAGAATTCTTTCAGATCAGGGGCATCATATCCTTTCGCATGTTCTTTACCGAAAGATGTATATCCGCGCTGGCCGGCCAGTTCCGGGATCTCATAGGAACGCTTGATATCTGCCGGTAATGTGAAGAACAGTTGTACGTATTTGTACAGTTTTGCGATAAGGTCGTCGGAAATACCGTGATTTTTTACCGCCACAAAACCTACTTCTTCGTAAGCTTTACCAAGCTGCTCCACAAAAGCGGCTTTACTGGCAGCGTCGCCCGAAGTAAAGGCGGCGAGGTCCACAACTGGAATGGATTGAGTTAGTGCCATAGTAATGAGTTTTACCTTACTAAGTTAACTCATTTTAAGTAAGCTGCGTCTTCAGGGGTGATGTCTACCATGGCATATCTTTCCACATGATTGATCAGCATCTCATCCATGATGTCCACCACGTTTTTATAATTGGCAGATTTATCTGCTTTGATCAGGACCATCAGGCCATCTTCCCCATGTTGTTTGTTGACGCGCTCACGTTTATCTATAATGACGTCACGTATACCCCTGTTGTTGGCAAAGGATGAACGCTTCACCACCGGAGGATGCAGCGGATCATTACCTATACCTTCGTAGTAACTGACACTGTTGTTAGCTCCCAGGAGGATGGTGAGAGATTTACTTTCAGGCAGCGCCTGTGGGTGTTCCTTATCGTCTGCAGGCATCTTCAGGTCCATTGTCTGAGGTTGTGTCAACACAGTGGTGAGCATGAAAAACGTAATGAGCAGGAAGCCCAGGTCTACCATAGGTGTCATATCTACACGGGTACTTAATTTCCTGGAACGGGTTCCTCTTTTGTGGCCGCGATCAGAGCTGCCGGTATTTATTTCAGCCATTGTGAATAGGTTTTGCGGGTATAAGAATATATGACTGAAAGCGCTTTCATAGATATAGATGCGGAGGAGGAGAATTTCCATAAAGGATATTTTGTCGCATTGGGACTATATCATCGTTTTAATAGCATACACAATCAACAAAACACAATAGGACTCCGTCAGGCTCCCTATGTTTGTAACCCCGGGTGCAACGCACCCGGGGCACGTAATATTCACCACGGCATGTGATAATCCCCCGGAAACGCATGACAATCCTGACAATATGCGATATTCGGTGATGGCATCCTCCATAACCAACAAAACATAATAGGACTCCGTCAGGAGTCCCTGTGTTTGTAGCCCCGGGTGCAACGCGCCCGGGGGCACGTGATATTCACGACGGCGCGTGATATCCACAACGGCACGCGATAATCCCCGGGAACATATGATATTCCCGGCACATGATATCCACAACGACACGCGATAATCCCCGGAAGCACATAATATTCCCCGACATGCAATATTCACGACGGCATGTGATAATCCCCTGCAAACACATGATATCTCCAACATACGATCGGATAACACGCGATGCCGCCGGGAACATATAATATTCCGACGATGACACCCAATATTTCCCTCAACCACATACCCTAAAAAAAAAAACGCCGTCCCTGTCGAGACGGCGTATTATATCATGACGCAATAAGTTCAGAATTCCTTTAGAATTCAGCGCTCTTAGGTGTTCTTGGGAATGGAATGACGTCCCTGATATTACCCATGCCGGTTACGAACAGCACAAGCCTTTCGAAACCAAGGCCGAAACCTGCATGTGGCGCAGTTCCGAAACGGCGGGTATCGAGGTACCAGCTCATTTCTTCAACGGGCAGATGCATTTCCTGCATGCGGGTAACGAGTTTATCGTAGTTCTCTTCACGCTGTGAGCCACCTACTATCTCACCGATGCCAGGGAAGAGGATATCCATTGCCCTTACAGTTTTGCCATCTTCATTCTGCTTCATGTAGAAGGCTTTGATAGCCTTTGGATAATCCGTCAGGATCACTGGTTTCTTGAAGTGTTTCTCTACGAGGTAACGTTCGTGCTCGCTCTGGAGGTCAGCGCCCCAGTCTTCTATCAGGTAGTTGAATTTCTTGGTTTTGTTAGGTTTGCTGTTCTTCAGGATGTCGATGGCCTCGGTATAGGTAATGCGTACGAACTCGTTGTTCAGTACGAATTCCAGCTTTTCGATCAGTCCCATGTCACTGCGTTCCTGCTGTGGCTTCTGTTTTTCTTCGTCTGCCAGGCGTTGAGCCAGGAATTCCAGGTCTTCCCTGTTGTTTTCCAGCGCATAGCCTATCACATATTTAATGAATGCCTCTGCCAGGTTCATGTTGTCTTCCAGGTCATAGAACGCCATTTCCGGCTCTATCATCCAGAATTCCGCCAGGTGACGGGCGGTGTTGGAGTTCTCTGCACGGAAGGTAGGGCCGAAGGTGTAAATATCCCCGAAGGCCATGGCACCGAGTTCTCCTTCCAGCTGACCGGATACGGTCAGGTTGGTGGCACGGCCAAAGAAGTCTTCTTTATAGTCAATTTCGCCGCTTTCTGTCAGTGGCGGATTTTTAAGATCGAAGGAAGTGACATGGAACATTTCTCCCGCACCTTCTGCGTCAGAAGCCGTGATGATAGGCGTATGCAGGTATACGAAGCCCTTTTCGTTGAAGAACTTATGTACTGCAAATGCCAGGGAATGACGGAGACGGAAGATGGCGCCGAAAGTATTGGTACGGAAACGGAGATGCGCTATTTCCCGCAGGTATTCCAGGCTGGGGCGGTTTTTCAGCTGCAGCGGATATTTTTCCGGATCACAGTCGCCCAGTATTTCCAGTTCTATTGCCTTTACTTCCACACGCTGACCCTTGCCCAGGGAAGGGATCACCTGTCCGGACACGCTGATAGCAGCCCCGGTGGTCAGACGTTTTAATAATTCAGGTGTAACAGATTCCATATCCAGTACTACCTGGATATTATTATTGGTAGAGCCATCATTCAACGCTATGAACTGATTGTTACGGAAAGACCGTATCCAACCTTTTACCACAACAGGATAATCTGTTTTTTCGTCCTGCAGTATCTGCTTGACTTTCACTCTTTGGCTCATATTAATATAAATTTTGGTGTGCAAATTTAAGAGATATACAGCATACTGCATAGTGACGAATTGGGTAATAGCCCCCGGGTACCAAATAAAATGTTAAAATAAATAGCGACCTGTTAAGCGCTGTTTGGCAGGAATGTTGATAGATATTCTGCGCCAAGACCATAAATAGGCTATGGGACGGGGTTCTATAAGGGGAAGTACCGCATGGAAGCTTATCTGGCTGCTGTTGTAAGGGGTTAGAGCAGTGCATTTTTTTTGGATAATAGCGAAACTTGTTTTAATCTTGCGTTATAATCTGCCTGATTAAGTTCTAATTTCCATCTTCATCGGCAGTCCTAAACTCAACATTCCCTATCAGATTTAATAACCAGATTAAATTTATTGGACTCAAAAAACAATTATTTGTAATTGGTGTATGTTGGTATGTAGTGGTACCCACCTCACAACACTTTTAAATTTGACAACACACGATGATGTACGACATCTTACAATTGAACGACATGCTCGTTCCTGAGCTGCTTGACATTGCAGAGAAACTTGATGTGCCAAACGCCAAAAAACTGAGCAAACAGGATCTTATCTACAAAATACTCGATAAGCAGGCAGTAATGGCCTCTGAAGGTAACCCGGCAAATGGAGAAGAAAAGAAAACACGTAAGCGGAAATCAAAGAAAGACGAAGAAGCTGAAGAAGCACATGTAGCAGAAGCCACAGCTGCAGACGAAAAACCCAAACGCGGCAGGAAACCAGCTGCCAGCGGCGTAAAAACCAAAGAGTCTGAATTGGAAGAACCTAAAACACAGGAAACCAAACCAAAGAAAAAGAACTTCGATATAGACCTTGACATCCCCTCTCTTACTTTCGATGACGATGACGATGTGATCATTCCACAATTCACAGAAGATGCTGAAGAAGAAGAAGAGGAAGATGTAATTACAGCTTTACCAGTAGCTGAAGAAGAAGAGGAAGAAGAGGACGAAGATGATTTCGTAATACCGGAAGAACCGGTACTGGCGCAGAAACAGCGCTTCCAGTCAAATAAGAAAGAACCTGCTTTTAATATAGAATTTGATGGTATAATTATCAGCGAAGGCGTGCTGGAGATGATGCCTGATGGCTACGGTTTCCTGCGTTCCTCCGACTATAACTACCTCAGTTCACCAGACGATATCTATGTTTCTCCTTCACAGATCAAGTTGTTCGGACTGAAAACAGGCGATACTGTGAAAGGTTCTGTACGCCCGCCGAAAGAAGGTGAGAAATACTTTGCGCTGCTGAAAGTTGAAACTATCAATGGTAAGTCTCCTGAAGAAGTTCGCGACCGTGTACCGTTCGATTACCTGACGCCTTTGTTCCCTTTCGAGAAATTGCGTTTGACCACTACTTCAAATAACTACTCAACCCGTATCATGGACCTGTTTACCCCAATAGGTAAAGGTCAGCGTGGTTTGATCGTAGCACAGCCTAAAGTCGGTAAAACGATGTTGCTGAAAGAAGTAGCCAATGCTATCGCAACAAACCATCCTGAAGTGTACCTCATGGTAGTACTGATCGATGAACGTCCGGAAGAGGTGACCGATATGGAACGTAGTGTGAAAGCGGAAGTAATTGCTTCTACCTTCGACGAACCGGCTGAAAAACACGTAAAAGTATCTGCTATTGCGCTGCAAAAAGCAAAACGCCTGGTAGAATGCGGGCACGATGTAGTGATCCTGCTGGATTCCATCACCCGTCTGGCCCGTGCACACAATACCGTTGCTCCTGCTTCCGGTAAAGTATTGAGCGGTGGTGTGGAAGCAAACGCTATGCAGAAACCTAAACAGTTCTTTGGCGCTGCCCGTAAAATTGAGAACGGTGGCTCTTTAACAATACTTGCTACCGCATTGATCGATACAGGTTCCAAAATGGATGAGGTGATCTTTGAAGAGTTCAAAGGTACCGGTAACATGGAACTGCAACTGGACCGTAAACTGGCCAACAGGCGTATCTTCCCTGCTATTGACGTATCTGCTTCCTCCACCCGTCGTGATGACCTCTTGCTGGAAAAAGATATCCTGAAGCGCATCCACATCCTGCGCAATCACCTGGCAGACATGAACACAGAAGAATCTATGCACTTCATGCTGCAACACATGAGGGGCACCAAGAACAATGAAGAGTTCCTGATCTCCATGAATGGATAATATCTCCTTCAACAGATAAAAGAAAAGAGGCTGTATCGCAAGTGGTGATACAGCCTCTTTTTGTTTGGATAGCGGATGGAAACTATCTGTACTGCTTCCAGTGACTGACAAGATCTTTCTTCCTTCGGTCGGCCACCTCCAGCTTAACGCCATTTTTCAACAACACTTTGTTGCCGTCATGTTCAATACTACTGATCTGAGATAACTGCACCATCTGGTGATTATTGATCTGGTAAAAACGTAATGCGCCAAACAGATCGGTATAGTAACGGAATGAACGCTCAGCCTGCAATTGCTCTTTATCCACCAGGTGAATAGTACACTTTTCGGTGTTCGCCTCGAGATAGGCGATCGTATTCAGCGGAACGATCATGTCATCCTGCTGTGTAAGCGGGATGACGAGGTCCATATTGATATTTTTCCCACTGTTGAAGTTTTCGAGGAGCACCTTATAGCGGGTGGTGCTGGCATTTGCATGAATACGGCCGGTGATCTTGCTGACGGCCGTCATCAGGCTCTCCCTGTCAATAGGTTTCAGAATGATCTCCACTTCGCTGAAGCGGATAGTGTGGAGGAATTTCTTCTCAAAGGCAGTCACAAACACTGCTTCAAAAGGGGGCACGTCTTTAGTGCCAAGCAACACGTCAAAGCCGGTTCCGTCGGGCATTTCAAGATCGAGGAATACCAATTGCGGCTGATGTTCGCGGATGGTGGCAATACCGTCCGCACAGTCAGAAGCAGTCGCTGCGATCTGCACATCGGGGCAATATTTTTCCAGCATCAGGGATATGATGTCCCGGCTATTGCGTTCATCATCTATAATAACAGCTTTTATCATAGTCCAATATGCTTGTATGGCTAGAGTTGGGGAATCAGGATCCTTACAATAGTACCACTTTCTGTATTATTATTTTCTGATTTGTCTATGACATCGATATGTATACCCGTGTTGTACATCTTGTTCAGTAGTTCGGCCCGGTTAAAGCTGATCTCCATCCCGGACGACTGATGATGTTTGGGGAGCGTACGTAATGTTTTAGAGCGGATGATGCCAATACCATTGTCTTCTATCAGGCATTCCAACATATCCGGGTCTGTCTGGTTGAATTGGATCAGCAGTTTGCCGATCGGATAATTACTGTTGGTCATCCCATATTTCACCGCATTTTCTACATAAGGTTGCAGCAGCATGGCAGGTACTTCCAGCTCTGAAGTGGCAATGGCAGGATCGACAATGATCTCGTATTCCATCTTATGCTCAAAACGCATCTTTTCTAACCCAAGATAAGTATTCAGATAGGCAATTTCATCTGCCAGGGAAATAAAGTTGCGCCTTGAGAAGTCAAGTGTTTTGCGGATCAGGTAAGAGAAGTCCGACAGGTATTTCTGTGCGTATTCAAAATCCCGCTGCATCACAAAGAGCTGAATGGAGTTCAGACAGTTGAAAATGAAGTGGGGATTGATCTGCGCACGGATAGCCTTTAGTTCGATCTCTGTCAGCTTTTTATCGTATTCCGTTTCCAGGTGCATCTTGCGTTGCTCTTCCAGCTCCTGTTTCTTGCGTAATATTTCAGTGGTCTGCTCTTTCACCAGTTCTTCCAGTTGCTCATTCAGTTTGTGTTGCAGCTCTTTATTCTTATTCAGTTGTTTGATGAGCAGTTCCTGTGTACGGGTCCTTTCATGGTGTACCAGCTTGTTCCGGTAGCTAAGACCGGCCAGGAAAAACATGGATTGCAGCAATACACCTGCCACGATGAGCAGGGAAGGGGCAGACATCTCTCCCAATGCATTGATCAGCCCCAGCGGACGGATAAGCATCAGGAAGGAGCCAAAACTGGCCATATAAAAACAAAGAGAGCCAAACAGGAAAAAGCGAACCAGCGGATGATGCCGGGAGCGCCTGGCCAGCGCTATGAATACCACCAGCAGTGGTAATAAGGTGGAAATATATACATAGCTGTAGATCATTGCCGGTACCTGGTATTGTTCCTGGGCAATGCAGTAGAAACAGATAATGATGATACCACCGATAACGGCGGAAACCGTTGTAAACAGTTTCTCCATGAAAGGATACCGCTCCTGCAGGTTCAGGAACGTATTCCCGAATGCCAGGTACATCAGGTAAAAGCAGAACAGCAGCGCCGGAACATCCCAGTAATATTTCAGCATGGGCCAGCGATAGAAGACAGACAGCTGGTAAGGCTGACTTTCCAGTCGCAATGTGAAGAAAAAGATCAACCCCAGCATGTATGCCGCAAAATACATGTACGACTTGTCCGGCAGCTGTATGTAGTTGATAACGGCAATAGCCAGGCATACCAGCAACATACCCATCAAAACATGGATCAGGATGCTTTCTCCACGGAAATACTCCAGTTGACCGCTGCGGAACTCACTATATTGAAGGGCATTGAACAGTACGGGCATCAACCCGTTCTCGTTGTAATACTTGTTATTGATATGAAGATAGAAAGTGCGGGTTTGCCCTGGAGGCACCATCAGGTTGAACCCATAATGCTCCCAGCGGCGTACATCGCCACGGTCTTTCATCAGCCCTGTTTGCATCAGCAGGCGAAGGCGGTTCCTGCCGGAATCCTGTACATACCAGCTCATATCGTCATGCCAGCCGGTGAAGAGCGTCAACACAGAATCATGGCTGCCTGCATTTTTTACATGCAGTTTCAGCCAGCAATTATTGCCTTTTCCAATATGCTTTTTCTCTACATGGAACAGGTGATAGTTGTGGTTAAAAGATGCCGGAATAATCTGTTGTGGTGTCAGTAATCCCCCCTTATCCTCCAGGCTCATAACGTATGGCCGCAAATCAACAGTTGAAGGCAGATAGTCGAAATCTGCTACCAGTGTATCTTTTGCGGGTGTATTCGCCGAAGCATTAATGGAGTAACAAAACAACAGGAAAAGTAAATAAATACGAATCACTGTTTGCTAATATATTTTTACAACAAGCCATCTATGGCTTTCGCCAGCTTATGGTCCTTTTCTGTGATCACATCTCCCGCGTCATGTGTACATAGGTATATTTCTACCTTATTATAAACATTTGTCCAGTTAGGGTGATGGTCCATCTTTTCAGCAACAAGGGCAACTTTTGTCATAAATGCGAACGCTTCTCTGAAGTTTTTAAATTCGAAGGAACGGTACAGTTGGTTCTTTTTTTCTTCCCACATAACAAAAGGATTTAATCATGAAACAAAGCCTTGTTCACGGGTGCAATTCGGTGAAGGAACGGACCGGGGTATACCGGTCAAAAGATGAGATTCATCTTATTTTTAATCTCTCTAATATCCAATAAAGATACTAATTGTACAAGCTCTACGTGGCGTAATTGATCTATTAATTTCTTAACGTCATCTAACTGGTAATAATCGCCTTTGACCATCCAGAGATAGTTTACATTCTTTAATTCTGGCAACAGGTACTCTGCCTGGCAGTGATTATTATAGAAATAGTGAACAGACGATTTTGTCGGTTCTTCAAACTCAAAAACGCTGAAATAGAAAGCCCTGTTGTTTTTGGACAGGTTAATTTCCAGGGAATTATTCACCCGGAAATCAAGGTGCATGTAGTTATTAATCTGCCAGCACAGTTGGTAGTCGCGGGCGGAAGACACAATACCAATAACGTGGGTCGATTCGAAAAAATCTTCCAGCAGTTGATCCTGGTCCAGCTTTAACTTTAATACCGACATATAATAATTTCTAATACAGTATGCGCCAGGGGCTTAGTTTTTTAGTCTGTTTGTTGCCTGTTGCTTTCCTGGAAGCCAAAGTACGGCTTTAAAATTTAATATTCTGCCCTCCTTTATTAGTGCCTTCGGTTTCGTCCATTCCTTATCAGGAATCCGACCCCTCCCGGTTTCCGGCCTGCCGGCTGGCAAGAAGGTCGCTACGCCTGGGTTCCGGTACTTTTTCATACCCATACGGGCAATGCTTGCAGCCATTACCACAGCAAAAACCCCGTTCGAGGAGGAAATGTTCGGTGAGCACCATGTAGCCGTGCTCATTATAATAGAAATCAATCCCCTCCTTCAACGGCTTCGGCATCGGATGGTAATTTTATAGCGCGCCAGTCGAGCGGAGCTTCCGGCAGTCTGAATTTCAGGTACCGGATGGTACGGCCGTCTTCCAGGTGCATGCCTTCGTAAAAGGTCTTGATCTGCAGCAGGGCAGGTACTTCCGTCATGGCATAGATGTCCGGAATATCTTCCACTAAGGTACAGCCGCTCGCTGCGATCACTTCCTGCGTGAAGGCATATAATTCCGCCGAGTCTGTTTTCAGGTTGATCGTCCCGTCTTTTGCCAGCAGTGGTTGGTACAGCTGCAGGAACCTGGGATGCGTCAGGCGCTTTTTCGACTTGGAATTGCGCAGGAACGGATCGGGAAAGGTGATCCATATCTCTGATATCTCGCCGGGGGCGAAATAGTTGGCTAGTTTGTCTATCTGGGTGCGGAGGAAGCCGGCATTGGGTATTGGCTCCTCCAGGGCAGTTTTGGCGCCACGCCAGATGCGGTTACCTTTCAGGTCCACACCGAGAAAGTTCCTTTCAGGGAAGCGGCGGGCCAGCCCCAGTGTATAATCTCCTTTACCACAGGCCAGTTCCAGCGTCAGCGGATGGCTATTCCTGAAGAACGTATGCCATTTTCCGGGCATGCCTTCCGGGTATATCAATACATTCGGAAACGTCTCAATTTCTGCAAAGCGTTGTAATTTCTTTTGTCCCATCGCTGCAAAAATAATGTTTTCCCCGGACGCCCTAAAATCCCCGGGAACAGGGAACCACTTCACTTGCTGTTCGGTGCGCTCTTCTGTCACCCAGGCAGGTACCGGACACAATAACAAATAAAGTAATGGAATGAGATCGCCGTCAGGTGATGCGTACAGCCCTGGCATGCCTTCCCACCGGTTGTTACACCTGTTCATTCTCTGTAATTATCCTTTTATAAGCCATACTCCTCTCATATATAACCCATATATAACCCATATCTCTTAAATATGGGTTATATATGGGTCATATATGGCTTATATATGGGTTATATATGGGTTATCTCGGGTAATACGCTATAGTAGTGGCTTTACAATGACTGTTTAATTAATCTATTATGTACTAACCTATACCAGAACAAAAATTATAGTAAATGAAAATGATATATCAGACAATGCGCTGGCAAAATGCAAGGAACCTTCGTTGAAACAGGTTTTAACCTGAAGGTGCAGCAGGGATCATTTTCAGATTGGAAAGGGTAGTACTGGATGCCAGGAAGGGATGGCAGGGGGAGAGCGGACATCATAAAAACAAAAAAGCCTGCTCCGCTTTAAACGGAACAGGCTTTTAATTTCGCTGTAGGGGAAGGAGTCGAACCTTCACGAGGCAGTTAGCCGCAACACAAATAAGATTAGTGGTCAACCCATTATGTTGTGTTTATCCTGTGATCCCCACCCCCGAGACAAGAGGGCATGTCTGCCAGTTTCATCACCCCACAATTTAAAGAGCTAGTTATTCAATAATTTGCAGTGGTTTTTTAATTATATTCAGTTTTTTAGGCTGAGTGTTTGTTGAAAAACGCCGTTTGAAGAACTATTATGATGCAAATCTAAAGACATAACCGTTTTCTTGCAAATTTTTTAAGAAAAATTTTTGAATTTTCGAAATTTTTCAAATATTTGCATATAGGTTTAAAACATTCCAAAACAAATTGTAAAAATGAGCCACAATTTGAATATTGACAAACTAGATTTGCAGATCATCAGTGAAATGATGCATAATGCAGAAATCTCCTACGCTGACCTCGGGAAGAAGCTTTTCGTTTCCGGTGGCACGATCCACGTTAGAATGAAGAAATTGCAAGAACTGGGTATCGTTAAAGGTACAAAATTGCATGTAGATTTAAAAATGATTGGTTATGACGTCATTGCCTTCATCGGAATCTACCTCGAAAAAAGTTCCATGTATGACACTGTGGCTAAAGAATTGCGCAAGATCCCTGAAATGGTTCGTCTGAATTACACCACCGGTAGTTATAGTATGTTTGCAGAGATCATTTGTAAGGACATTACCCAGCTGAGAAGGATACTACACGACGAGTTACAGAAAATAAAGGGTATAGAAAGGACCGAGACGCTGATATCACTGGAAGAAAGCTTTTACCGCACCATCAACGTTGTGGAATAAGGGGATCCCCCGCAACCCCTTCCTGTCTGCTTATCTTGTAGTGTAGCATCTGATGATCTGGCGGCCGGGAAGGGATCACTAATTTTATTACTATGGTTACAACAGAAATTGCCGATAAAATAAAGCGGCTGGAAGAGAAGTATGCCGCTATGGGTCAGGATCTATCCTCTTATCTTGACGGGCTCCTGTATGCGGATTACCTTACCTATTGGGATTATATTCAACTGGATGTTTTATTAAACCTGCAGCATCCCCGTACGCCTATACCCGATGAGAACATTTTCATTATTTACCACCAGATCACGGAACTGTATTTCAAGCTGACCTTACAGGCTATTGAGCAGGTATGCCAGGCGCCGGTGTTAACGGCCGACCTGTTCAAAACACAGCTGAAGCGTATCAATAACTATTTCCGCAACCTGATCAACTCTTTTGAGATCATGGTAGATGGAATGGACAAACAGCAGTTCCTGCAGTTCAGGATGGCGCTGTTGCCGGCCAGTGGCTTCCAGAGCGGCCAGTTCCGTAAGATAGAGATCTGTTCCACCAGCCTGGTAAACCTGGTGTATGAACCGCAACGGGAAGGCCTGAAGGGAAAAGAACTGTCTGAAGTACTGGATAACATCTACTGGCGGAGCGGGGCTACTGAGCTGGCTACCGGCAAGAAGACGCTGACCCTTCGACAGTTTGAGCAGAAGTATATGCATGAATTCCTTTTCCTGGCAGAGCGTTACAGGGAGAATAACATGCAGCTGCGCTACAAGCAACTGGCACCCGAAGTGCAACAGGAAGTAATGCCTTTGCTGAAGGAATATGACCTGAACATTAATGTGAAATGGCCATTGATGCATTATAAATCCGCTGTGAGATACCTCAACCGCAAGCCGGAAGACATTGCCGCAACAGGGGGAACCAACTGGCAGCAGTACCTTCCTCCCCGCCATAAACGGATTGTGTTCTTCCCTGAGATCTGGACAGAAGAAGAGCTTGAGAACTGGGGGAAACTGGCGTTCGAATAATTCTTAATTAGTATTTTTTTTGGTATGTTTGCATAGAACGGTAGCTTTCACATTAAAAGTCATTCCGTCCTGGAAGAAGACCAGGTACAAAGATGTTCTCCAATCAGCTTTTTGTTGCTTTGTGAATGCGCAAGCAGATCTTACCTTTCAAAATTTACACAGATATTATTTTTTTTAATTAGCCATATGGAATACAATACAACCCGTAACCATTTGATAATGAAGGAGTACGGAAGGAATATCCAGAAGATGATAGAATACGTGCTGAGTATCGAGGATGTAGACCACCGTCAAAGGAATGCCATGTCATTGATCGAGCTGATGGGTACGCTGAATCCTCACCTGCGCAATGTGGAGGACTTCAGGCATAAATTATGGGACCATTTGTTTTTAATATCCGATTTCAAACTGGATGTGGAATCTCCGTATCCAATCCCAACCAGGGAAACCCTGAGGGCAAAACCAGAGCGTTTGGCCTATCCTAAGAAATATCCCCGTAACCGTCACTTTGGTAAAAACCTGGAGATGGTGATCGATAAAGCGATCAATGAGGATAATCCTGAAAAGAAAGAAGGGTTCACCCAATGTATAGGCAACTACATGAAACTGGCTTATAGCAACTGGCACAAGGAAAGTGTGCATGATGATGCTATCAAGGCGGAATTAAACAGCATCACAGACGGCAAGCTGGAATTCCAGCCGGGTTATACCCCTCCTCCAAGTGCTGCTGCAATTGCCAACGCGCCTAACTTCAATACAAGCGCTGAGTTCCTGCCACGCACCGGCGGCAGCGGTGGTAGCGGCGGTGGAAGTAACAAACGTAAGAACTTCCAGCAGAACAAGTTCAAGAACAACAGCGGTAAAAGCAGTAACAAGCACAGTAACAACAAATACAATAAAAACAGGAACAAGTGAGTAGTGCTTTTGAAGTAAGAGGCGGCAACCGTCTGAAAGGGGAAATTGTGCCCCAGGGTGCCAAGAACGAAGCTTTACAGATTATCAGCGCTGTCCTCCTGACAGCCGAAAAAGTAACCATCAGCAACATACCCGATATCCTTGACGTGAATCTGCTCATCGAGTTGCTGGGAGACATGGGAGTGAAAACCAACAGGATCAGCCGCGATACCTGCGAGTTCCAGGCTGACCAGATCAATCTTCCTTACCTGGAGAGTGCAGAATTCAAAAAGAAATCAGGCCGGCTGAGAGGTTCGGTAATGATAGCGGGGCCTTTACTGGCGCGCTTTGGGAAAGCATATATCCCCAAACCGGGCGGCGATAAAATAGGACGTCGCAGGCTGGATACCCATATCATCGGTTTTGAGAAGCTGGGTGTCAGATTTGTATACGATAATGATGATAATTACTTCCGCCTGGAAGCCGGAGACGGTGGCCTGAAAGGAGCTTATATGCTGCTGGACGAGCCTTCAGTGACCGGAACTGCCAATATTGTAATGGCGGCGGTTATGGCCAGCGGAGTGACCACTATTTATAACGCAGCATGCGAGCCTTACCTGCAGCAGTTGTGCAAGATGCTGAACAGCATGGGCGCCAACATTACAGGTGTAGGGTCAAACCTGCTGACCATCCAGGGAGTACCATCCCTGAAAGGATGCAGCCATGCTATGTTGCCGGATATGATCGAGATCGGTTCCTTCATCGGGCTGGCGGCCATGACCCAGTCTGAGATCACCATCAAGAACGCCGGTGTACAACACCTGGGCATCATTCCTGAAAAGTTCCGTCAGCTGGGTATTCAGCTGGAGATCAGGGATAATGATATTTATATCCCCGCGCAGGACAAGTACGAGATCCAGACTTTCCTGGATGGATCTATTCTCACCATATCCGACCATCCGTGGCCCGGATTCACGCCAGACCTGCTGAGTATTGTACTGGTAGTAGCTACCCAGGCAAAAGGCAGCGTGATGATCCACCAGAAGATGTTTGAAAGCAGGTTGTTCTTCGTGGATAAACTGATAGATATGGGTGCACAGATCGTATTGTGCGATCCGCACCGTGCAGTAGTGATAGGCCTGGGAAGACAGCATGCCCTGAGAGGTATTACCATGTCATCACCGGATATCCGTGCAGGTGTATCCCTCCTGATCGCTGCATTGAGCGCAGAAGGAAAGAGCACTATTCAAAACATTGAACAGATAGACCGCGGTTACCAATATATCGACGAACGATTGAGAAAACTGGGTGCAGATATCAAAAGAGTCTGACAATATTAAGGAATACTGCAAGCTGCAAGAGATTGGCGCGAACGATCATATTTCATATGGTAATGCCCGCACCAATCGCTTGCAGCTTGTGATTTATAGCGGAACCAGGATAATTAGCAGCAGAACATGACCAATAAGATCATCATTATCACTGCTCCCTCCGGAGCAGGTAAAACCACCATTGTAAAGAAGCTGTTGTCTGAACTGCCACAGCTTGCATTTTCTATTTCAGCTACTACCCGTACTGCCAGGGAAACAGAAGTACATGGGAAAGATTATTATTTCCTGTCCCTGGACGATTTCCATCAGAAAATAGACGATAACGCTTTTGCGGAGTATGAAATGGTGTATGCAGGGAAATATTATGGTACCCTGAAAAGCGAGTTACAACGTATATGGGATGAAGGGAAAGTTCCTATGGTGGATATTGATGTGAAGGGCGCCTTGTCAATAAAGGAGAAATACCATAACGGCGTACTCACTATTTTCATTGCACCGCCAACGTTGGACACCCTACGGGTACGCCTCAGCGAACGCGGCACGGAAACGCAGGCCTCCCTGGAGGAAAGGCTGGGAAAGGCACGGTATGAGATGTCTTTCTCCCATGAATTTGACGAAATTGTAGTGAACGATGACCTGGAAACGGCATATACTGCTGTAAAGAAGCTGGTAACAGGATTCCTGCAGTAACAGGTAATGTTCCGGTGCAATCTTTGTATAAGGAATGACCGTACTTATTATGTGGAATCTATAATTCCTTATTTTTGAACTATATTATGGATACTTATACACTCCTGATCCTGGCTATACTGGTATTGCTGGCAGGTTTCTTTGCCGGGTTGGAAACGGCTTTCGCCAATGTGAACAAGTTGAGCATTGAGCTGAAAAAGAAACAGGGCCGTGCTACCGGTAAAATACTGGCCAGCTTCAATGACAACCCCTCCCGCTTTCTGGCCACCAGTCTGTTGGGATTAACTATTGTTGTGGTGATATACGGGATTATGTTCCATAGCTTCCTGCAGCCAATATGGAACCTGATGTTGCCCCCACAGCAGAACACTATCCAGCAGCCAATATTCCTGTTTATTGACGTGATATTTGGTACGCTGATCCTGCTGACGTTTGGCTTCTTTATTCCCCGTGCTATTTTCCGTTCCCGCCCGGAAGGATTACTAAGCTTTTTTGCCTTACCCATTTCCGTGATCTCCAAACCACTGTATGTGATAGGCAGTCTGCTCGTATCTATTTCGGAGTGGATCCTGAAGTACCTGTTCAATGTGCGTATCGTGGAAAGCGCTACCAGCTTCCCACGTGTCGATGTAGAGCATTTCATCCGCCAATCGCAACAGCATGTAACGGAGAACCAGGAACTGAACACAGAGCTGTTTGAAAATGCATTGTCGCTCGCACATGTGAAGATCCGCGGATGCCTGATACCCCGTAAGGAAATTGAAGCGCTGGAGATCAGCAGCCCGATCTCAGATGCACAGCGAAAATTCATGGAGACCAAACTCTCCAAGATCATCATTTACGAGAACACGATCGACAATATCCTCGGGTACATTCATCAGCTGGACATGTTTAAAAGTCCTGCTGAAATATCAGCCATTCTTCACCCGATACTGGCAGTGCCTGAAACGATGAGCGCCATTGACCTGCTGAGCAAATTCAACAAAGAGCGCAGAAGCATTGCCTGGGTAGTGGATGAATTTGGTGGAACGGCCGGTATTGTAACTATTGAGGACGTTTTAGAGGAGATCTTCGGAGAGATCAAGGATGAGCATGACGTAGAAGAATTCGTGGAAAAGCAGATAGCTGAAAAAGAATATATTTTTTCCGGAAGGCTGGAGCTCGATTACCTGAATGAAAAATACGGTTTTGATTTTCCGGAAGATGAGAGTGAAACTTTATCCGGGTATATCATCAATCACCATGAAAAAATTCCCCGCCTGAAGGAGAGAATAATCATCGACGATTATGAGTTTGACGTGCTGAATGTGACAGAAACGCGGATAGAAATGGTAAAAATGAAGGTTCTCTAACGAAATTCAGGATAAATTAACTTTTTATATCTTCGGATTGCATTTTTTAGTTGCTTAAATGTCAACTATTTAGGAGAACTTACTACTTTTTATAAAAGAAAAGAAATCAAGAATTGATATTCTTATTATTTTTTTAATATATTTGCAGTGTCGTTAAACATCGCGCCTGCTAAAACGATTTAAAAAAAGTAGTAGGTAATTAACACGAATTTTATACATTTGCTGCAGATGATGTAACACAATGATTTGATTTTTGTTAAAAGGATGTAAAAAAAATTGTTACAACATTGATAATAACATATTTCTTTCTATTTTTGTGATAGAAATTTAAAAGTAACCAGAAACACTAACATCTTGAAAGCTTGCCATCAATCGGATGCAATGTGAATCTGGAAACAAAGACATTCTCGAATTCAACTTTTTTGGGGTTAACAAACAATGGATGAAAGGCCGGCTCTTGATTCTTCTCGGGCTGGCTCTTTTTTTTGCCCTATTCGGAACAAATGCGCTTTTTGACCCTCCCCTGAGTTTTCAACCTGATCACCTTTTTTGCGTTGCAACCCGGGCTAGAATACATCCGCCGGTAGGCGAGCGGTATCCAACCTTTCCGGTTTACAATTTAATGCACTGTTTTACAGAATTGTCCCTTGTTGTTTTGAGCCCTTTATCCCCTGCATTTTATCATTGATGTGGCATAACTGCCGCTTACCTTTAATTTCCCTTAAAACTTTCTACTAATAGGGGTACTTGCTCTGTTTTGTTGGATGCAACAGCTATATTTGTGCCCTTAGGATAAAACATTCAGCCCGACTAAAGATATGTTCAAGAAAATTTTTGCAAATAATGAGGAGAAAGCAGAGATGTCTTTCTTTGACCACCTGGAAGACCTGCGCTGGCATATAGTGCGTTCGATCATTGCGCTGATAGTAGTAAGCATTTTTGGATTTGTATATACCAAAGAAATACTGGATGATGTGATCTTTGGCCCCACAAACGCTAATTTCCCTTCATATGTGGCGCTATGTAAGCTGGGCCACCTGGTTGGATTAGGCGATAAACTGTGTATCACTCCTGTACCCATCGTCTTCCAGAACCACGTGCTGGTAGGCCAGGTGATGTTGCAGTTTAAACTGGCCTTTATATTCGGCCTGGTAGTGGCATTCCCTTATATTTTCTGGGAGTTCTGGCGCTTTATAAAACCTGCGCTGAAAGAGCGTGAACTAAGAGGGGCGAGAGGGATCATTTTCTGGGTATCTTTCCAGTTCTTCCTGGGTATTGCCTTCAGTTATTTCCTGATGGCGCCTTTTACCATCAACTTCCTGGCAGGATATACTGTTACAGATAAAGCGGTCAACCAATTCTTCATTGACGATTATTTCGGCTTGATGACCCAGATCGTATTAGGGATGGGTATTTTATTTGAGTTACCGATCCTGGTTTTCTTCCTGACGAAGATCGGTTTTATCACACCGTCTTTCCTGCGTACTTACAGAAGACATGCGATAGTGGTGATACTGGTGCTGGCTGCTGTTATTACGCCTCCGGATGTAATAGACCAGCTGATCGTATTTACACCTTTGTATCTTTTATACGAAATAAGTATTTATATTTCGGGCAGAGCGTTGAAAGGAATGGAGAAAGCAGAGAATGAAGTAGAAGAATGGTCTTGATCTGACGCGTGTTAATGAGGCATAACGCGGAATGTCCCTTGTAACATACATAGGATATTCCGCGTTGGGCTTTCAGACTTTGCTTCACTTTTTAAATTTTTGATTTATGTCATCACAACCATTATTTAATCTTACGTTGCCGGTAGCCATAGGCTCTGACCATGCGGGATTTGAACATAAAGAAGAGATCATCTCTTACCTGGAAGGGAAGGGGCTGAAAGTGAAAGATGTCGGAGCGCATTCGGGCGATTCGGCGGATTATCCTGATTTTGCGCATCCGGTGGCTACACTCGTGGAGAGAGAGCAGGCTGCTTTTGGTATCCTGGTATGTGGCAGTGGTAATGGAGTTGCTATCACGGCAAACAAACACCAGGGCATAAGGGCCGCTATCTGCTGGGGCGAGGAATTGTCGCGCCTGGCGCGTGCTCACAACAATGCAAATGTGCTGTGTATCCCTGCACGTTTTGTTGATGATAGTGTTGCAAAACAAATTGTAGATGTATTCATCGGGACGCAATTTGAAGGTGGCCGTCATGAGAACAGAGTAAGAAAAATAGCCTGTTTGTAGGCATAACAAGGTCAGCCTTACAAAGAAATAAACGCTGATTACCGCTATATAGAAAAAGCGATAATCAGCGTTTATTATTTATATGTTATACCCCCTTGTTTTTTTGGTAAATACAATTGCTTTCATTAAATTGTGTTAAGAGTCAGTCAGTTGGATGTTTTTCGTTCGTATTTTATCTAGCATTTTCGATGTGTGTGTTTAAGTATTTGATTACCCAATAAAGTAAAACTAAGAGATCAATTTTCGTCGCTAACCATCAGATACTTGCAAATCGAAAAAAGGAAATCAATTAACAATTAAGAAATAAGAAAACAATTCAGGAACCGTAAGAGAGAGTCACAGTATTTCCCCAGTACACTAACCAAAAAACAAATTTATGGAAACACCTCTATTCACCAGGTGGCGTAGTCCCGACTTTTCCGGAAAGTTGAGGGTGGGTCATGTTCGAACGGGATCGCAGTTGCAACCTATTCTCTGTATTACTTAACATGTGAACAATGTAGCAAAGTGTACTATTAGTTTGAGAAAGCAGCCTTTTTTATACCCCCAGGTATCATTCGAATGTTCATTTCTGCGCACATGAATAACTAACTGTTTGTATCAACTGTTTGTAACATTTAACACCCTTACATATGATAATCGACATTTACAACAATAACTGTTTCCCTTAAAGCAGGTTTATCAGCTGAATCAACAATTATTTCAGATGCTTAAACTATCACCATTATGTCATCCACAGAATTTAATACGTTGCTCCTTGGAAATGCCGATTTCCTCAGACCGTATGCAGTTACCTTGACAAAAGATTCGGAATCTGCGAAAGACCTTTACCAGGAAACGCTGTTCCGCGCGCTGGCCAACCGTGACAAGTACCTGGCGGGTACCAATATCCGGGCATGGCTGTATACCATTATGCGCAATATCTTCATCAACAATTACCGGCGTGGTAACAGGCAGTTCCGTTTGCTGGACAATTCCGCCGGAGAATACCTGCTGCATCAGCAACAACCATGCATCGGCAATTCCGCAGAAACCAACCTGCGTATCAAAGATGTACATATGGCGGTGTATAACCTCCCCGTAATATTTAAACAACCTTTCATGCTTTATTTTGAAGGGTATAAGTATTATGAAATAGCTGCTATGCTGAACGAGCCGCTGGGAACCGTAAAAAGCCGCATTCACTTTGCCCGTAAAATGCTGAAATCCCGTATTGCAAGATATTGACCCCTTCCGGAAAAAGGGGAGAGGATATGCTCGCGGAAACCACGCGTAGCGGCAGGTCCATGTCCTTTCTCCTTTTCCTTTTCTCCCTTTATGCTTTCTTTCGTAATTTTATGCCTTCCCTTTTAAATATTCAAACATCATTTCCCGGGTGAAAGACAGGGATCTTTAATAAATCGAATGAAGGCAAATTATTTAGACGAATTGAATGAGCGGCAACGCGCAGCGGTAGAACATATCAACGGACCGCTGATGATCGTGGCGGGCGCCGGCTCCGGTAAAACCAAAGTGCTGACTACCCGTATCGCACACCTGTTGCGCAACGGCGTGGATGCGTTTAATATTCTCTCGCTTACATTTACGAATAAGGCCGCCCGCGAAATGAAAGAGCGTGTGGAAAAGATCCTTGGAGGTACGGAAGCCCGCAATCTCTATATTGGTACATTCCACTCCGTGTTTGCCCGCCTGCTGAGAGCGGAAGCACACCGCCTCGGTTATCCGAACGATTTTACCATCTACGACTCTGACGATGCTAAAAGCGTGCTTAAAACCATCATAAACGAGCAGAATCTGGACGATAAGCACTATAAGCCTGCCCTGGTATATAACCGCATTTCCGCGGCTAAAAACAGCCTTATGGGGCCTGAGGAGTATCAGCATGACTATGCCGTTCAGCAGGAAGATATGAGGGCTAACAGGCCGCTTACCGGAAAGCTGTACGATATGTACGCCAAACGCTGCTTTAAGAACGGCGCAATGGACTTTGACGACTTGCTGTTCAAAATGTATGTGTTACTGAAGAGCTTCCCGGAAGTACTGCACAAATACCAGCACAAGTTCAAATATATCATGATCGATGAGTACCAGGATACCAACCCTGCCCAGTACGAGATCATCAAACTGTTAGGTGCTGCCCACGAAAATATCTGCGTGGTGGGAGACGATGCCCAGAGTATCTATTCCTTCCGTGGCGCTACCATCCAGAATATCCTCCAGTTCGAAAAGGACTATGAAGATGCCAAGGTGGTGAAGCTGGAGCAGAACTATCGTAGTACCAAGTCCATCCTCAATGTGGCCAACGAGGTGATCGCCAACAACAAGGGCCAGATCGAAAAGAACCTGTGGACAGACAATGCCGATGGGGAAAAGATCAAGCTGGTGCGTACCATGACGGATAATGAGGAAGGTAAGTTCGTTGCCGATACCATCGCCGAGCAAAAATTGCGCAACCATTACGCCAACAGGGATTTCGCCATCCTGTACCGCACAAATGCCCAGAGCCGTGCATTTGAGGAAAACCTGCGCCGTAAAGCCATCCCTTACCGCATCTTCGGAGGCCTGTCCTTCTATCAGCGTAAGGAGATCAAGGACTTCATCGCGTACCTGCGCATCGTTACCAATCCGCAGGAAGAGGAAAGCCTGAAACGAATCATCAATTACCCTGTACGTGGTATCGGTAAAACTACGCTGGACAAAGTATCTGTCCTGGCCAATGAACATAATATCACGTTCTGGAATGTGCTGGAAAGGGCGCAGGAGTTCGGGTTTAAGTCCGGTACCCTGGAAGCGATCGAGAATTTCGTGATGATGATACGCAGTTTCCAGGCCATGCTCGGTAAGCATAATGCTTATGACATCGCTTTGCAGGTTGGTAAATCTACCAACATCGTAAAGGAACTGTTCAATGATAAAACAACAGAGGGCCTGGCCCGTTACGAGAATATCCAGGAATTGCTGAACTCCATCAAGGAATTTACAGAAACACCTACTGAAGATGGTGAACTGGTGGAAGCAGAGAAATCACTGGGTAGCTACCTGCAGCAGATCACGCTGCTGACGGATGCCGATAAAGGAAACGATGAGGACAGCGACGTGGTGAAACTGATGACCATCCACGCGGCGAAGGGACTGGAATTCCCGGTGGTATTCTCCGTTGGGCTGGAAGAAAACCTTTTCCCCAGCGGCCTGTCTATCAATTCCAGGGAAGAACTGGAGGAAGAACGCCGCCTGTTCTACGTGGTGATCACCCGCGCAAAGTCCCGTCTGTACCTCACATATGCCAACAGCAGGTACCGTTTCGGACAGCTGGTGAACAATGAGTCCAGCCGTTTCCTGGAGGAGATGCCTGAAAAGTACATCGACCGCAGCTATGCAGGCGGCGGTAATGTGAACCGTAGTCCTATCAACAGCGGCAACGGTTTATGGGGTAACAATGGCGGCGGCAACATGTTTGACCGCATGCAGAAGAAGTCGCCCCAGGCAACGCAACAGCCTTCAGGTCCGCGTCCTGCGCCAAGACCAGTGCCTAATGCGGCGCCCGGCAACCATGTACCTTCTCCGAACTTTACCCCCGATGATCCGGCTACTATGGAGCCAGGTATGGAAGTGGAACACCAGAAGTTTGGTTTTGGCACCATCCAGACGCTGGAAGGGCCTATGAACAACCGCATTGCTACGGTGAACTTCCCTAAGGGCGGTGGCGAGAAGAAGATCATGCTGAACTACGCCCGCCTGATGATCGTTAAAAAATAACCGTACTATAACTGGCTGCAAGAGAAGGAATCCCCGTCTCTTGCAGCTTTTATTTATACTGATATGTCTTCCGCCATACTGAAACTGCGTCATTACTGTGCTTACCAGGAGCGCTGCCACAGCGAGGTAAAATACAAGTGTATCGAGCTGGGATTGCGTGGTGAGGAGATTGATGCAGCAATTGCCGACCTGATCTCGGAGAACTTCCTGAACGAGGAACGCTTTGCCCGCGCCTTTGCCGGCGGGAAATTCCGTACAAAGCAGTGGGGACGAAAGAAGATCGTACAGGAGCTGAAGCAGCGGCAGGTGTCTGAATATTGTATCAGGAAGGGCATGACGGAGATCGATGGTGACGATTATGACAAGACCTTAAACAATCTGGCGGCAAAAAAATACGCATCTCTCAGAGGGGAACAGTATCTCAAAAGGAAGTATAAGACGATGCAATACCTCCTGCAAAAGGGGTATGAACCCGAGCTGATACAGGAAATAGTTGAACAAATTGCAAAAGAACCCGGATAGATAGCGGATAATTTTCATAGTTTTTAAACGAAGTCATCGTAATTTGCGAGAAGGAATTTAATTAGAAAAATATGTCAGATCTGAAGGTAACGCTTATACAGACCAACCTGCACTGGGAAAATATAGAGGAAAATCTTCGCATGTTCGATGAAAAGATCAATGCTATTCAGGAACGGACAGAAGTAGTGGTATTGCCGGAAATGTTCAGTACAGGCTTTAGTATGGCCCCGGAAAGACTGGCACAGACCATGGATGGCAGCGCTGTACAGTGGATGAAGAAGAAAGCGGCCGAGAAGAATATAATCCTGACCGGAAGCCTGATCATCGAAGAGAACGGACAATACTGGAACCGCCTGCTCTGGATGCAGCCTAACGGTGTATACGGCACCTACGATAAACGTCACCTTTTTGGTTATGGCGGAGAGCACGAGCATTACCAGCCGGGCGATAAACGCCTGATAGCCCAGGTAAAAGGCTGGAAGGTCTGCCTGACTGTTTGTTATGACCTTCGCTTCCCGGTATGGTCGAGGAATGTGATCTCACCGGAAACCGGCGAGCCGGCATATGATGTGCTGATCAATGTAGCCAACTGGCCGGAGCGGAGAAGTACCCCATGGAAGACCTTAATCCATGCCCGCGCCATTGAAAATCAATGCTATACCATTGGCGTGAACAGGGTTGGCAATGACGGCAACAATATTTACCACAGCGGCGACTCCAGCCTGATCGATCCCCTGGGAGAGATCATTTACAGGAAATCGCACGATGAGGATATTTTTACTACTACACTAGAACGCTCCCGCCTGGAAGAGGTAAGGAAGAACTTTCCTTTCCTGAAGGATGCAGATAAATTCCAGGTATTTTAATTAATGTTGAACGGTATACATCATATTGCTATCATTTGCGCTGACTATGAACGAAGTAAGCGTTTTTATACAGAAGTGCTTGGACTGAAGATCATCCGTGAGGTATACCGGCTGGAACGCCGGTCGTACAAGCTGGACCTGGCTCTCAACGGGCACTACGTGATAGAATTGTTTTCTTTTCCCGACCCGCCGCCAAGAGTAAGCGGTCCGGAAGCCGTTGGATTGAGGCACCTGGCCTTTTCAGTGAGTAATATTGAACAGGTGGTAGCTCATCTTAAAACCCATAATGTAACTCCCGAGCCTATACGCACAGATCCTTACACCGGCAGGCGGTTCACCTTTTTCACGGACCCTGACGGCCTGCCGCTGGAATTATACGAAGTGTAACGCAGTTCATAGCGCTTGCCGGCTGGTATTGACTATGGCTGTTATCATAGATACTTAAAACATTGTCAATGCTTAGGGCTTACATTAACACTCGGATTTTCACAGGCGATTTATGGCTGGATGGTTATGCTGTTGTTACAGACGAGGGGCGTATACAACAGGTATTACCACAGGCGCAGATACCAACAGACGCTGAACTGACCGATCTGAAAGGCGCTATCCTGGCGCCGGCTTTCATTGATCTGCAGATCTATGGCGGCAATGGCAAACTGTTCCCTTTTACACCCGATAGCGCTACTTTAAAGGCTACCTATGAATATTGCAGCGCCGGTGGCGCCGCTTTTTTTCTGCCAACCATTCCTACACATTCTCCCGAAGTGATACGGAAATCTATCGAAGCCGTACGGCAGTACTGGCAGGAAGGCGGTAAAGGCGTATTGGGCCTCCACCTGGAAGGGCCCTTCATTAATCCCGAGAAAAAAGGAGCACATCTCTCCCGATATATCAAACAACCTACCGCGGCAGATATCGATGAACTGCTGGCTGTAGGCAAAGGCATCATTAAAATGATGACCCTTGCGCCTGAATGCTGCGATCCCGCGCTGGTAAAGCAATTACAGGATGCCGGCGTGGTGGTTTCCGCCGGCCATAGCAATGCCGATTATGCTACTGCGTACAAATCGTTTGATGATGGCATTACTACCACCACACACCTGTTCAATGCCATGTCTCCCCTGCAGAGCCGTGCCCCTGGCATGGTGGGCGCTATTTACGACCATCCGGCAGTACATGCCAGCATCGTAGCAGACGGGATACATGTGGACTTTAATGCGGTCCGCATCAGTAAAAAAGTAATGGGGGAACGCCTCTTCCTGATCACGGACGCCGTGGTGGCCTGCGCGGAAGGCGACTATATATACGTGGAAGAGCCGGACCGTTACGTGAATGCCCAGGGTGTACTGGCTGGTTCCAGGCTTACCATGCATAAGGCTGTAAAGAATTGTATAACGAAGGTGGGTATCTTACCTGAAGAAGCGCTACGAATGGCTTCTACCTATCCTGCTATTGTTGCCGGCGTATCCCATGAGTTGGGTAAAATAGCACCCGGCTACCTGGACACAATGGTAGTTTTGGATACTGACTGGGAGTTGAAACATTTAATTGGGTTATCTTAGCGGTTTCAACCTGTAATTTTCATGGGCATCATACATTACTTTAAAAAAGACCAATACAAGAATTTATTTCTCCTGGTATGGCTTTTACTGGCGTTGATACAGGCTGGGTTTACCGAGTTGATGGATGATGAGGCCTATTACTGGGTGTACTCCCGCCATCTTGACTGGGGCTATTTTGATCATCCGCCGATGGTGGCGCTGCTGATCAAAATCGGGTATGGATTGTTCCATAATGAGTTCGGCGTTCGTTTGTGCATGGTAATCCTTAATGTGCTGACACTGGTTATTACGGACAAGCTGATACCACGCAGGGATAACCGCTTATTCTACCTGTTGCTCTGTGTGATGGCGGCGATGCAATTAGGCGGTATGTTGGCTGTACCTGATGTGCCACTGGTCTTTTTTGCCGCCCTCTATTTTCTCTTCTACCGCGATTTCCTGGAGCAGCAGAGCTGGAAGAATACCTTGTTGCTGGCCCTGAGTATGGCCCTGATGTTCTACAGCAAATACCATGGTATTCTGCTGGTAGCCTTCACGGTTATCTCTAATCTGAACCTGCTGCGGGTGTTTAAGTTTTATGTTGCCTGTATCATTACCACCATATTATTCCTGCCGCATCTTTACTGGCAGTATGCACATGACTTTCCTTCCCTGCAGTACCACCTGGTGGAAAGGAATGCCAGCACTTACCAGTTTAGTTTTACCATTGAATACATCCTGGGGCAGTTAGCTTTATTCGGCCCTGTTGCCGGATGGCTGGTGTTATACTATGCTTTTGTTTGCCCTATCCAGAGCGCTTTTGAAAGGGCATTGAAGTATTGTATGATAGGTGTACTGGCCTTCTTCCTGTTCAGTACTTTTAAAGGCAGGGTGGAGACCAACTGGACAGTGATGCTGTTTACACCGGTAATGGTGCTGGCACATCAGTCGGTGCGCCGTAAGCGGTCCCTGAAATGGTCGCTCAAAATACTGCCCTATCTGGCTGCATTCACACTGATCCTTGTACTGGCTACCCGCGTTTATATGATATGGGATTTTATGCCGGGTGTTGAAATACGTCCGGAAATACATCACAATAAGCCCTGGGCTGAAGAGATCAAAAAACATGCGGCTGGCCGTCCGGTGGTGTTCATCAACAGTTATCAATGGCCTTCAAAGTATATGTTCTATAGTGGAGAACAGGCTTACGTGGTGAACAACCGCTATACCCGCCGGAACCAGTACAACTATTGGGATACGGAAAAACAACTCTGGGGCAAACCGGCGCTGATCGTTTTTACGCCAGATAACAAGTTGCCGGTAACGGATAGTTTCAATACCGTTAAAGGGCCCTGGAGTGCTTACGATGAGGATCATTATTATTCCTATTCACTGATCACGCTGGTGCCTGCCATGAAATATGTAAAGGTGAAACGGGGTGAACGCATGCCATTCATCCTGCAGTTGAAGAATGGTTATCATGTACCGGTACCGGTCGATAAGGAACATGAGGCTGTAATAGGGTATGGATTTGCAAAGAAGGAGGAAGTATTGGGGGGAGTGAAGTCAGATCTGTCTTTAAGCCGTGCAATTGAGCGGCGTATTATCCGTATGGAGGTGATCATGCCGGACAAACCGGGCACCTATCAATTAAAATTCTGTGTATTTGCCGGCATATTTTTTCCAACGCATAACAGCCAGACAGTAACAGTAGTGGTAGAATAAAACCATAAAAAAGGATCAGGGATTGAATGAATGCGAATACCGCAACACTCAATCCCTGATCTTTTTTACTTTTATTGCTTACTGCTGGAAGGCATTCCAGCCCTGTGCTACAAGTTTGAATTTGTTACCACCTTTAGTATGGATATGCGCGCCCTCACTGATATCTGTCATATACCCGATCACACTGATCTGCTCAGATAGAACGATCTTATCATAGTCCGCCTGTTTCATGGTAAAGAGCAGCTCATAATCTTCGCCACCGCTAAGCGCTGCCGCTGTGGGGTCGAGAGAGAATTTCAGTGCCATTTCCTTCGTCTCACTGGCAATAGGGATCTTCTCTTCGTACAACACCACACCGAGGTTACTCTGTTTACAGATATGCAGGATCTCCGAACTGAGGCCATCACTCACATCCATCATCGCCGTGGGCTGGATATCCTGTTCCTGGAGGAATTCAATGATATCGCGACGGGCCTCCGGTTTTAACTGGCGACCGATAATATAGGTCTGATCTTCCAGGTCTGGTTGCAGCTGCGGACTTTCAAGGTAGATCCTCTTTTCTCTTTCCAGCAGCGTCAGTCCGAGGTAAGCGGCACCCAGGTCGCCCGATACGCAAAGCAGGTCTCCTTTCTGAGCGGTGGAGCGTTTTACAAATTTGTCAGGCGCCACTTCACCGATAGCTGTTACGCTGATCACGAAGCCTTTCTGGGAAGAAGTGGTATCTCCCCCGATGAGGTCTACGCCATATTTTTCGCAGGCAGCATATACGCCTTCATAAAATTCGTTGAGCGCATCTACGGAGAAGCGGTTGCTGAACGCAATACTCATAGTGATCTGAGTAGGGTTAGCGTTCATGGCATATATGTCGGAGAGGTTTACCACCACTGATTTATAGCCGAGGTGTTTCAGCGGCGTATACATCAGGTCAAAGTGAATGCCTTCCACCAGCATATCGGTGGATATGACCGTCTGGCGGCCAAAATGGTCAATGACAGCAGCGTCATCACCTACACCCAGGATCGTGCTGGCCTGCTGGATCTCAATATTTTTAGTAAGCAGTTCTATTAGTCCGAACTCGCCAAGCGAGTTGATCTCTGTTCTTTCTTCACTCATGGTGTATGATATTAGATCAGTATTTTCCATTTACAATGTCCACCAGTGGCTCATGAATAAGTCCATTGGTAGCGATCAGCGTACGCTGGTAAGGAGAGTAGCGGTGGCCTTTGAAGTCGGTTACTTTACCTCCTGCTTCCTCTACAATAAGGAATCCTGCGGCAGCGTCCCATGCATTGAGGCTATGTTCGTAGTATCCGTCAAAGCGGCCGGCAGCTACCCAGCAGAGATCGATAGCGGCAGATCCGAGCCGGCGTACCGGTTGTCCCCGTTTTACGAAGTACTCAAATACATCGATGGGGCTATGAGTATATTCCTTCCAGGTGTAGGGGAAACCCGTTACCATACAGGCTTTTTTCATATCGTCTTTAGTGGATACCCTGATACGTTTGTCGTTGAGGGTAGCGCCCTGTCCCTTTTCTGCAAAGAAGAATTCGTCGAGGAAAGGGTTGTATACAGCACCCAGGATCATCTCTCCATCCTGCTCGATACCAATAGAAACGCAGCAGATGGGAATGCCATGGGCAAAGTTCACGGTGCCGTCCAGGGGATCAATGATCCATTTGATGTTGGAATCTGAAGTGATCTCGCCAGACTCTTCACTGAGTATAAAGTGATGCGGGAAGTTTTCCCTTATCACGCTGAAAATGGCAGTCTCTGCATTCTTATCAGCTTCTGTTACCAGATCATTCACGGAACTTTTGCTGGATATCTCGAAAGAGCCGTTAAAGTATTGCTTTAGAACATCTCCGCCGGCTTTTGTTGCTTTGAGTAGGGTTGCTTTTAACATGTGGCAAAGGTACGCGGGAATTTTTTTTCTAACCATATCGTTTTTAGTAATATGTTTGTGTAAGATTGCCAGAGGTAAGGTACCTGTAATTCAAAATCAAACCGTAGCAATCCGAAATTCGGCGTATTTTTGCAGCTAATAAATGAGAAGGTAAATTAATGGCCATTTTAGGAAATCTTATATCCAGGTCACTGCGCATCAGGAAGAAATTTACATTTAAGTTAGGGACACCTCGCCAATATCAGCTGCAGGTATTACACAGACTGCTGGCGAAGGCAAAGGACACGCAATTCGGACAACATTATAAATTTCAGGAGATCCTGAACAGTCCGAATGTAATGGCTCAGTACCGGGCTATAGTGCCTGTACATAACTACAATAAAATGCATGCGGAATGGTGGCATAAGTGTCTGGAGGGGCAGGCTAATGTCAGCTGGCCGGAAAAAATAAAGTACTTCGCGCTTAGCTCCGGCACATCGGAGTCGGCGAGTAAACACATACCCGTTACCCGGGATATGCTGAAAAACGTCAAGAAAGTGGGCGTGAAGCAGCTTTATTCCATGGCTAACTTCAACATCCCTCCTAAATCCTTCACCAAGGGGATCCTGATGCTGGGCGGTACTACTGCCCTCTACGAGAAAGGAGACTACTATGAGGGAGATATGAGTGGTATCCAGGCCAAGAACATTCCCCGCTGGTTCAGACGTTTCTACAAACCGGGCGGTAATATCTCGAAGAAGCCAAACTGGGAGCAACGTATCAGGCTGATCGTGCGTAAGGCGCCTCAGTGGGACGTTGGTACCGTATGTGGTGTACCTGCCTGGGTACAGATCGTGCTGGCCGAGATCATCAAATACCACGGCGTTAAGAATATTCATGAAATCTGGCCGAACCTGGCCGTATATATCCATGGTGGGGTGTCTTTTGAGCCTTACCGGGATAGCTTCCAGAAATTACTGGGAAAGCCGATCAATTTCATTGAAACCTATATGGCCTCCGAAGGCTCTTTTGGTTTCCAGGCAAGGCCTGGCGTAAAGGGCATCAAGCTGGTGCTGAACACCGGTATCTTCTATGAGTTCATTCCCTTCAATGAAGAGAATTTTACATCTGATGGTGAAGTAAAGCCTAATCCGAAGGCATATATGATCCATGAAGTGGTGGAAGATGTGGAATATGCAGTGATGCTTTCTACCTGTGCCGGTGCATGGCGTTACCTGATCGGCGACGTGGTGAAGTTTACTTCCGTAAAGGAACACGAGATCGTGATCGTAGGCCGTACAAAGCAGTTCCTGAGCCTGTGCGGGGAGCATATGAGTATCGACAATATGAACAAGGCGATCGATATGGTGCAGAAGAAGATGGGTATTACCATCAAGGAATTCACCGTAGCGGGTTTCCCTTACGAAAGCCTGTTTGCGCACCGTTGGTATATTGGTACTGACGATGTGAATGTAGACGCTGGCCGTGTCCGTGAGATCATTGATCAGACATTGTCTGAAGTGAACGACGATTACGCGGTAGAAAGGACTTCAGCCCTGAAGGAATTGTTTGTGGAAGTACTGCCTAATGAGGTGTTCATCGATTATATGAGGGCGAAAGGAAAAGAAGGCGCTATGAACAAATTCCCGCGTGTATTGAAAGGCGACAAGCTAAAAGACTGGGAGCAGTTCCTGAGTGTAAAATCAGTCTGAGAAATTTAACGATTCTATAAATAAAAAGAGGGGTAACTTCAGCAACTAAGGTTACCCTTTATTTTTTACATAAAGATAGCCGTGGCAGCAACGGCGACGGAATTTTGTAGCGCATGATAACAGCACTGGCACAGGGTATGGCGTTGGGCTTATTTCTATCAATTTCTGTAGGTCCCGTTATCTTCGCCATCATAAAGTACAGCATTAATAATGGATTCAAGGCAGGCGTGAGCTTCGCTTTAGGAGTATCTTTCAGCGATATATTTTTTGTATTGACCGGCAACCTGGCAACGGCTTTCATTACCGGTCTTGAAGAATATAAAAAGTACATCGGCATCGTGGGTGGTATCATGCTTGTATGTATGGGCATATATGGGCTATTTTTCAAGAAGGTGATGATCAGCACAGGCGATGAACGACCGGAAATGTTCCGTACGCACGACTACCTGAAGATCTGGCTGGCCGGCTTCCTGATGAATACACTGAACCCTGGTGTGATCATCTTCTGGCTGGGGGTTTGCGTATCGTCCAGTTCTACTACGGTAGGGCACCGTATCATGATGTACGCCACGGCGCTGGTCTGGGTACTGTCTACAGATATTCTGAAAGTGTTTGTGGCAGATAAGATCAGGCACAAGCTGACCTTAAGCAATGTGGTATGGCTGAATAAGATAGCAGGGGCGAGCCTGATCCTGTTTGGGGTGATCCTTTTGTATAAGGTGCTGCTCGACCCGGGAAGCATCACACATTGATGAATAAAGCAATTACAGATAAAAGAAAAGCCATTCATTGCGAATGGGCTTTTTCTTTTTATTGGTGGTGATAAATTTCCTATTTAATAGTCCAGGTCTCTCTGCCTGCCAGGAGCTTGTCCAGATCGCCAGGGCCTTTTTGGGAAATGGCACTTTCTACCTGGAAGTTCAGTTGTTCTTCGTAAGTAGGACGGAAAGCCTGGTAGAACACACCGAAAGGACGGGGAAGATGACCTTCTATACGTGGATCGTCAAACATACGGGTCAGGATCTGCGCTTTATAGAAGTCTTTCTCGTCATGGATCCAGAGGTCGCTGGCGCTGTATTCTCCACCCAGTTCCACTACTACCGGCTTTAAGCCGTCGAGGCGGATACCTTTATTCTTCTGGGCGCCGAATATCAGCGGCTGACCTTGTTCCAGGAAGAGAGTTTCTTCCATTTTGCTGCCCTTCTCTGTAAAGATCTCAAATGCACCATCGTTGAAGATGTTACAGTTCTGGTATATTTCCAGGAAGGAAGCGCCTTTGTGAGCATGGCTGCGTTTCAGCAGTTCCTGCAGGTGTTTCGGATCGCGGTCCATACTGCGGGCAATGAAGGTAGCATCTGCACCTAATGCCAGCGCGAGTGGATTGAAGGGATGGTCGATGCTGCCGAAAGGAGTGGATTTGGTCACTTTGTTCTCTTCTGAGGTAGGAGAGTACTGGCCTTTCGTCAAACCATAGATCTGGTTATTGAACAGCATAACATTGATGTCGAAGTTACGGCGCAGCAGATGGATGGTATGGTTACCACCAATGGAGAGCCCGTCACCGTCGCCAGTTACTACCCAAACGCTGAGCTCGGGGCGTACGGCTTTCAATCCGGAAGCAATAGCGGTAGCACGGCCATGGATCGAGTGCATACCGTATGTGTTCATATAGTAAGGAAAACGCGACGAGCAGCCGATGCCGGATACGATCACGATGTTTTCCTTTGGAATGCCCAGACCGGGCATGATAGTCTGTACCTGTTTTAAGATCGAATAATCTCCGCAACCCGGGCACCAGCGTACTTCCTGGTCCGTTGCAAAATCCTTCGCCGTTAACGCCTGCGGAGCTATAGTAGCTGTTGACATTTGAATGTTTTAAAGAAAAAGTGAAAAACGGTTGGCAAAGTTACGAATTGTTTGTCCTATGCGGTTTACGCAATAAGGAATACTTCTAACTGTTCCCTTTTAAGCCTGTTCCTGCTGCAGTAACGCCTCCCAGTATTCGGCTGCTCTCCTGGTGTGTGGGATCACTATTGTACCGCCAACGATGTTGGCTACAGCAAAGATCTCATACATTTCATCGGTAGTAACCCCCTGTTCATGGCATTTTCCCAGGTGATATTTGATACAATCATCGCAACGAAGCACCATGGACGATACCAATCCCAGCATTTCCTTCACTTTGGTACTTAATGCCCCTTCTGCGTAGGTGTTTGTATCAAGATTAAATAAACGGTTAATGACCTTGTTCTGTTTACCCAGGATTACCTCGTTCATTTTGGCCCGGTAATCATTAAAAGCTTTTATCTCGTCTGCCATTTTATTGTTTGTTTACACACCTTAAAGCTATGAAACGATTCCCAAATATAAATCAATCTACTTGTTCAGTAGACTATGGCTCAGGGGGACTAAAGCACTGGTTTATTTATTGTCTGTATATTAATGAGTTATGTGATGTGGGATAACCCCAGGTTATTGCTCATAACAAGAAGTGATGAGGACCGCGGCGCTGCACCGGCCTTTGATAGGCTGCGGGATATCCGGATTGCTGGCTCCGGTTAACAGTAAGATAACATTAAACCCTTTCCTTTGCGCTTTACCCGTTGATTATGTTTGTGATGCGTTCTCTTTTACTGCTGATATTAAGTGGGCTGCTGTCTGGCGGACTGTTTGCGCAAAGCGATAAACTCACTAAACTGCAGCTGCCTGATCAGGACGACTATGAGCAGATAGCGCCGGATTCTACATTCCTGGCCTTAAAGGAAGCCTACAACCGGGCCGTGGAGAAAAAAGAATCCCTGGCGGCTGCCCGGTGTCTTGTTCAGATGGGACAGATCTGTTTCCATCTGGGGCACTTTCCCCAGGCACTGGAATACCATCTCCAGGCCGGCAACATTTTCCGGAAAGAAGGGGCGCAACAGCAACTGGCTGACAATCTGAACGATATAGGGATGCTGTATTATTACAACAAACAGCCTGAACTGTCCCGCAGGCAATATGAAGAGGCCCTCGCCATCTTCCGTCAGCTGAACAATAAGACGGGGGTGGCGCTGACCTACGGAAAGATCGGCCACCTCTATGAGAAGCAACAACAATACGATAGTGCCTTCCTGTACCAGCGCCGCGCATTGGCCGCTTACCTGTCTGCAGACGATAAGGCGGGTATGTCTAAGATCTACGAAAATATCGGCAGCATTTATGAAGACCTTGCCCGCTATGATTCAGCATCTTTCTATTTCAACAAGGCCCTGGAGCTGAACATACAGGGTGAGGATAAGATAGCCCGCATCGAGATCCTGAACAACCTGGGCGATGTGTGCCGGAAAACAGGGCAATATGCCGGGGCGCTTATGCAAACCCGCCGCGCCTTGCTGCTGGCACTGGAGCTGCATGAGCAGCGGCAGCTGAGCGGCGCCTACCGGGATATTGCCAAGGCGCATCACCTGGCGGGAGCTAACGATAGCGCTTTCTATTACCTGGAGCTGAGCCGCCAATACCTCCTGGAAACGTATTCTGAAGAAAATAGCAAGCAGGTGGCTCTGTTACAAACGGTCTATGATATTGAAAAGAAGAACAATGAGATAGAACGGTTGCAGAATGCCCGCAAAACAACGCGTATAATTACCGCTGCAACCGTTATCGTCATCCTGTTACTGGTTGCCCTGGGGATCCTGGTTATTAGCCGCCAGCGACTGAAGCTGCGCAACGAGCAGATACTCCGGCAACAGCACCGCCAGATATTTGAAACGGAGAAGGAGCTGATGGAGGCGGCTTTGCAGAATAAGCAGTTACAGGAGGGAAAACTGAAGGAGGAATTGGAAGTCCGGTCCAGGGAGCTCACCACGCATACGCTACATCTTATTCAGAAGAACCAGTTGCTGGAAGAGTTGCGTGTCAGGCTGGATGAAATGGTGAAGGACGAGAAGCGGGATCAGAAGAAACAGCTCAAACAGTTGCTCGGCCAGATCAATCATAGTTTCAATCATGACCAGTACTGGGTCGATTTCAGGAATATCTTCGAACAGGTGCATCAGGCTTTCTTCGATAACCTGAAAAAATATTGTGATACACTTACCTCCAACGACCTCCGGGTTGTAGCCCTCCTCAAAATGAATATTGAATCGCAGGATATCGCCACTTTGCTGGGGATATCGCAGGATAGTTTGCGTGTGGTGAGATACCGTCTTCGCAAAAAGCTAAATCTTCAGCAGGGGGAGAGCCTGACGGCGTTTATCCAGAGTTTGTGAGTTGCCGTCAACCCGGCGTTATAACTACTATTCGCTCTGGCGACTTGATATTCTGTGAGATATATTATATAAAATGACTATGTCAACTAAACACTTGACTAAGTCAGAAATTAAAATATTGGCGATGTTATGTTCAATGATACAGATAAATCTGGCGACCCTATAAGGCCAAAGGGGAGAAGTTGACATAGATAATGATCGCCCAAAAAAGACGAAATCAATTAAGCACTTGACTAAGTCAGGGTTAAAATATTAGCTATGTATGTTCAATGAGACAGGCAAATTTTGCGACTTAAAAGGCCCAAAGAGGAGAAGTTAACATAGTTAATGATCGCCAGAAAAGAAGAAATCAAAGCAGCAGACGAATGGGTAAAAGCACAAACAGTGGCACTTAACATTCCCTTAATGTTACGGTAATATTTTCTTAACTGACATTCTGTTACGCTAGTGTGTATTGATAATCACGTCGTTATGCTCGTTTTGTTTCGCATGTTGCCTTGTTGTTTACGCTCTTTGTAACGGTGTATCCTTTTTGTATACCCCACTGATTTGGCTTCAGGAACTCCCAAATGCACCTTTGCGGAACAAACGGATTAACTCTCTACCAATATGCAAAAACTGTTATTCACTGTTTTCTTTTCCTGGCTAAGCATCATCTGCTTCGGACAGACTACCGGGCTGGTGACCGGTAACATTGTTGACAAAAACCAGCAATTGTCATTACCGGGTGCAACACTAAAATTGAAACCGGGCAATCATTACACAGTCTCTAATCAACAAGGTAAATTCGAATTCCTAAGCGTACCTGCCGGTACTTATACCCTGGAAGTAACTTATATCGGTTATCAGACCTTCAGCCAGGAAGTTATTGTAGCTCCCGGCAAGGCAACTGATCTGAAACTGAAAATGGAAGCCGGCGGCGTAGCCGGAAAAGAGGTGCTGGTGATCGGGGACCGTCTCCGCGGACAGGCAAAGGCCCTGAACCAGCAGCGGAATAATCCTAATATTACCAATATCGTATCGGCCGACCAGATAGGTCGTTTCCCGGATGCGAACGTGGGAGACGCTATCAAGCGTATCCCTGGTATCACGATGCAGAACGATCAGGGGGAAGCCCGTAATATTATTATCCGGGGGCTGGCTCCGGAACTGAACTCCGTAAGCCTGAACGGCGACCGTATCCCCTCTGCGGAAGGTGACAACCGTCGTGTACAAATGGACCTCATCCCTTCAGATATGGTCCAGACCATAGAGGTGAACAAGACCCTGACACCCGATATGGATGCAGATGCGATCGGTGGATCCGTAAACCTGGTAACCCGCGCCGCTCCAAACGGTCCTCGTGTTTCTGCCACCCTCTCCGGTGGTGTGAACCCCATCCGTAACAAGGCATTGTATACAGGTAGCCTCGTACTGGCTAACCGTTTCTTTGACAGCAAACTGGGTGCTGTGCTGAGTGCTTCCTACAATAATAATGACTACGGTTCCGATGACATGGAAGCTACCTGGAGTAAAGATGATTTCGGGCATATCTACACTTCCGAATCAGAGGTACGTAAATATAATGTACAGCGTATCCGCAGGAGTATGTCTGCTGCACTGGATTATAAGATCAATGCTAAAAATACCCTTTATGCAAATGCTATGTACAACTGGCGCGATGACAGGGAAAACCGCTACCGCCTGCGTATTACAGACATAAAGCCTGAATATGATGATAATGACGCTATCACCGGTTATGGGGGTTCTGTACGTCGCCAAACAAAAGGTGGTATCGACAATGGCCGTAATAAGAACCGGAGGCTGGAAGATCAGCGCGTGCAGAACTACTCTCTGCGTGGTGAGCACCTGCTGGGTAGTAAGGTAGACCTGGATTGGGCGGCAAGTTTCTCCACAGCCAGCGAAGACAGGCCTCATGAGCGTTATATTGAATACAGGGCAGGTAAGAGTCCGCTGAACCTGGATCTGTCGGACGCCCGTTTTCCCCTGGTAACTGCCAACTCGCTGACCGACCAGGATTTCAGTTTTAAATCACTGACAGAGAATCATGACTACACCCGTGAAAATGAACTGGGGTTGAAAATGAACCTGCGTTTCCCTTTCAGCGTAGTGCCGGGGCAGAAAGGCCGTTTGCGTGTAGGTGGAAGACTGCGTCTGAAAGACAAAAAGAGGGAGAATAACTTCTTCGAATATGAACCGATCACCGAATTCAGTAATCTCGCGGAGATCTCCAATATCCATATCAGCGGAAAAGGATATCAGCCAGGTGAAAAATATACGCCGGGTACATTTGTGATCAACACGTTCCTGGGCGCCCAGCAGCTGGATGACGCTGCAAAGTTTGAGAAGAGCGACAATCCGGCTGAATATCTCGCCGTTAACTTCAATGCAAAGGAAAGGATCACCGCAGGTTATATCCGCTGGGATCAGGACCTGACAAAACAGTTGTCAGTAATTGCCGGTGTGCGTATTGAGAATACACATATCGATTATGAAGGTAACATTGTAGCGGAAGAAGAAGAGCTGGAAGGATCCCGTAAGGTGCAGAACAGCTATACCAATGTATTGCCTGGTATCACTTTTAAATACAACGTGAATAATGACCTGGTACTGCGTGCGGCCGCTACTACTTCTATAGCCCGTCCTAATTATTATGACATCGCACCGTATGTCAGCAGCGTTGCCGACGATGCAGCATTGAGTGCAGGTAATCCGGATCTGAAAGCTGCACGTGCACTGAACTTTGACCTGATGGCAGAGCAATACTTTAAGTCAGTAGGTATCCTGTCGGGTGGTGTTTTCTACAAGCGTATCAGTGACTTTATCTATACTTACAGGGATAATGCCTATACACTGGAAAAATTTGCAGCAGACTATAAGGATGTAGCTACCAATCCTATTCCTGCAGGAGAAGAGTGGACTTATAAACAGGCCCGTAACGGCGATAACGTCAAAGTATATGGATTTGAAGTAGCCCTGCAACGGCAGCTGGATTTCCTGCCAGGCTTCCTCAAAGGATTTGGTGTATATGTGAACTACACTTATACCAAATCCAAAGCAGATGGTATTTACAATGCGGATGGCGACAAACGTACTGATGTAACTTTACCGGGAACAGCTCCGCACATGTTCAATGCCTCTCTTTCTTATGAAAGCAGGCGTTTCACAGGAAGATTGTCTGGTAACTACACCGCGTCTTACCTCGATGAACTGGGTGGTGATAATTTCGACGACCGTTTCTATGATAAACAATTCTTCCTGGATCTGAATGCTTCCTTCAGGCTGACAAAACAGTTAAGGGTATTCGGTGAAGCCAATAACCTGACTAATCAGCCACTGCGTTATTATCAGGGTATATCCTCCAGAACGATGCAGGCAGAATACTATCGTCCAAGGTATAACTTCGGTCTGAAGTTCGATCTGTAATCACCCGGGGTTTGTTGTTTATAAAAGGATAAAATACATGTTAAAAAATATATTGGCGCCATTAAGTGGTCTGGTGTTGTTCTCTGCCTGTCAGATGAACCCTGCAAAGACTGTGGTAAGGCAGGATGGTTTAAAGCCCGTAATTATTACACAGGAAACAGGATACGATACCGATGATCCTGCCATCTGGATCAACAAGGCAGATACTTTAAAAAGCCTGGTCATTGGTACCGACAAGAATAGTGAAGGCGGATTGTATGCCTTTGACCTGGAAGGCAAGATCGTCAACAAAGTATTGGGGCTAAAGCGTCCGAATAATGTGGACATCGCTTATGGATTTAAATTGAATGGTCAGCCGGTAGATATTGCTGTGCTGACAGAACGGGAAACAAACAGTATCCGCGTGTTCCGTCTTCCTGATCTTACCCCCCTGGATAATGGCGGTATACCCGTATTCACAGGAGAAAAAGAAAGATCGCCTATGGGCATCGCCGTATATACCCGTCCTGAAGACGCCGCGATCTTTGCCGTGGTAGGTCGTAAAAATGGGCCTGCAGATGGTTATCTCTGGCAATACCGCCTGACAGATGAAGGCGGTGTAGTGAAAGGCCGGCTTGTACGCAGGTTTGGCGCTTACAGTGGTAAGAAGGAAATTGAGGCTATCGCAGTAGATAATAAGCTGGGGTATATCTATTATTCCGATGAAACAGTAGGTGTACGTAAGTATATTGCAGACCCTTCAAAATGGGATAACACGGAACTGGCGCTGTTTGCAAAGGAAGGATTTGTGTCAGATCATGAAGGTATTTCTATTTATCCCGCTACTGATTCCACTGGTTATATACTGGTGTCCAATCAACAGAACAACTCTTTCATGATATACAGAAGAGAAGGAGAGAATGGGCATGCGAATGAACATACACTTATCGCTGAAGTGCCGGTATCTACGCTGGAAAGCGATGGTTCAGATGTGACAGCGGTACCGTTGGGGAATAAGTTCTCAAAAGGTTTGTTTGTGGCAATGAGCAATGGAAAGGTATTTCATTATTATTCCTGGGAGGATGTTGCAGGGAAGATTGAAAGGAAATAACAGGCAGGGGGAAATATAAAGCAAAGAGCCGTCTCATATTTGAGGCGGCTATTTCTTACAGCATGTGTTATTAAGAATAGCGCGTGTAACCTCAATTACATCATCTTCAATCTCATGGTAGAAGGAGCCGAATGTTCTATCTTAAATATTTTTTCTGTGGTAGCCAGGAAGGTTCTCAGAGAAATAATATGCTTCCATTCTCACAGCATACAATCTATTCCCCACGCCATAGCTTTCAACATCGCTTATTGTAAAATAAGCCTGATCGCGTCTAGGCAGATTTGATGGGGTATAAAGTCACTCGAGAGATGGTAGTTCGTTGGAGCTAAAGTGTAATATCATTTACAAGCTCGGGTGAAGAGATATGGGAAATTGACCTGTATTCTTGCGGTTTATTATTGTTGATTAGGTAGGGTAAACTGGGTAGGTATTACTTTAGTGGATCCCTCCTTCACAGTACCAACCTGTACCTTAATCAGCTTGTTATTATCAACACCAGGGAACCTGTTCACTGTGCTGGTAGCTTTTTTGGCATGGGCGGGTTTCTTATTACTATTTGTTTTCATTTCTTATTGGCTTTTAGTTGCGATTTTAGAGTTGAATCAATATGAGAACTCACCTCTAACACTTTAACTGTATCTATGACTAAGATACTACTTTTATTTGAGTCTACAATTTTGACAGAAGTCGGCTCGTCGGGTTTTAGCAAATGGAATACCATGCAAACGAAGAAGGGGAATATACAAAATATTGCGAATTTGAAGGCTTTGAAATAATGGGCTTGTTTTTTAGTGACGAGGTCGGTGTTTATGTCTATAGCGTCCTCCAATTCAGTGATATATGCGGTTTTAAGCTGGACATCTATCTGCTCTTTCTCCGCTTGGGTAGGTGCTGCTGGGTGAGTTGGCAACGCCGCTTCAAGCTGTGACCGTAAATCAGTATAGTATTCTTTAGGTGGGGCCAGTACAGGCGTATTTTTGGGATATAGGAATAAAATTGTATATGCGAATGAGATTATAAAGCAAAGGACGAATATTCCTAAGGAAAGAAGATACCAGCCATTGACAGGCGGAGTGAAAAAATCCTTACAAATCGCAATCAAAAAAACGGAAACACCGGAATAGACGATCAGGATATTTGAAACCTTTCCAAGAATTTTATCGTATTCCTCTTTCAGGCTTGCGTCTCTTTTCTCATTGACCTCGATATCATAATCAAGATCATAAAATGATTTTGGCATTCTTTAGAATGTTTTGGTGGTTAACTCTGCTCAGTTTCAGAAGACTGCAATATACATTTTTCAGGTAGATAATGTGTGCGTAATAAAACATGCTTAGTAAAAAAGCAAAAGTCATTTTGCTCAAGTACTGCCGGGAGTATAATATCAGTTGCCATGCAAGTACTTGTTTTTAATTTTTTCAGCTGTTTCCCAGGTACGGCTATCTGTGCCCGCCAGTAATTCCGCGTAGATAATTAGCGGAGGCGCAATACCTTCAGGAAGATTATAATCTTTCAGCAATGAGTCGTCCCAATACTGTTCAAGTACTTCTATATTACCCTCGATATCCGGAATTAATTTTAGTTGTTTTATCAATTCATTAGTGATCCGGGTTGAATATATAGTGAAGGTCTCTGGCTCAAGGTAGTTTGTAAGCAGATCCGCTCCTGCTTCTCCACTCCAGCAGAATCCTGTGGGCGGAACACTTTTCCATTTACCCTGTTGTTCTTTATCGAAAAAGCGGAATCTGCCTTTGATGAGTTTAGGCCTTAGCGTTACATGAAACAGTTCGATCCAACGGCGAATCAGTTTTTCTTTGTCAAGCAATCGTGGCGAGTCGTCAGTACTTTCAATGTATCCACCTTGTTTTAGTTCCTCCAGCAGCGGACCAATGTTACCTAATGCAATGCCGGCAGCCTGCGCAATTTGCCTGTAGGATGCCCTTATCAGTGCGTTTTTAGATAATATGGCAAACAGAAATTTTAATCCCGTAGCGCTCCATAATTTACCGCTATCTGTTTGTCTGCTTGGAGTGACTTCTTTATCGTTTATATAAATAAACATGCCCGGCACGTTGATATAACAGTTACCTGCCGTCTCGAGATAGTTGATAGACGCTGCCCTCAGACGTTCCTTTTGTGTAACAGGAATATATCTCGCTATCAACAGCCATTTTTCTTTGTCGCGGCCAAATAGCTGAATAATGGCAGGAAGATGAGTTTGACGGATCTCGTTTTTCAACTCTACCAGGAAATCACAACGCTGATCACCAAGGGTAATTTGAACATATGCGTCTGCAAACGGATTGGGGGAAGGCTTTGTTTTTATTTTCCCTCCGGTCAGCTTGCTGAAATTGGACGTAGTATCCTTTAATACACTATGTTCAGGTAGTTTGTTCATATTTAGTACATGTTCATGAATCATGAACAATCAAATTTATTGAACAAAAAAGGAACTACCAAATTTTGATTTGCAACGATTGTTGTTGATAATGAATTTGTTGTGGATTTTCAAGAGTCTCCTCAGGTGATTGGGGCGGCTCTTCCAGGTAATAGCTGTCGGTTGCGGAGAGAATGTCATTTAAAACAAAACGCCGCCTCGAAATGATCGGGACGGCGTTTCTTTATATACCTAGTGAGGGTATTAGAATTTAAAAGCAATACTTCCGGTAATGCTTCTTGTCTTCTGAGGATTCATGGTAGAATAACCGATCCAGTAATGTTTATCTGTCAGGTTATCTACTTTGGCGCCGATGCGGAACTTGTTAGTGTCATAAGATACGGTTGCATTCAGCACAGTGTATTCAGGCAGCGTGAAAATACCGGTGGAAACCGAGTTCACTACTTTGGTCTCGCTCGCATAGTTACCACCGAAGCCGAAGTTCACTGCGCGGGTAGCACTGACAGGCAGGCGGTAGTTCAACCAAAGGTTGGCAAGAACCGGAGAACCTGCGGTAGTCGGACGACGGCCTTCTACATCAGCAGATGACTTTTCATATTTGGAATCATTATAGGCAAAGCCAGCTATAATGTTCAGTCCCTGGATGGGATTTGCGATGATCTGTGCTTCAAAGCCCTTACTGAGCTGTGTTCCATCCTGGATACTGCGGAGTGGATGTTCAGGATCTGTACGTACGATATCTTTTACCTTGATGTCGTAGTAGCTGAATGTACCGGTCAGTCTACCCTCGAAGAGGTCCATTTTTACACCACCTTCGATCTGGTTGGCCTGCTCAGGTGTAAAGGCTTTTCTCTTGCTGGAATCATATCCCGCTACATTTTTGAAGCCGTTCTGATAGTTACCGAATACAGACAACTTGTCTTTAATGATCTGGTAAACAACACCAAATTTCGGAGATAAAGCCGTCTGTGTATAACCATCGTTTCCTGTCTTACCTGAAGTATTATCATACGTACCCTTACGATCGAAATGATCGATGCGTAATGCTGCCTGTACCGCCAGTTTATCTGTGATGTTCAGTACATCAGATGCATAAGCGCTGTAAGTATAAGCTTTGTAGATGACAGGATATGTAAAGGTGTAACCGCCATTCTGATAGATCTTATCCATATTGGCGCGGTTGAAGCCGTTGTAATCAGCAATAGTTCCGTGAGAAGGAACGATGTCATAAGTACCGCCGGAATAGTATTCATCTTCATTCAGGAAGAAGAAGTCCAGACCACCAACAAAACGATTTCTCATGTTACCGATCTTAAAATCGCCGCTGAAATTCTGCTGTATTTCGGTTACACCTACTTTGCTGTTGTCGGTGAACTGGTCATTGCGGGAGATTGAATCGCCAGGCAGCAGGTAAAAATAAGGACCTGCGCCATCAGAATAACTGTTGGTGTTGGTAAAGATTGTCTGGGATGTCCACTGACCGGAGATCTTATAGTTCATCGTAGCGAAGAAGTTCATGTTCCTTGACTTCTGTATAAGATCTTCATTGAAGAAAGAGCGTTTGTAGTCGATGTTCAGCTTATCAGCGCTCTGGCCACTCAACCTGGACATGTTCAGGCCCCATGGGAAGAAGAAGATAGTGTTACCTGTTCCTTCTCCGCTATAGTATTCAGCATCAAATTGGAAAGAGAGCCTGTCACTTACTTTGTAGGAAACGCTTGGCGCGAACGCAATGGTTTTATTGAAACCATTATCCTGCCAGCTGTTTTCATAAGTATATGCGGTATTGAGGCGCAGGGCTACTTTGCCGGTGGAGTCAAGGGGAGTGTTGATATCTGCCTGAAGTCGGTTGTAGGAAAAGCTACCACCGGCGTAGGTGATCTCTCCACCAAAATGATCATAAGGCTTTTTAGTGACACGGTTGATCAGGCCTCCATAAGAGGTGAGTGTGCTACCGAAAAGTGTTGCGGAAGGGCCTTTGATCACCTCAAGCCTTTCCAGGTTGGCAGCATCGATCTTGGTAGCCACATTACCGGCTACACCGTTGCGTAACTGGCTCTGTACGATAAAGCCGCGAGAGCTGTAATAAGAACCTCCATCACCGCTGCGGCCGGTAGATTCCCATAAGCGGGCAATACCAGGAGCATTCCTCATTGCATCGTCTACGGAATATACCAGCTGGTTAGCCATCAGGTCTTTCGTGATGGTAGTATATATCTGTGGGTTCTCGATATTGGCCAGTGGCAGTTTGGATACATATTCACTGCTGCGTTTCACCAGTTTATTCTGAGTACCGGTGATCACCACCTCGTTCAGCTCCTGGCGGGAGATGTCCAGCTGGAAGTCCAGCGTAATAGTCTGTCCTGAGCTTACAGTAACCTCTTTTATAATATTCGCGAAGCCTGGTTGTGAAATGATGATCTGGTAATTGCCTGCCGGAACACCACGGAAAGCGAAGCTGCCTGCCCCGTCTGTAGTGGTGGCCTGAGCCGTTCCCTGCAGGATCACCGGTACATCTGCAGCCGGTTTCCCGTCAGAGGTTTTTACCTTTCCTTTGATGATACCGTTATTATCTTCATTAAAAGAAGACGCATTGGCTGTGGTAAAGAAAGAAAGCAGCACGACAAAAAATAGTAAAGTTGCTCTCGTATAATGGCCTGTAAACTTCATCATAGTGTTTGCTAGTTGAAAATCAGGCGCAAATTTGACGTAGTCAGCTTTACTTGTGATGTCGCATCGGGAAAAGTTTTTACTCAAAAGGGAAAAATTACTGTCCCTGCCTGCCGGCTTCCTGCAGAAAGTCTTTAATACCCTGTACGATCTTGTCTGCCAATACCAGCCTGAAGTTCTCATCAAGTATCCGCATCTCATCTTCCGGGTAACTGAGGAAAAGTGTTTCTATGAGAGCCGTGGGCATCTCCGTAGGCATGTTCAGGATGAAGTTAAAATTGGCATTATTCTTAAAATCTGCCAGTCCGGTTTCCAGGAGCCGGTCGTGAATGTGCCGGTTCAGCGGCTCGCAGAAGGGATATTTGTAGTAATTGGCAGTGCCTTTCACATCTACCGGGTTGATGGAGGAATTCATATGAATGCTCAGCAACAGGTCGGGGGCCAGCTGACGATAATTATATAAGCGGGCCTGGTTGTCCACAAATACATCGCTTACCCTTGTGGTGATAACATGGGCGCCCTCTTTTTCCAGTGCCACCTTCACCAGCATGGCCAGGTTGAGGGTTAACTGTTTTTCGGCCACTCCCATGGCGCCGGCGGTGCCGATATTACCACCTCCATGACCGGCATCTACTGCAATGGTCAGGTCTTTCAGCTGAAGGCTGGCGGGCTGGTGTTTGATCCGGATGGTCAGCCGGTTACTGTCTGCATAAAATATCTTGTAGCCCCAGGGCTGGTTATGCGTCAATGAAACTGCTATACGGAATACATCAGGGCCTACCTGCTGCCAGTCTATCCGGCTGATCTCTCCCGTGCCTTGCGTTTGCGGCAGAAACCCCGGCTCTGACAAGGCGCCGTGAATATCTACAATGAGCTTACCCGGATTCACTTCCTGCGTAGAGAGGTAAGGCAGTTTGTCGGCCAGACCAACGGAGATATAGTCGAATTGCTTGTCGCTCCACACCCGCGCCTCGTTCACAATACTCTGAGGGGCCGGTTCTGTTGCCGTCATCGTATCTACCAGGCTTTCAGGAATGTAGGCAAACTGGTTAGCGCTGAGTTTTACCCGGAAGTGACTGCCTTCTTTACCGGTCACATGCAGTAGTACGTCGCCGTCGAGATAGCCCATTTTTTCCGGGCCCAGGCGGTCTCCTTCAGGAGATATGGTCAGATAGGTCTGATCGTCAATCGTGCGGGCTGTCAGTTGGGTATTGCGTTGGTAGGTATAACGGAATGTACCAGGCAATACCGCTGTCTGCCCTTTATATTTCAGGAAGACGTTGATCTTGCCATCCAGGAGCGAATCGGCTTCTGTCAGCACATAATACCCCTGGTAAAAGCCTGCGATCCCGCTTGTCTGCGCTGCAGGCAATTCCGGGATGGGGGTACCATTGAACCAGCTGGCTTGTCCGCCGGGATAGCCTTTCATACGTACCCGTAGGGTATCACCTGCGGAAAGGATCGCATTGGCTTTGGGCGATATCGTTACATAGTCGATACGGAAAGACGGCGTCACCCGCAATGGTGGCGGCGGATTATAGTAGAAATGGTATGTACGCGATACAAATTTGCCGGAACTGTCGGTAGCTGAAAGTACCATCGTCGTTTTCCCTGGTTTCAGGTCGCGTTTCAGTGCGAATACACCATTGGGGTATACATAAATGCTGTCATTGTTCAGCAATACCTTACAGCCTTCGCATGTGCGGCCTGAAAAATATTGTCTGGCGCTGCTGGTATTGATCTCTGTCCTGAGTGGTTGAGCCATTTTCAGGAATGCCTGTGCATGCAGTTGTAGACCTGTATACGCTGTTTGTATCAGTAATAGTAGTGCGAATCTCCTCATAGTCCCACGACAAAGTAAACAAAAAAAATGCCATCCGCTCTTACGGATGGCACTCGAAAATATTGAAAAATTGCGATGGTGAAGCTTACCAGGCGTATTTATTTTCTGCGATCAGTTTATCAGCGATGCGCCTGCGTGCATCCCTGGTATTAAAAGGAGCTGTTTTGGTGAAGCGTTTGATACCGAGTAACATCATACGTTGTTCATCACCACTGGCGAATGAATTGATGGCATCTTTCGCGTATTTATTGATGCGGTCAGCCGTATCGTTGATATAGGTACGAACGATGTCTGCCTGAAGGGCATTGACGCTTTCGCCTTCCAGTTCCACTCTTTTCAGCAACCGGAGCAGGGCGCTTTCTGCGGTGAATGTTTCGATGGCCATGTCTGCAATGTTCATCAGTATTTCCTGTTCGTTCTGCAGGTCCTGCATCAGTTTCTGAACAGCGCCGCCGGCTACCAGCAGAATAGCTTTCTTGAAGTTAGCGATCGCTTTTTTCTCGGCGCTGAAAGGCGTTTCATCTTCATTGCCGAAATCAGGAATGCTCATCAGCTCTTTCATGACATTCATAGCAGGCGTCATGAGGTCCAGGCGGCCTTTCATGGCGCGCTTTAATGTCATATCCAGGGCCAGCAGGCGGTTGATCTCATTGGTGCCTTCGAATATACGGTTGATGCGGCTGTCGCGGTAGGACTTGGAGATGACATATTCATCGCTGAAGCCATTGCCGCCATGTATCTGCACGCCTTCATCCACAGCAAAGTCCAGTGCTTCAGAGCCGTTCACCTTTAGGATGGCGCATTCTACGGCATATTCCTCAGCAGCGCCCAGCAGGGCTTCTGCAAATGGTTTGCCGGCTGCTACCAGTTCTTTTTCCTTTTCGTCAATGAGCTGGGCGGTGCGGTAGAGGGCTGATTCACATACCCAGTTCCGGATCACCATTTCACCCAGTTTATGTTTAATAGCGCCGAAATTGGCGATAGGCTGCTTGAATTGCTCGCGGGTATTGGCGTACTGCACAGTGATAGTGGTAACCTGCTTGGCTGCTCCAATAGCGGCTGCACAGAGTTTCAGACGGCCAATGTTGAGGATGTTGAAGGCAATGAGGTGGCCCTTGCCGATCTCGCCCAGCACATTTTCTGCCGGCACTTTAGCATCCTGGAAATAGATCTGCCGGGTGGAAGACCCTTTAATGCCCATTTTATGTTCTTCCGCTCCCAGCGTGAAGCCCGGAGTGTCTTTGTCTACGATGAATGCCGTGAAATGCTCGCCGTCAATTTTGGCGAACACGGTAAATACATCTGCGAAACCAGAATTGGTGATCCAGCATTTCTGCCCGTTCAGGAGGTAGAACTTACCGTCGTCCGACAGTTTTGCAGTGGTTTTAGCGCTCAGCGCGTCTGAACCGGAGTTGGGCTCCGTCAGGGCATAGGCGCCTTTCATTGCTCCGCTGGCAAGGGAAGGTATATATTTCTGTTTCTGCGCTTCTGTACCGAAGTACAGGATAGGTAAGGAACCGATACCGGTATGCGCGGCCATGGCAACAGAGAAAGAGTGGCCGGCACCCAGGGCTTCATTGATCAGTGTAGCGGTAACAAAATCTTTTCCGAGCCCGCCGTATTCTTCCGGAAAAGCAGCGCCCAGCAGTCCCAGTTCACCTGCCTTGTCCAGCAGGGAGGGCATCAGGCCTTCTTCCAGTTTATCAATACGGTCAAGCACCGGGGTCACTTCTTTGCTTACAAACTGCTCCGCCATTTCTCTGATCATACGTTGCTCTTCATTGAAATCTTCGGGTGTAAAGACTTCGTTGGCAGGGGTTTCTTTAACGAGGAATTCCACGCCTTTCAGTGCGTGTTTGTTATCAACTGTAGCGTCCATCCTGAATTTTTTTGGTCCTATTGTAATTTACTTAGTTTAGGCCAAACGGCAAAAGTTGATACATTTGTGCCATGTCTTCCTTTTTTTTCCCATATCGGAAAAGCCGTTTCCATACGATCAGTGATGGAACAGGGGAGGAATTGCTTATCTGCCTGCATGGCTTTGGTGAAAATGCCGGCAGCTTTGACCGTCTGCATTACACACTGGGACAGCACTTTACTATTGTAGCGCTGGATATGCCCCTGCATGGACAGACGGACTGGAAGGAAGAACGGGCATTTGAAATGGACGATCTGAAAGCAGTAATACTACTCATTCTGGAGCATTATGGTTTTTCCACTTTCTCCCTGATGGGTTACAGTATGGGGGGACGGGTAGCTTTATGTATTGTGCAGCTGCTGGCGGAAAAGGTGGACCGTTTATACCTGCTGGCGCCGGATGGACTGAAAGATAATTCCTGGCATATGTTTGCCACCCAGACGCGCACGGGCAATAAACTGTTCAAATACTGCACTTATCATCCGCAATTGTTCTTCGGGCTGTTGCATACCTGGCGGGGACTGCGTTTTATCAGCAGAGGCCTGCACAAGTTCACTTTCAACAGCATGAACACGCTGGAGAAACGGGAACGGGTGTATTTCGTGTGGACCTGTATGGGTAAGATGATGCCGGATAGAAAACTATGTAAAGAGCTGCTGAAGAAATATAAGATCCGGACGCTGCTGCTGTTCGGCAAATATGACCGCGTAATACCTCCTGTGCTGGGCGTGCGCTTTATGGATGGCAGTTTCCCATGTGAAATGCTGGTAATGGAAAAGGGACATCACCTGATCGGTGAAGATGCGGCGGAAGCCATAAAAAATCATAGTTTTTAAAGTAACAACAACATACAATCATCTGCAGATAGTGATCTGCAGCCTATCGTCTCAGCTATGTATATCATTCTATCGATCCTGTTCGGCTTAGGTCTTGTTTACGGTTATTTAATGTTTCGCTATGGACAGGGATGGAAAGGTTTGCCGGCTTTCAGGCCTGTAAAGCCGGTAAGCGGTCAAACGAAGGTAACAGTGATCATTCCCGCCAGGGATGAGGAATCAAATCTGCCGCCCCTTCTACAGGCATTAAAGGCGCAGACGTATCCCGCTCATTTGTTCGAGGTGATTGTGATCGACGATTTTTCTACGGATGCTACGGCTGCTATTGTAAGGAACTTTCCTGCATCCAACGTACAGTTGTTACAGCTGAGCCAACACCTGAGTGCAGAACAGCGGCTGAATTCCTACAAAAAGAAGGCAATAGAGATGGCGGTGGAACGCGCTACCGGCGATATCATTATGACCACAGATGCTGATTGTGTAATGGGCCCGGAATGGATCACGCGGATGGTGCAATTCTATGAAACCTATCAGCCAAAGTTCATTGCTGCACCGGTTAGTTTTTACCAGGAGCATAACTTCTTTAAAGTGCTGCAGTCGCTGGATTTTATGACAATGCAGGGCATCACAGGGGCACTGGCAGCACTGGAATCGGGCACTATGTGCAATGGCGCCAACCTGGCTTACGAACGCAAAGTGTTTTATGAGGTAGGTGGTTTTAAAGGAATAGATAACATTGCTTCGGGCGACGATATGCTGCTGATGTTTAAGATCTACCGGGCTTACCCGGCAGGTGTATTGTATATGAAAAGTGAGGAGGCGATAGTACGTACCTTACCGGTAGATACATTTAAGGCATTTATGCATCAGCGTATACGCTGGTCGTCCAAAGCAGATAAGTATGACGACAAGCGGCTGACCTGGGTATTGGCCCTCGTATATTTCTGGAATGCAGGGATGCTGCTGGCCGGGATAGCAGCCCTGTTCCTGCCGGCATGGCGTATGTGGGTCCTCGGATTGCTGCTCTATAAGATCCTGGTGGAGTTTTATTTCCTGATACCTGTAGCGCGTTTCTTTGGTAAAACAGCTTTATTATCAAGGTTTATTCCCGGACAGTTCTTTCATATTCCTTACATTGTAGTGGCAGGTTGGTTAGGTAAGTTTGGCTCTTACCAGTGGAAGGGACGAAAAGTTAAATAAGCATGATGGCAGACAGCAACAGCAGAACCTCATTTGGCGGTAATGCCTGGAAAAGGTTACGGCGTAATACGGGCGCTGTAGCGGGCATGTTGTTGATCGTTTTGGCAGTGATCGTTAGTATACTGGCCTATGTACTGGCGCCCGACGGCACTCCTTATGCCAACAGGATGATGCTGGAGACCAGCGGGCAAAAGCCGGGGTTCCGTATGCATGTACTGGCGCTGCAGCAGGACCGGCAGATAGGCCAGGTTGGTTTTTTCTCCCGTTTGATGAATGGCCAGCCTGATACAGTAAGCTATATCCCTGTCCGTAATTGGCATTTTTCCGGCAATGACATCATTATAGCGAGATACCTGGATGAAGAAGAAACGGTGACGGAGCGGTATAGCCTTGGACGCGTATTATTTGCAAAGGAAGTGCCTCCCGGCGGCAGGTTGAAACAATGGCAACAGGAGATTGCCGCTAACAGGATCAAAGAACGCATTTACTGGCTGGGAACAGATAAATTCGGGAGGGACATTCTGAGCCGCCTGCTGGTAGGCACAAGAGTGAGTCTGAGTGTAGGCTGTATAGCGGTGATCATTTCCCTGACCATTGGCATCCTGCTGGGAGCAGTAGCGGGTTATTTCCGGGGAGTGACGGATGATGTGGTGATGTGGCTGGTGAATGTGATCTGGTCTGTACCTACCTTGCTGCTGGTATTTGCCATTACGTTAGCGCTGGGCAAGGGTTTCTGGCAGGTATTCATAGCTGTGGGACTGACCATGTGGGTGAATGTGGCCAGGATCATCCGGGGGCAGGTGCTGGCATTGCGGGAACTGCCTTTTATAGAAGCTACGCGGGCCCTGGGCTTTGGTCATACGCGCACGATAGTAAAACATATACTGCCCAACATCCTTGGCCCGGTAATGGTGGTAGCCGCAGGTAACTTTGCCACCGCTATAGTTGTAGAAGCCGGCCTCAGTTTCCTGGGGGTGGGGGTGCAACCACCGCAGCCTTCCTGGGGCCTGATGATCAAGGAGAACTATAACTTTATTATCACCCACAATCCTATGTTAGCGTTAATTCCGGGTCTGGCCATTATGGTGATGGTATTGGCCTTTAACCTGTTAGGGAACGGGCTGCGGGACGCCATGGACGTGCGGCAGTAAACACTTGGATCGCATTAAAAAAACGACTAATTTTACCCTTATCCATAATTCTTTACTATGCCTTTGAAATCATATCTTTTTACAGCCTTAGCCCTTTTCGCCATCACATTTTCCGCCTGCAAGAAAAAAGGAGCCATTGAGCCTAAACCTGAAGAGGAAGGCCTGAAGGTAGCCCTGGAAAATGTTGCAGAAGGACAATATACCGCCGCTCCTGGAAGCAGTTATACTTTCCAGGTGAAGATCAATTCTGTTATGCCTGCAGCAGGTGTAAACATAAAGGTAGATGCTATTACTGATCCTGGTGGTATTGTTTTCCCCCAGAATCCTGTTGCACCCTCCAAAGACAGTGTTATTAATATTACCCTGGTGGGGCTGGAAAGGCTCCGTACGGTAAAGGTGACGGTTACCATTACTTCAGCCGGTAACGAGAATAATAAGATTACGAAGACATTCTGGATTACGAATAAATCGGACGGATGAGGCTAAAATAGTATCACTTCAGATGCTGCCCGTTCATATAATTTCAAGCCAGATCCTTACTGATAAAGGATCTGGCTTTTTTTATGGACTTCATCCTCCTCAATTCTTATTTCTCCATAGCTTTGCACCTGCAGAATAAGCAGCCAAACTATGCGTATAGGAGTGAATGCCTCCTGTGTATTGCAGGATACGCCTGCGGATACAGGTAACATCATCAGGGATCTACTGTCAGGATTATGCCAGTCACACCCGGAGCACCATTTCGTTTTCTTCTTTGATCAGACACCGCCGGCAACCTTACAATGGCCGGAGAATGTAAGAACAGTGGTAGTACCTGCTACGGGCTTCCGTAACTGGCAGCAGTACCTGTGGCTGGAATGGAAACTGGTGAGCGCCATTAAGAAGCAGCAGCTGGATCTTTTTCTGGGTATGGACGGGCAAATACCTTTACGCAGCAAGGTGCCTGCTCACCTGGTGATTGGTGATGCGGGCTTTTTGCATGGCCTGGCTGGCATCCCGGTTTCGAGGCAGCGCCTGCTGAAAAAGAATCTGACCAGGTATATCGCTCAGGCAAAAAAAGTGATTGTGTTGTCGCATACCCTGGAGCAGGACATATTACAGTATGCACCTGATGCAGCCGCAAAACTCCAGGTGTTGCTGCCGGCTGTTGACAATAGTTATAAACCCTTGCAATGGGAGGACAGGGAGGAAGTGAAAAGCACCTATGCCGGCAGTGTCGAGTATTTCGTGGCCGTAGGCAACATCCACCCGAAAAATAACCTGATGCCGCTGCTCAAGGCATTCTCCGCTTTAAAGCGCAGGTTGCACTCCAATATGAAATTGTTGCTGGTAGGCTCAGAGACGCCTGCCGGTGCAGAAATTACGGGCTCTTTACCCTCCTATAAATACAGGAATGACGTGGTGCTGATACCAGATGCCGATCAGGCCACACTGGCGGGGATAGTAGCAGGAGCTTATGCGCTGCTGTATACAACCCGTTTTGCAGGCGTTGCCATGCCGGTATATGCAGCCATGCAGTGCGATGTACCGGTTATTGCCCTGGAGGGCGCTGCAGCAAGGGAAGCGGGGGGAGATGCGGTATTGTATGCTGATCCGGAGAGCCTGGAGGACCTGGCAGATAAAATGTGTCTGTTGTATAAAGATGAGGAACTGAGAAGCCGGCTGCTGGGTAAGATAAGGAAAGCGGGCCCGGGCGGGGCATTTGACACACTGATTATAGATTAGCCAATTAATACTAAATTTGCGGTTCTTAAAATTTGGGAACAAACAATATCATGGGAAAGACATCTACCATACAAATTCAGGTGGGACTGGACAATGACAGGATACCTGAAAAGATAGAATGGAGGGCAACTGACAGCTCTGAAGCAGACCGTTTCCAGCAGGCAAAGGCCATGCTGATCGCCTTTTGGGATGGTGGTGACAAAACCGCCCTGCGCATAGACTTATGGACGAAACAAATGATGGTGGATGAAATGGCCGATTTCTTTTTCCAGACATTAATGACCATGGCTGATACTTATCAGCGTGCTACGCCATATAAGGACCAGGCGGATGATCTCCGTGCTTTTGCCAAGGATTTCTACAAGAAATTCGAAGAAAAGCAGAAACAGGAACAATAGGCCATAACCTTAAAACATCCACATATGTCATTAGAATTAAATGTTAACGCCGCAATCAAGGCTGCAATGCTGGCAAAGAATGAAGCCGAACTGCGTGCCCTGCGCGCAATCAAGGCTGCAGTATTGCTGGCCAAGACAGCAGAAGGTGGTGGAGCAGAACTGACCGGCGACGATGAGATAAAACTCCTCCAGAAGCTGGCAAAACAAAGGAAAGACTCCCTGGAGATATTCCGTCAGCAGAACCGTGAAGACCTCGCTGTAAAAGAAGAAGAGGAACTGGTGGTGATCGAAAAATACCTGCCGAAACAGATGGATGAGGCAGAATTGAGAGCTGCTATAACTGAAATCATTGCTGCAACAGGCGCCAGCTCACCTGCCGATATGGGTAAGGTAATGGGTGTAGCCACCAAACAACTGGCCGGCAAGGCCGATGGTAAGGCTATTTCCGGACTGGTAAAAGAGCTGTTGGCTAAATAATCTGATACCGGATGACTGACCAGATCCTGCATCTGCCGGCTATCCGGTATTTCCCTTTTATCCTATTGAAATCATGGGCATAGATATAGTTTTCGCCATCCTGATGGTATTAGCCATATATAAAGGATATAGCCGGGGGCTTATCGTAGCCGTTTTTTCCTTTATTGCAGTCACCCTTGGACTCGCCGCCGCGTTGAAACTATCCACAGTGACTGCCCTGTACGCACAGGAGCATTGGGGCATCCATACCCGTTGGTTACCGGTATTAAGCTTTATTGCACTTTTTGTAGGAGTGGTATTTGCCGTCAGGTTCGGGGCTACCCTTATCCAGAAGATGGTGGAAGCAGCAATGTTGGGCTGGTTAAACAAATTAGGTGGAATTATATTATATAGTGCTATCTTTATCATTGTATACAGCATCCTTTTATGGATCGCCAATCAACTGTACTGGTTAAGTCCGGAGCTCAAGATGCAGTCGGTAGTCTATCCCTACATAGAACCTCTGGGGCCGGCAGTTATGAATTTGTGGGGCAAAATTGTTCCTGTCTTTAAAAATATGTTTGAAAATCTACAGTCATTTTTTGACAACGCAGCGAAAGAAATACAATCTACTTAGCTCGCTTCAAAGATTATTTGAATTAATAAAAAGAATTATTTTAGCGCAAAATTGACTTTCAAGCTTTGGCAATGGTTTACGAAATTAAAACACAGGGAAAGTTTAAATTTATTGAGGAAGGTGAGGGGGAGCCATTAGTACTGTTGCATGGGCTATTCGGTGCGATGAGCAACTTCGGTGGTTTGATAGATTATTTCCGCCACTATAACAAAGTGGTGGTTCCACTTTTACCTCTGTTTGATCTGAATATACTGGATACGTCTGTGGCAGGGCTGGCAAAATACGTGCACAGGTTTATCGAAGCAATGGGATACACCAATGTGCACCTGCTGGGTAACTCCCTGGGAGGACACGTGGGACTTGTATACCTGCTGAAGCATCCCGAAGCACCTGTTAAATCATTGATACTCACAGGTAGTTCAGGCTTGTTTGAAAATGGAATGGGGGAAACCTATCCTAAGCGTGGCGATTACGAATACATCCGTAAGAAAACAGAACTGACCTTCTACGATCCGGCAATGGCTACCAAAGAGCTGGTAGATGAAGTGTTTGATATTACCACTAACCGCCTTAAGGTGATCAAGATCATCACCCTGGCGAAATCTGCAATCCGGCACAACCTGGGTGAAGAACTGCGTGATATCAAGATACCTACTCTCCTTGTATGGGGACTGAACGATACTGTTACGCCACCAATGGTTGGCGAAGAGTTCAAAAAGCTCATACCAAATTCAGAACTGCATTTCATCGACAAATGCGGCCATGCACCAATGATGGAGCGGCCGGAAGAGTTCAACAAGATCCTGCATCCGTTTCTTGATAAATTGAAAAAACAGTAACAGCGCAGAAGAACGATAATACTAAACCTTGGCGAATAAAGATTTTAGAGAGGCTGTTTCTGCAATGGAGACAGCCTCTTTCTATTGAAAGAAAAAAGATTCCCGGTCTCTCATGTAACAAACCCGAACAAACCGGCGTTTCGTATATATAAACAGTGTACCCGCTTATCACAAATCTTTCGCGTAAAGGTACTGTTCGCGATTCTTTTCTTATTATTGTATCATAATAGCGTAATACACAATGCTGGCAAGAGATCTGATATCAACGGTTGTTCCTATTCTGCATCCACTGGATCCGGGATCTAGGGCACTGCGCCTGATGAATGAATATCATCTTACGCAACTGCCGCTGGTATTGGAAAACAAATACCTGGCGCTGGTTGAGGAAGATGATATACTTGACCTGGAAGATCAGGAAATAGCGCTGGAGAATATGGAATACAACGGCCCTAAACCGGCTATTGCAGAGAATGCGCATTTCTTTGACGCAATACGTCTCTTCCATGAAATGAAACTTGCCGTATTGCCGGTGATCAGCCAGGAAAAAGAATATATCGGTGTTGTTACGAAAGACAGCCTGCTGTCCGCTCTTGCGCAATACAACGGTGTAAAGGAACATGGAGGTATATTGGTGCTGGATCTTGATCCGCGTGACTATAGCCTCAGTGAAATAGCCCGTATCGCAGAATCAAATGACGTAACACTGCTGAGCGTAAATACAATGACCAACCCTGTGTCCGGCAGATTTGAAGTGCTGCTGAAGACGAACAGACAGGAATTGCAGGGATTGGTGGCTACTTTTGAACGTTTCAATTATATTATTAAATATACTATTACTGAAGAGCAGGAGGAAGATCTGCTGAAAAAGAATTACGACCTGTTGATGAATTATATCAGTATGTAATAATTGACCAGGTTAGATGAGAAAGCGAAACACATAGCATGTGTTTCGCTTTTTTATTGGTATATATAGACGTCGGCATTTCCTTGTAAATATCCATTGGTATGGAACGCACATAAATTGCCCGGATATGCATTTGAAATATCCCGGGTTGTATTCGACGTCCCCGGGTTGCACCCCGCGCTACAAACACGGGGACTCCTGACGGAGTCCTATTGTGTTATGTTAATGGCGTTTTTTATAAACACGCGTATGGGCGCTAATGATAATCGTCCCGATTTTGTGCTGTCATATATTACCTTTACATTAACTCCCTGTAACCGACAACTGTTTCTGCTGTTCTCAATGAAGCTTATCCGATATTGTTTAATATTTGCCGTCATTACGCTTAGCACAACGCTCTCCTGTATAGGGCAGGAGCCGGTGACGGTCACTAAATCGCTCGACAGCGCTTACCTGGTGATCCGCCAGGTGACGGTGCAGGGAAATAAGAGAACCCGTACAAATGTGATCCTGCGCGAATTCGGGCTGGTGCCGGGAGATACGATCCGCCTCAGGAATTTGTCCACAGAGCTGGAGTTCAGACGGAAACAGCTGATCAATACCTCACTTTTTCTGAGTGTAAGTGTAAATGTGATGAACTGGCAGGCTGATTATGCGGATATTATGATCACTGTCTCGGAACGATGGTATACGTTTCCAATTCCTATTTTCAGGCTGGCAGACAGGAATTTCAACCAGTGGTGGGTAGAACAGCGGCGTAGCCTGAACAGGGTGAACCTGGGCGTCCGCCTGTTCCAGGACAACCTGACCGGCCGCAACGACGAGGTCAGGGCGGAATTCCAGCTGGGGTACACCCAGCGGGTGGCCCTGAACTATGATCTGCCCTATATTGACAAGGCTTTCAGGCATGGCGTAGGGCTGGTATTCTCCTATAGCCGTAATCGTGAAATCAATGATAGTACGACGGAGAATAAACAGCACTTTTTCCGGCAGGATAAATTTCTGAGGCAGGTATATACCGCCGGTTTTAGCTACAGTTACCGGAAGGCGATCAATACCCGGCACCAGGTGTTCCTGACCTTCAATGCAGAAAAAGTAGGCGATTCCGTTGCGATCCTGAATCCGGCTTACCTCGGGAGCGGACGTACGCGGGTAAGATACCTCAACCTGATGTACAGATTGAGCTATACAAAGGCCGACAGCTGGACCTATCCATTGAAAGGAGTGTTGTTGCAGGCAGAAGCCGAAAAAATGGGCATAGGGCCGCTGGATGATCTAGACCATGTGAGATTGCGGTTGAGGATAGCGCGTTACTGGCATCTTTTCTACAAAACATACGGCTCGCTGGGCCTGCGTACACAGGCTAAACTGCCTGTCGATCAGCCCTACCTGGACCAGAAAGCAATGGGATACCAGGAAGATTATCTCCGGGGGCTGGAATATTTTGTGGTGGATGGTACCAGCTTTTTTATTGTCAGGTCTGCGATGAAAAGAGAGGTCATGAATTTTAAGGTACATCTGCCCCTGGCCCCTGCCAAATTCAGTTCCGTACCTTTCCGTGTGATGCTGAAGGTGTATTCGGATGCCGGTTATTCTTACAGCAGGCAATACGGGCATGGCATGCTGAACAACCGGTTTTTATATACCGGGGGAGTGGGGATGGATATTGTTTCTTTTTACGATTCCTGTCTGCGTGTAGAGTACAGTATAAACCAGTTAGGGCAAAAAGGGCTATTTTTACACACTAAACTGGACATGTAATAGCTGCTTTAGCTGCAGCGATATTAAGAACGATTATGCAAATTGCTATTTACAGCCGAGGATTTGTACCAGAAGACCTGCCCATCATCCAGTTGTTGCTGGACGAGTTAGCGCGGGAGGAAATGGAGCCCGTCATTTATCAACCTTTCTGCGAAGCGCTGCAACCACACATCCGGTACAGCAAATCACCTGCTACATTTTGTTGTGCAGACGACCTGCACGGACAGGCAGACATTCTCGTAAGTCTGGGAGGGGATGGTACCCTGCTGGATACCGTATGTTATGTACGCGATACGAATGTACCGGTACTGGGTATCAATTTCGGAAGGCTGGGATTTCTGGCCAGCATAGGAAAGGACGCGATCAATGCCGTAGTACAGGCATTGAAACAACGTACCTATGTGGTGGATAAACGCGCATTGCTGCACCTGGACTCGAATGTAGGGCTTTTCGGAGAGGTGCCTTATGCGCTCAACGACTTTACCATTCACAAAAAGGATACCTCCAACATGGTGAAGATCCATACCTACCTGAATGGGGAGTTCCTGAACACTTACTGGGCTGACGGCCTGATAGTAGCTACGCCTACCGGCTCCACGGGGTACTCCCTCAGTTGCGGCGGACCGGTGGTATTCCCGGACGCCGGCAGTTTTGTGATCACGCCGGTAGCGCCCCACAACCTCAATGTAAGGCCGATCATTGTGCCTGACAATCATGTGATCTCATTCGAAGTGGAAGGCCGTAGCGACCAGTTCCTGTGTACCCTGGATTCCAGGATGGAGACGATTGATAATACTGTACAGCTGGCAATTAAGAAAGAAGCTTTCACAATCAGCCTGTTACGTCTGGACGACAGCAATTTTCTGCATACTTTGAGGAATAAGTTATTATGGGGGATCGATACGAGGAATAGATTAAAATAAACATATTTACTCAGTTTATTGTTAATTAGCACATTAAGTTTTTTCATTACATTTGTTTGATTTATTTAATACCAAAAGCAGGGATAATCGCGTTTAAGGAATTATCGTCGCGTTAAGCAGTACCGATCTATGGGCAAACCTTACCTTTTTTTCAAGTGTTTCTTAAAGTCCGGCCTCGTAGCAGTGATATCCCTGTTCCTGACGCCCGCCTTTGCGCAGAATGAGCTGACATACACCGGGGAACTGGGTTTTTCAGTAGGCGCGGCTCATTATTTTGGGGATCTCAATACGAGAGGCGCACTTAATGCTCCGAAGCCTTCTATTGGGATTTACTACCGGAAGTACATGAACGACTATGTGGGCGTGAGGGTCCATGGCCGTTTCATGCAGCTGGGGTATTCCGATATTTACAACAACAATGATTTTCAGCGAAGGAGGAACCTGAGTTTTAATACCAACCTGTTCGAGCTGGGAGTACAGGGTGACTTCAACTTTTTCCGGTTTGAACCCGGCTCTCAATATTACCGTTTTACGCCTTACTTCACTGGCGGAGGGTCTCTCTTCTACTTTAACCCTTACGCTTATCTGAATGGTCAGAAATACCGCCTGCAACCCCTGCGTACAGAAGGACAGGGAAGCGCTATGTACCCGGACAGAAAACCTTACAGCCTGGTCTCTTATGCATTTACGCTGGGAGGCGGTTTTAAGTATAATCTGTCCCGCAAGGTGAACCTTGGCCTGGAAGTCCTGTACCGCTTTACACAGACAGACTACCTGGATGATGTAAGCACTACCTATGCGGGGTCCGCTGTCTTTCCGCCTGATGCTCAGGGACATAGCACCGTGGCTTACCTGTTGCAGGACCGTTCTTATGCCACTGGCGACCGTATCGGGGTAGCCGGCAGGCAGCGGGGCAACAGCCGGGATAAGGACCAGTTTGTTACCGCAGAATTGACTCTTGCCATTTTATTTACCTCTTACAGATGTAAATTCTAGTTTCGCAGTCATGGACAGCCTGTTTGCAGTTCAATAAGGGCAATTTGCCTATTTTGTGAATTTTCTATAACAGGTTTTTGGCGTCAAACTGCGATCAGTAAAGGATTTCGCTGTTAAAACTACGTTAAAACCCCCCATCCCCCTTTGCCGGGAAAGGCATAATTCTATTTTTGTATCTTTGCAAACTTTACTAAAAATCTGTATCGATATATAATCCGCCGGAGATACTCATGAGTTTGAAGGACAAATTAGACTTGCAACGGTTACCACGACATATTGCCATCATTATGGATGGAAATGGCCGGTGGGCAAAAGAGCGTGGCCAGGACAGACTTTTCGGACACCATGAGGGGGTCGAAAGTGTCCGTAATATTACCGAGGCCTGTGCTGAATTAGGTATCGGGTATCTTACCTTATATGCTTTTTCTACAGAAAACTGGGACCGGCCCGTTTACGAAGTGAACGGGATCATGGAATTGCTCGTAAATACCATTCGCCGTGAGGTAGCTACCCTCATGAAGAATAATATCAGGCTGCATGTGATCGGGGACATGAACATGCTGCCGGGCAACTGTAAAACGGAGATGGAGGAGGCGATGACCATGACAGCCCAGAATACCGGGCTGAATCTTGTTATGGCGCTCAGTTACAGTGCCCGCTGGGAAATAGTGAATGCGGCAAAGAATATTGCCCAGGATGTAAAAGACGGCAAACTTGCACCGGAGGCAGTAACCCCTGAAATGTGGCAGCGATATCTGTGCACTGCCGCACTGCCGGATCCGGAATTAATGATCAGGACCAGCGGAGAATGCAGGATCAGTAATTTCTTATTATATCAGCTGGCCTATGCGGAACTCTATTTCACGGACACGCGTTGGCCGGATTTCCGCAAAGAACATCTTTACGAAGCCATCCTAAATTTTCAGAACAGAGAAAGGCGCTTTGGCAAAACAAGCGAACAAATACAGCAGAATGAAGAAATTATTTCCTAAGAGCCTACTGGCCATAGTATTATGTTGCAGTGCCGGCATTCGTGTGTCCGCTCAGAACAAGGACACCGTTGCTCCTGCTCCTGACCAGCTACCGGCGGCGGGATTAAGTTTACCACTGGGAAATTCGCAACCACAGCCATATGAAATTGCTGATATCACCATCACTGGTACCCAATACCTGGATAAATCGTTGCTGGTGTCCCTGTCTGGCCTGAACGTGGGTGACAAGATCGTTTATCCCGGCGGTGACCAGTTTGCAAAAGCTATACAGGCTCTCTGGGGCCAGCGTTTGTTTGCTAACGTAGCCATTTATGTTACTAAAATAGAAGACGGAAAGATCTGGCTGGAAATAGACCTGCAGGAACGTCCCCGTCTGAATAACTTCGTCTTCAGAGGCGTTAAGAAATCTGAAACAGAAGAACTGATCAAAAAAGCTGCGCTGCGTAAAGGTTCTGTTGTAACTGAAAGTATGAAGCAGAACGCCATCGGCATAATTTCCAAACATTACGCTGATAAAGGTTTCCGCAATGCTGTAGTGACTATCAACGAGAGAGTGGATACCGCTCAGGTGAATGCTGCCGACCTGGTGATAACCGTGGTGAAAGGCGGTAAAGCGAAAGTGAACGATATCTTCATCATAGGCAATAACAATATCGCCGATTCAAAAGTGAAGAAGAAGATGAAAGGTACGAAGGAACGTACCCGCTTCACGCTTTACCCAGATTCCGAGCCGGTATGGAGTGACTCAGCCGAGCTGCAGGAAAATTACTGGAAGACCTTTGGTTTCCTTTACCCGTCCCGCACACTCGATCAGTTAGATCCTTATTTCCGCTTTAAACTGTTCTCTTCTGCGAAATTCAATGAAGGAAAGTATACAGAAGATAAAGAGAAAGTAATTGCTTATTATAATACACAGGGTTACCGCGACGCGGTGATGGTAAGAGATACTACCTACACTTCCCGTAATGGTGGTGTGAACGTAAGCATGGAGATCAATGAGGGTAAAAAATATTACTTCGGTAATATTACCTGGAAAGGAAACTCCCGCTACAATGACTCCCTGCTGACGCGTGTACTGGGTATCAAGAAAGGAGATGTTTACAACCAGGAGATGCTGTCTAAACGTCTGTTGTCTTCCGAAGGCGGCGACATCGGCGGTATGTATATGGACTATGGTTACCTCTTCTTCCGTGCTGACCCTGTGGAGATCGGTATCCATGGCGATACCATCGACTACGAGATCAGAATTTCCGAAGGTCCGCAGGCAACTATCAAAGAAGTCCGCATCGCCGGTAACGAAAAGACCAATGAACACGTGATCCGTCGTGAGCTGCGTACCCTGCCAGGTGAGAAATTCAGTCGTACAGACCTGATCCGTTCCAACAGGGAGATCGCGAACCTCGGTTTCTTCAACCCTGAGAAGATCGGTATGGATCCTGTACCGAATATCCAGGATGGTACCGTGGATATCAACTATACCGTTGAAGAAAAAGCAAACGACCAGCTGGAACTCTCTGCCGGCTGGGGTGGTTATATCGGTCTGACCGGTACACTGGGTGTAACGTTCAACAACTTCTCCCTGCGTAACATCTTCAGAAAAGAAACATGGGATCCGTTACCAAGTGGTGATGGTCAGAAATTATCTGTTCGTGTGTCTTCCAACGGTAAGGCATATCGCTCTTATAACTTCTCCTTCACAGAACCATGGCTGGGCGGTAAAAAGCGTAACCAGTTCTCTGTGAGCTTCTACAGCAGCTACCAGAACCCGAATGCTTACTCTGCATATATATATGGTAGTACGCTTTCCAACAGCGCTTACTTTAAAGTATTGGGTGGATCCGTGTCCCTCGGTAAACAGCTGAAATGGCCGGATGACTATTTCACCCTGATCTACTCGCTGAACTATCAACAGTACAAACTGAAGAACTATAACTACTTCAATATCCCAGGTTTCAACAGTGGTACTTCCAACAACATCAACATTAAGCTGACACTGGCGCGTTCATCTGTGAACCAGCAGATCTATCCGAGCAGTGGTTCCAACTTTATGTTGTCCGGACAGTTCACACCTCCTTACTCTGTGTTCAATCCTTCAAGGGATTACAAACTGGAGGCTATCAGCGAACAGTTTAACTTCATCGAGTACCAGAAATACCGCTTCAACGCAGAATGGTATGTACCATTGACCAGACCGAAAGGAAGCGACAACAAGGTGTTTGTAATGAAGGTAGCAGCTAAATTCGGTTATATCGGCCGCTACAACAGCCGTACAACATTATCACCATTCGGCCGTTTTGAGCTGGGTGGCGATGGTCTGAGCAACTTCGCTATCTACGACCGTGATATCATCTCCCAGAGAGGTTATCCGGTATATTATACATCCGATCCAAAGCAGAACCAGGAAAGCGGCCAGCCAACAGGTTACGAAGGCTTCACTGTTTTCAACAAGTATGTTATGGAGTTACGTTATCCTTTCAGCCTGAACCCAAGTTCTACCATTTTCGGTCTGGCGTTCATCGAAGCAGCTAACGGTTACAGGGATGTAAAAGACTACAATCCGTTCAGATTGCGCCGTTCTGCGGGTCTGGGTATGCGTTTCTACCTGCCAATGTTTGGTCTGCTTGGATTTGACTATGGTATTGGTTTCGACCGTATCAGGCCGGGCAGTGGTATGAAGGATGCTGCGAAGTTCACTTTCATGCTGGGCTTCGAACCGGAATAATAGATGCCTGCTCAGCCGGCATTACTGCAACGTGTTGAATGACTGATTGGTAGTCAATACCTAAGAAGAGGATGAAAAGTGTTAAGATATGGACATAAAGTAGTAGGTGGGGATGGTGTTTGAATAAATTTTAAATTATATATTGCAAATTCGAACATTGGTTCCAAATTGGCAGGTATTTTGAAAACGAGACATTATGAAAAAAATATCCCTCATTGCCGCCGTTCTGTTTTGTAGTACAATCACGGCTTTTGCACAGCGTTACTGTGTCATAGATACGAAATACATTCTGGACAATGTACCTGACTACAAGGAAGCCCAGACCAAACTGGATGCAGTAGCAGAACAATGGCAGAAAGAAATAGATGCCAAGTTCCTGGAAGTAGATAAGATGTACAAGTCTTACCAGGCGGAACAGGTGATGCTGACAGAAGAGCTGAAGCATAAACGCGAAGAAGAAATAGTAGCCAAGGAAAAAGAGGCGAAGGACCTGCAGAAGAAACGGTTCGGATATGAAGGAGATCTTTTCAAGAAGAGAGAGGAACTTGTAAAACCGATTCAGGATAAGGTCTACAATGCGGTACAAAAGCTGGCTGCACAGAGAATGTATGATTTCGTACTGGATAAATCGGGAGGTATTACGGTGATCTTCTCTGACCCTAAACTGGATAAGAGCGATGACATTTTACGTTCCCTCGGAATAAAGAAGGGCACAGCGGGCGAGTAAATCTTTTAAACCATTTTATAACCTTAGTTTTAGTATTAAAAGTTTTTTAAACACAGACAACATCATGAAGAAGTATGTAATTATTGCTTTCGTGGCAGTTTCAGGATTGTTCAGCGTAAATGCAATGGCTCAGTCCAAGGTTGGACATATTAACGCACAAGCGCTGATAGAGGCTATGCCGGAAGCGCAGACTGCACAGAAAACACTGCAGCAGTTTGCTGAGGAACTGGATAAAGATGGTAAAGGGCTGATTGAAGAATACCAGAAGAAACTGACTGAATTCGATAAAAGTGCAGCAACAATGACTGATAACATGAAGGAGATCAAAACAAAAGAGATCCAGACTGCTCAGAAGAACATCCAGGACTACCAGGAATCTGCACAGCAGAAGATCGAAGCAAAACGTGCTGAGATCCTGAAGCCGATCTACGACAAAGCGCGTAAGGCAATCGAAGATGTAGCTAAAGAAAAAGGTTATGGCTACGTACTGGACAGCTCAGCAGGCGTATTGCTGGTATCACCGGCAAGCGATGACCTGGCGCCGGCTGTTAAGACCAAACTGGGTATCAAATAATTGAATTATACCAAGGTATTAACTTTAACAGATCTGCCCCGGTGCATCCGGGGCAGATTTTTTTAGAAAACACTTTACTATTTGATATTTTTCCCTACCTTTGCCTTCCGTTTTAAAAAACAGGATTCCGCAATCCGGGATAGTGTTTAGTATAGTACAGGTAAAAACAAAATATTAAAATGAAACGTACTTTTCAACCGCATAACAGACGCAGAAAGAGCGTTCATGGCTTCAGAAAGAGAATGGAAACTGCTAACGGCCGTAAAGTATTAGCTTCCCGCAGAGCTAAGGGACGTAAGAAATTAACTGTTTCTGACGAGCGGAAGCTGAAATAAGAAAGAGAGCCACTGCATAACTGCATAGCATTTGTGCTCGCAGTGTTTAAGGCTGGTTCTTGATAGAACAGAATGTATCGCTATTGGGATGATAAATCAGACTTGCCATAAAAACTTATTCTTTTAACAAGGAAGAAAGGTTAAAAAGCAGAAAACTCATTGAAACGCTTTTTCGGGAAGGAAAAGCGTTTTCTGTTTTTCCCTACCGGGTAATTTATATGCCGGTAGATCAGCCCTTGAATAAATACCCCGTACAGGCCGGTTTTAGTGCCTCTACCAGGCGTTTCCCCCATGCGGTGGACCGTAATCGTGTGAAACGTCTTACACGCGAATGCTGGCGCCTGCAAAAGCAGGGATTATACGATGTACTACAGCAACACTCCAAACAGCTGGCCCTCTTCTTCATCTATACCGATAAGAAAATAGCTCCCTATGCTACCCTGCACCACAAAATTTCGGTAATTTTAAAGAAACTGGAAAAAGAGGTAGTGGAATAATGAGAGTCTTTCAATATTTAGGTTACCCGTTTATATGGCTTATCAGGATCTATCAATGGGGTATTTCCCCGCTGCTGGGCGCTAAATGCCGCTATACCCCCACCTGCTCACAATATGGTGTGGAAGCCCTGCAGAAATATGGGCTCATCAAAGGGGGCTACCTGACCATTAAACGGATCTTGTCCTGCCATCCCTGGGGCGGACACGGACACGATCCCGTACCCTGAGTGAACGGGGAGGATAAACTACCTATAGTGGCCAGCCCGAAAAGGGCGCCATGGGCAATAGATAGCGAAGGCAGGCATTACCGCCAGGAAAAGTTCCCCATAGCCGCTGCGACACCAGGAAGACGCTTCATTTATTAGGATAGATCCCAATGTTTAACAGTTTATGTGTAATAGATTAAGTAAATTTCACACCGGAAGAATATTCTCACTCTAACTGAATGACCTATGCGTGCATTTTTTCGCAGAAAAAGAAGAATAGTGCTGGTATTGGTGCTGCTGGTGGCTGGCAGTATGAGTATCATGGCTTATTATAACGAGAAGGACAAATACTTCGAAATAGCCAAGAACCTCGACATTTTTGCCGCCTTTTTCCGGGAGCTGAATACCTACTATGTGGATGACCTGCCCCCCGAAAAACTCATGTATAAGGGCATTGACGCTATGTTGGAAGAAACAGATCCTTATACTGATTTTGTTCCGGAAGAGAACCTGGATGAGCTGAAATTTATGGCCACCGGTAAATACGGAGGCGTAGGGGTGTCTGTCAACACCGATAGTGAACGTACCGTCATCACCGACGTGTATGAAGGCAGCCCGATGGATAAAGCCGGCGTAAAGCCGGGAGATATCATCCTGTCCCTGGACGGTAAACCGACCAAAGGCATGGACCAGGAAGAGATCAGCCGTATACTGAAAGGCGCCCCCGGTTCCACCCTGGCAATGGTGACCAAACATCCCGTTACAGGCGCTGAAAGCAATAAAAAGATCATCAGGGAGGAAATAAATGTAAGGGCTGTAAGCTTTTCCGGTATTACAGGTAGTGATATCGGTTATATCCGGATGACCCAGTTCACAGAGAATAGCGGGCAACTGGTGCAGAGCGCTTTTGAGGAGCTAAAGAAACAATATCCTGCCATGAAAGGGCTGATCCTCGACCTGAGAGGCAATCCCGGTGGTCTGCTGGACGAAGCCGTATCTGTAGCCAATATTTTCGTGGATAAAAATAAACTGATCGTCAGTACCAAAGGAAAAGTAAAAAGCTGGGACAGAGAGTATAAAACAGAAGAACCTGCTGTGGATGCACACATCCCGCTGGTGGTACTGACTAACCGCTCTTCTGCATCGGCGTCAGAGATCGTGGCAGGCGCCATCCAGGACCTTGACAGAGGCGTTATTATCGGTCAGCGTTCATTTGGTAAGGGATTGGTGCAGACTACCCGTCCGCTGCCTTATAATGCAAAACTGAAGGTAACTACTGCCAAATACTATACGCCCAGCGGCCGTTGCATACAGGCTATCGATTACTCGCACCGGAACAGTGAGGGGGAAGTGGAATCGATGCCGGACTCACTTCGCCGTTCATTTACTACCATATCCGGCCGTAAGGTGAAAGACGGAGGCGGTATTGAACCGGATGATGCCGTAGAGCCGACCATGCTCAGCCAGGTAGCCATCACATTACTGCGCAAACAATACATTTTCGACTACGCTACCCAATATTATTATAGTCACCCGAAAGTATCGCCGGCCACTAACTTTGCGCTCAGCGAGGATGACTTTGCAGACTTTCTTAAATACCTCGATGGCCGGAACTATAGCTATAAAACACGTAGCGAAGAGGCACTGGAAAGCTTCCAGGCCACTGCCAGGAAAGAGAAGTATTATGATGCCGTAGCAAAGGAATTTGAGGCCCTGCAGGTAAAAATGAAACATGATAAGAAACAGGACCTGCTCAAAAATAAACAAGAGGTTAAACGCCTGCTGGAAGAGGAGATCGTGAACCGGTATTACATGCAGCGCGGACGTATAGAAAAATCATTGTCCAGCGATAATGAAGTAAATGAAGCCATTGCCGTATTGCACGCACCTGAACGTTACCAGCAATTGCTGAAATAATATTATCTTTTTAAATTAATATAGTAGTCTATAGACAGGAACGCCATGTACCTGTCTGTAGACGTTTCGTTTTTTCCACGGATATATACTACAGAAGAGCCATTATTTTTTAATCGAATGATAACATAACAAGCAGGTCATTATCAATAATTTTATGCCTTCCCGTCAAGAATGTTAGATGTATGAAAGCCAATATATAGATCCTGCTTTGTGGGAAGCTTGCAAAGCCGGAGATAAAGGGGCCTATGCGGATATCTATAAACTGTACTATCCCCGTTTATATAACTACGGATGCAAGTTGACAGAGAATGTTGTCCTCATCGAAGACAGCATACAGGAGATCTTTGTGCTTTTCTGGATGAACCGTGAGCGAATGGCTGCTGTCAGGGAATTCAGAAGTTACCTGTTTGTTTCTTTCCGTCACTGCCTGTTGAGATTATTATCTCAACGTAAACAGGAAGATCTGCTGAATGAGGAACAATATCCTTTCGCACTTGAAATATCTACAGAGCAACAACAACTCGCAAGAGAAGAACAACACGAACAGCTCCAGGCATTGAAGAATGCTATGGAGCGGCTTACCCCACGGCAAAGAGAAGCGATATTCTTCCGCTTTTATGAAAACATGGAATATGAAGAGATTGCAGGCATCCTGCAGATCTCGGTAAAAGCTACTTATAAACTAATGGCCCGCGCCATTGATGTATTACGCGATGCTTATCATGCAATGCCGCTGGTACCGGCTGTGATGACACTGGCTACGCTTGCGGTCGCTTTAGGCAGTCTGCAGTTATCGATCGCTATACTTGGAACGCCGCCAGTACCCAATATTTAACTTTTTTTAAAAAAAGTGTGCTCTCCCTGGGGTAAAATCTCTATCCCCCTGCTCCTGTAATTGTAACAGGCAAAAATGGAGCATCCTACAGACTACACACTTTTTACAACAGAAGATTTTATTAAAGACACAGCCTTCCGGCAGTGGGTAAAATATCCTGATGCAGTAAATGATGCATGGTGGCAGGCATGGCTACAGGCACACCCGCATAAGCTGCAGCAGGTGGAGGAAGCGCGTGCTTTCATCAACAATCTGCAATTCAAAGCGCACATTCCTGATCAGCGTGCAATAACAGCGTCACTGTCGCGTAACCTGTTGTTGATAGAAGCTGCAGAGGGGCAAATTGTCCCCCAGGTAAAAACAGGTGCTGTGAGAAAGCTGTTGTGGTGGGCAGCTGTGGCTGCTGTTATGGTCGGTATCGTAGTGGCAGGTAAGTATTTCGTACCGGGTGCTACCAAAATGACAGTAGTAAAAGGATACGCAGCAGGCGTAAGAAGGGTATGGCTGCCCGACAGTTCATTGGTCAGACTGAATGCCGGCGCCGAACTCTCATACCCTGCTGAATGGAAACCCGGGACCAACCGTGAGATCTGGTTGAAGGGGGAAGCCTTTTTTGACATTAAGCCCTCAGCCACAGGTATGCGTGCCGCAAATGAATTCGTTGTGCATAGTAATAACCTGCTTATTGATGTATTGGGTACATCTTTCAATGTAAGAGAAGGTGCTGCTGCCACAACGGTGACCTTAAATACCGGTAAGATCAAACTCCGTTTCAAAGAGCTGCCGGAAACACCACTCATTCTCAACCCCGGCGATTTTGTACAATACCGGGCCGCCAGCAATAAGATCATCAGAAAGAAGGTAAACCCATCACTATATGCCGTCTGGAAAGAGGAAAGACAACACCTCGAGAAAGTGAGCCTGCAGGATATAGGTCATTACATTGAAGATACCTATAACTATCATGTGAAGATCAGCAGCGCCCGGCTCGCTAAACAGCAGGTATCGGGCAGCCTGAGCGTGAAAGACGAAGTCTCTCTGCTGGAAACGTTATCATTTGCACTAAACCTGAAAATAGAGAAGAAGGGCGATACACTTTTCATACAATCCAGTAACCAATAAAATAATCAGAAATGCTCACAAATCTACCTCTCAGGACCCTGAGCAGCTGTGCCTTATTCTGTGTGTGCCTGATAGCAGGACCTGCCGATGCACAGGACTTCGCGGTATTTAGCCAGCGGGCTGATAACATCAGCGGCTATACGTCCGGGCAGCGCCAAATGCAGACACTGAGACAGATATTGCAGGACATTGAGAAGACGCATGGCGTCAGCTTTCTCTGCAGATCAGAATTATTGGAGATGAAGATTAATAAGGGCAGGGAAACTTTCCGCGAGAAATCTTTCGCACGCATCCTGCTATCATTGATCAAACCTTATGGCTTGGAAATGAAGCAGATCACGCCACGGCAGTTTGCTATTTCCAGCGATGAACAGCCGGGGAATACAAAGGCGCCAAATGCAGACGCATCCAATGTCGCCATGCAGCTTAATAGTGTATGGAGCGGCAGTGACGCTATCAATAACATGCACTGGAAGCGCATACAGGTAATGCGTGTGAGCGGTACCGTAAAAGGCGCCGGCGGTGTTCCTTTACCCGGTGTAAGTGTAGCTGTAAAAGGAAAAGGCAATGGTACCGTTACAGATGTGAACGGACATTTTGAGATCAGTGTTCCGGGCAATGACGCAGTGCTGGTATTCTCTTATGTGGGTTATTTTCAAAAAGAGGTGATCGTTGACGGAGAACAATCCGTGGATGTGGTATTGAACGAAGATACCCGCCAGTTGAACCAGGTGGTGGTAGTGGGATTCGGTACACAGAAGAAGGTAAATCTGACCGGTGCGGTAAGCATGATAGGAGAGAAGGACCTGGCCGGCAGACCGCTAACGTCCATGTCTACCGCCTTACAGGGCCTGATGCCGGGATTGACGGTGGTCAGTAACACGGGCTTTCCCGGCGATCCAAAATCGACCATCAGGGTACGTGGTGTAGGTACAACCAACAATGCGAATCCTTTTATCCTGATAGACGGTGTACCGGGTGATATCAACTTCCTGAACCCTGCAGATATTGAAAGCGTATCTGTACTGAAAGATGCGGCTTCTGCCTCTATCTACGGTTCACGTGCCGCCAACGGTGTGATACTTGTGACCACTAAAAAAGGCAAACTTAACCAGGCGCCAACTGTGAGTTACAATGGCTACTATGGTTTACAACGACCATATGCCATACCTAAGATGATAGGTGCTGCAGAATATATGTCAATGCTTAACGAAGCGCAACGTAATGTCGGTTTGCCGGAGACTTATACTGAGGCTGATATTCAGAAAGCAAAGGATGGCACTGATCCGGATTATTTTGCCAATACTAACTGGCCTGAAGCATTGATCAAAGACCATGCACCCTTGCAGGATCATAACATCAGCCTTAATGGAGGCGCGCAGCATATGTCTTATTACCTTTCTTATGGAAGACAGGACCAGAAAGGATTGGTGGTAGGCGATCAATATAAGTTCCTGCGTAACAATGTCCGTGCAAGAGTGGATGCTTATTCCTTATTTGATATTCTCGACATTGATGCTAATATCGGTTATATAGATCGTACACAGAACCAGCCGGCCGGTGGCACGGACTATAATTCCGGGCCAGTCTATAGCGCGCTGACCATGTCTCCACTGAATCCTGTGAAATTCAAAAATGGTACCTGGGGCTATGGTGGCGGTTCCAGTAATCCGGTGGCGATGGCCACGGATGGCGGGTTTAACAATTTCAAATCGCAGGAGCTGACTGGAAATATTTCCGGTAAACTACACCTGCTTCCACACCTCGATGTTACAGGGCAATACGGTACAAATATCATCAATCAGAAACGCAGTACATTCAACCGCAAGCTGGATTATTATTACCCCGACAGCGGTGAGTTCTGGTATACCAACTCCACCAGCAACAGCCTGGAGATGAGAGATTATACCAGCCGTATGAACAATCTTTCCCTGTTGATCAATTATAACTTCAGTATTCATCAGCATCATGTGAAAGTATTGGGAGGTTATCAACAGGAGACTTTCCGTTACGAATCTTTTTATGCAAGCAAACAGAACTTTGTGAGCGACGATGTACCGGTCTTTAATCTCGGATCCGACAATCCTAACGCTACAGGCGATGCATATCAATATGCTTTACGTTCCTGGTTTGGCCGTGTGAATTATGACTATAAAGAAAAGTACCTGCTGGAATTCAACTTCCGTTATGATGGCTCTTCCCGTTATGCAGCCGGCAGGCGTTACGGCGCCTTCCCTTCAGCTTCAGCAGGCTGGCGTTTTACACAGGAGGAGTTTCTGAAAGGAAACAAATGGCTGAATGAAGGCAAGCTGAGACTCTCTTACGGTAATCTCGGTAACCAGTATGGTGCAGATGGTACTGCTTATTCAGAATGGTATCCGTACCAGGAAGTATTGACAGGTGTATCTACCATGCCTATTGGTAATACGCAGACCCGTGGATTAGCGCAGACAAACCTGGCCAATCCGTTCTTAAAATGGGAAAAAGTGAATATGTTCAACGTAGGTGTTGACCTGGCTTTCCTGAACAACCGTCTCGCTGTTACCGCCGACTGGTTCAACAAGCGTACTATGGACATACAGCTGAAAGTACCACAGCCGGATGTATTAGGCCTTGAAGTACCCGATCAGAATGCTGGTAACGTATCCAATAAAGGATGGGAACTGAGTGTATCCTGGAATGATCATGTGAAAGATTTTACGTACGGTCTTGTTGCACAGCTATCTGATGTAAGGAACAAACTGGAAAACCTGGGAGGAGCGCCACCCGTACTGGACGACAGGATCCGCCAGGTGGGTTATCCTATCGATGCTTTCTATGGATACAGAACAGATGGACTGGCACAGGAATCTGATTTTACAAAAGATGCGGTGACCGGAGCGCTCACGCCCAAATTCGCCATATTCGATGCAGACAGGGGGAAGGTAGGACCTGGTGATATCAGGTACAGGGATCTGAACGGCGACAATAAGATCACGGCAGATAAAGACCGTGAAGTGATCGGTAATGCGTTCCCGCGGTATACCTACTCACTGAGAGGTAACCTGGGCTGGAAGAATATAGATTTCTCCTTCTTCCTGCAGGGCGTAGGCAAGGGGAACGGCTATGTAGCGGGGATAGGCATGCATACTTTCCAGGCATATGGCTCTTATCCGCAGGAAGTGCATAGGGACCACTGGACGCCTGAAAACACAGCTGCCTGGTATCCTCGCTTTACTTTCCTGGATACCCGCAACAGCGGGCGTCTGTCTGACTACTGGTTACAAAATGCGGCCTACCTGCGCCTGAAGAATATCCAGCTCGGCTATACATTTCCAGCACAATGGTTCAGTAAAGCAAGAATACAGCGGATCAGGGCTTATGTATCGGCAGACAATCTGCTGACGAAGACTAAATTCTTTTATGCCTATGATCCTGAAACCATCTCTACCAATGGTGGTGAATATCCACAGGTGAAATCTGTGGTGTTTGGTTTAAACGTCAACTTCAAATAAAAAAAGCCATGCGTCGTAAACATATTTTATACGGTATCCTGATAATAGTGACAGGCTGCGTTGCAGGCTGTTCGAAAGATTTCCTGGATCGCCCGGCACTCGATGCCATTACCAGCGGGCAGTTCTGGAAAACGGAAGCGCAATTGAAACTTGCAGTGAACGGTTGTTACGATTATCTGAAAGGAAAGAATGTGGTCGATATGGAGAATATGGGAGACAACACGATTTATCCTCCTCTGAGTGACTACCTGAATATCTCCACTGGTAATTTTGACTTTACGCTGGGCACGCTCAATTCAGAATGGGTGAATCAGTATAAGGGCATCCGCCGTTGTAATCACTTCCTTGAAAATTATCAGAAGGCACAGGGTGTTAAGGAAAGCACCCTTAAGCAATACGCAGGGGAAGTACGTTTCCTGAGGGCCTTCCTCTACAGCTATCTCAGTTTCTTTTTTGGAGACATACCGCTGGTAACAAACACCCTGAGCATTGGTGATGAACAGGTCTACGGCCCGCGTACACCAAGGGCAGAAGTGGTAGATTTCATATTGCAACAGCTGGACTCTGCCGCAGCAGAACTGCCGGCTACATATGGAGCTGCCGATGCAGGACGTATTACAAAAGGTGCGGCATTGGGCTGGAAGTCGAGGGTAGCATTGTTCTATGGCAAATATGACGTAGCTGAAGCAGCAGCCAGAGCGGTGATGGACCTGAATGTGTATAAACTGTACACTAATGGCAACCCCGCTACGAGTTACAATGAACTGTTCACACACAAGGGGAAGCTGGCCGCAGGGGCTAATAAGGAAACGATGCTGGCTCGTTTATACCTCATCGATATCTCCATGCATAATATGAGCCGTGAAGCGCAGGTGCCCGATCAGACATCCCGCTTCAATCCTACGAGATCGCTTGTGGATGCTTATCTCTGTGCAGACGGTATGCCTGTTGAAAAATCTCCTTTGTATAATGAAAGCGCACAGACTGCATATGGTGATGTATTCCGGAACAGGGACCCGAGGATGACGCAAACCATCCTGGCGCCCGGCGCCACCTGGGGAGGAAAGGATGATGGTGATGCAGATGCAAGTCCTTCAGATATTTACAATCTTCCGAAATTCAATTCAGACAAGAAAGGTTGTGTAACCGCAACAGGCTATTATTTTACCAAGTATGTACAGGTATCTGCAGTAGGTACTTACAATAAAGATCCTAATGATATCCACATTATGCGTTACGCAGAAGTGCTGCTGAACTATGCAGAAGCCAGGGAAATGCAGGGGAAGCTGACGCAGGAAGACCTGGACATCAGTATCAACCTGCTGAGAGACCGTGTCGGTATGCATCATATGATCATCTCCGAACTGGCTGCCTGGGGAATGGACCTGCGTGAAGAAATTCGCCGTGAGAGACGTGTGGAGCTGGCACTGGAAGGGCAAAGGTACTTCGACCTGCTGCGCTGGAAAAAGGGAGACCTGCTGGCACAGGATGTGAAAGGTATGAAGAAGGACTTTGTACCCGATTACATGAAGCCTTATGTAGCCAGCGTACCGGTGGATGCCAGGGGATATATGATCATCAATACCAATCGTCGTTTTGCTGATCCTAAGAATTATCTCTGGCCCGTACCATTGACGCAATGGCAACGTAATCCCGCGCTGGGGCAGAATCCGGGATGGGAGTAATGACAAATATGATTTAAATAATGAAGCGTTTATTAGTTACAATGACTGCGTTCATGCTTGCGGCATGCGGCGGAAAGCAGAAACTGACAAAGCATACAGGGAAACAACCGGATACACTGAAGGTATTAAGTTACAATATCCATCATGCCAATCCACCTTCCCGCCCGGGATTGATAGACCTGGATGCCATAGCGCGTGTGATCAATGAGCAACAACCTGATTTTGTTGCCTTGCAGGAAGTAGATGTGTATACCGGGCGTTCAGGTAAGGATGTACACGAAGCAGACGTGCTCGCTGCAAAAACGGGTATGCGCGCTTTCTTCGCGAAGGCCATTCCCTACGATGGCGGGGAGTATGGCATCGCTGTACTATCCCGCTACCCGTTGAAGGAAACACATGTATACGCTTTGCCATCCGTTCCGGGTGTAGAAGCAGAACCACGCGCATTATGTACTGTTACCGTCACATTAGCTGACGGCAGGCAGCTGATGATGGCCAGCACTCATCTCGATGTGACAAAGAGCGACAGTAACAGGATATTGCAAACGAGGGAGATCTCACACATACTGGGGCAGGCAGCAATGCCGGTGATCCTGGCGGGAGATATGAATGCAAAAGAAGAGAGTAAGGCGATCAGTATACTTGACAGCACCTTTACCCGTACCTGCAAAACGTGTCCCTTCACGATACCAGTGGAAGCACCCAGGAGTGCTATTGATTTTATCATGTATAAACCTGCATCGGCATTTCGGGTAGTACAGCACAAGGTGATCCCTGAGCGTTATGCATCTGACCATTTGCCCGTACTGGCCACGCTGATATTTTAAGAGAAAAGCGGGAAAATTATGATTTCCCGCTTTTTAATTATAAATTATACTCCTCTTACACAGCAACACACGTTATTGTAAAACAAAAATGAAGAACATGCCTGAAAATTCTAACAACAACTCGCGCCGGGGGTTTATCACCAAATTGGCCAAGAGTGTAGTAGGCGCATCTTTGTTGCCCAACATCATCACCGCTGCAGACAGGCAGCGTAATATTCAGTCACTGTACCGTACCAACGAAAAGTACAGCGCCAACGATCAGATACAGATCGCGCTGATTGGTGCGGGCGGTATGGGCACAGCAGATACGAATACGGCTATCACCGTACCAGGCGTTAAACTCATTGCAGCCTGCGATCTGTACGATGGCCGGCTGGCAGATGCGAAGAAGAAATGGGGCAATGATATTGCTACCACGCGCGATTACCGCGAGATCCTGGAACGCAAGGATGTGGATGCGGTGATCATTGCTACGCCCGACTTCTGGCATAAGGACATCTCTGTGGCCGCAATGAATAAAGGCAAGTCTGTTTATTGTGAGAAGCCCATGGTGCACGACATCACTGAAGGCCCTGCTGTTGTGGAAGCACAGCAGAAGAACGGCAAGGTAGTATACCAGGTGGGAAGTCAGGGCATGAGCTCATTGGGAAATGAAAAAGCAAAGCAACTGTTAAAGGAAGGAGCCATTGGCAAGCTCAATTATGCAGAAGGCTTCTGGGCCCGTATGTCGCCATTTGGCGCCTGGCAATATCCTATCCCGGCAGATGCCTCACCGAAAACCGTTGACTGGACCACCTACCTGGAACATGCTCCCAAACGGGATTTTGACCCTTTACGCTTCTTCCGCTGGCGTAATTACAGAGACTATGGCACAGGCGTGTCCGGCGACCTGTTTGTACACCTGTTTTCCAGCCTTCACTTTGTAACCGGCTCTATCGGTCCTGAGAAAGTAATGGCCACCGGAGGCTTACGTTACTGGAAAGACGGACGTGAAGTACCCGATATCATGCTGGGGATGTTTGACTATCCTGAAACGGAAGTGCATCCCGCATTTAATCTTTCACTACGCGTGAATTTCGTAGATGGTACCGGTGGTACTAACTATCTGCGTATGGTGGGCAGTGAAGGCTCTATGACAGTGGAATGGGATAAGGTGACATTATACCGTAACAGGAGCAATGTAGATGCATCTGATCCATTAACACAGGGTAAGAAGGATGCAGACCCGGGCAAACAGTATGTCTACCACCGCAAGGATATGTTGCCTCCTGAAAAGATGGAGTATACAGCAGAAGAGGGCTATAAAGGCGCACACTTCGATCATTTTTACAACCTGTTCAATGCTATGCGTACAGGCGGTAAAGTCAGTGAAGACGCCTTGTTTGGCTACCGTGCAGCAGCGCCTGCATTATTGTGCAACGACAGTTATTTCCAGAACCGTATTATTCAATGGGATCCCAAGGCCCTTAAATTGATAAACAAATAAAAAAGCAATCATGATGAAGAAATTATTTGTTCCCGCATTGTCAGTGATGACTATCAGTGTAATGGCATGTAATAATGGAAGCAGCACTGCCAGCAAAGATTCCACGGCTGTATCCGCAGATAGCAACACACAGGCGACTGCAGCACCTGTAACAGATTCTGCGCAGAATGTATTGTCAGATGCAGAAAAGTCTGAAGGCTGGGTACTCCTTTTTAATGGCCAGAACCTGGACGGATGGCATATCTATAAAGGGAAACCATCCAACAGCTGGGTAGCGGAAAATGGAGAATTGCATTGCCTGGGTAGTGAGAAAGATAAGAGTGATAAACGTGCAGACCTGACAACGAATGATACATTTGAAAACTTCGAGTTCCAGACTGACTGGAAATTAGCTCCGAAAGGTAATAGCGGTATCATTTATCTGGCTTCTGAAGATGAGGATGCAGCTTATCTGAGTGGTCCTGAATATCAGTTGATAGATGATGACAACTTCCCTGAAAAACTGGAAGATTGGCAGAAGACCGGTGCCAACTATGCGATGGGCGCACCATTGGTAAAGGCGGCGAAACCAATAGGTGAATGGAATCATACACGTATTGTTGTGAACAAGGGACATGTAGAGCATTGGCTGAATGGTCAGAAAACCGCAGACTACCAGATCGGTTCTCCTGAATGGAAGAAAGCGAAAGCAGAAGGAAAGTGGAAAGATGCAAAGAAATATGGGGAAACAAAGAAAGGCCATATTGATCTGCAGGATCACGGCAGCGAAGTGTGGTTCAAAAATGTAAAGATCAAGCAGCTGTAATCGTAAAGGTATTGAAGGTTACTTATGTAAGTAGTCTATGCGAAGAGGCCGTATCATAAGCATGATACGGCCTCTTTAATTTTATAGTAAGCTGTTGAATTAGATAGCAGCTTCGTAGTTTTTAGCAACTGCATCCCAGTTTACAACATTCCAGAAAGCTTTCAGGTATTCCGGACGACGGTTCTGATACTTCAGGTAGTAAGCATGTTCCCAAACGTCGATACCCAGTACAGGTGTACCTTTTACTTCAGCAACATCCATCAGCGGATTGTCCTGGTTAGGAGTAGAAGTGATTTCCAGTTTGCCATCCTTAACGATCAGCCAGGCCCAGCCTGAACCGAAACGGGTAGCACCTGCATTCGCAAACTTTTCCTGGAATTCAGCGAAAGAGCCAAAAGTGCTCTTAATAGCATCAGCCAGTTTACCTGTAGGTTCACCACCAGCATTAGGGCCGATCACTTTCCAGAAGAAGCTGTGGTTCCAGTGACCACCACCATTGTTTCTTACAGCAGGGCTTATTTTACCTGCGCTCGCTACCAGTTCTTCCAGGGATTTATTTTCATTTTCAGTACCGGCAATTGCTTTGTTCAGGTTGTCTACATAAGCCTGATGATGCTTACCGTGGTGAATTTCCATTGTCAGTTTATCGATATGCGGTTCCAGTGCGTCGTGTGCGTACGGTAAGCTCGGAAGTGTGAATGCCATAACTTAATGTTTTATTGCGTTAATGAATATGTACCTCAAAAAGAGTTTCCAAATTTACTGCCTAATATCAGAAATAGCAAAACGTGTCATTTTACGTCTGTTGCAGATATCATGGACGAACTAGGTAGTTCCGCCCAATTCGCATACCAATTGTGTTGGATATATGCTTTTTTATTTTATATTTACGTTAAGCGTTGTAACAAGTTTTCATATTACATTCCTGTTCGTATAAACGTGAAAGTTACAATACTATACAAATCCTGCGCTGATGCATAGGAGGTGGGATTTTACGCCATTCTCGACCTATTGGTTTCAGCTATTGTTTGTATAAAACTTAATGTATGTTGACAGATTCGGACATGGGCCATGACTATTCCCTCAACGCCTTACAGAAGGAGAATGAACTATTAAAGACACGGATCCAATCGCTGGAAGGTCTTTTAAACAATGTACCAGCCATGCTTTATACGCACCAGAACAGTACAAAGACGATCAACTGGTGTAACCGCTATATGGAAGATGTAACAGGATATACCATGGCGGAGATGAACAGCATGGGATTGGATTTCTTTAAGGATATTATGCATCCGGATGATTTTGAACTGGCTGTGATAGCCCAACAGTCGTTCAAAGAGAATAAAAATGTTTTCGGGGGAGTATTAAGATTTCGTAGACGGGGTACCGACAACTGGTGCTGGCTGGCAGGGATTGCTATTCCATATACCCGCGATGAACAGGGAAATGTGCAGGAGGTGATCTGTGCTTTTGTGGATATGACCATGGCCATGGATACAAATGACCAGCTGACCGAGGCCATGCTGGACGTTATGCGGCGTAAGCACGAAGACCTGATCAGTAAACTGACGCCCCGGGAGAAAGAGATCCTGAAACTGAGCGTTAAAGGATTGAATAATAAAGAGATAGCTGCGACACTGAACCTGAGCCGGTATACCATCGAAACCCACCGGAAGAATATAAGGATCAAGCTGAAGGTGCGTAACACTACTGAACTGATAGCCCTGGCAAGAAAGGTTGGTTATCAGTAATTTATATAATATTATCAGGAAAAGGCAGTACAAAAATACCCAAGCTTGGGTATTTGAAGCCAAAACAAACTCGACTAATTTAGTGGCATTAACCGAAACAGATTTAAAACGTTAGAAAGACATTCTGAAACCCCTATTGCCATGATTACAAAGGAAAATGCGTTGAGTATACTGCAGCTTGACGGTTCAGCAACAGCGGAGGAGATCACTGCAAGATATGAGACGTTGAAATTTCAATATAAAAAGATTAAAGACGAGACGGGAGATCTTAAAACCCGCCTGGCTTATCAACTGAAGCAGATTGAACTCGACGATGTTTACATTTATTTCAGAAGACAACAAAGGATATAAATAAAGCGATTTGTTCTTCATTCGTTGTGTTTTTGACCCGGCTTTCGTCCGTTGTTTGTATCTTCTGTAAATATTAACTTTCTCATCTAAAGTCATTTCCATATTGTCGTCTTTTATCATACATTTATACCCATAAACTCCAATATATGGGTACTGTATACATTATCGTTGCCGTATTGGTTGTACTGATCATCTTTTCAAGCTTCGTGACAGTACAGCAGGGTACAATCGGCGTCACCACAATTTTCGGAAAATACAACAGAGTGTTATTCCCCGGACTGAATTTCAAGGTTCCCCTGATTGAGAAAGTCTTCAAGCGTATCTCTATCCAGAACCGTTCTGTAGAACTGGAATTCCAGGCTATTACCATTGACCAGGCGAATGTTTATTTTAAGGCCATGCTGCTGTATTCCGTATGGAACCAGGATGAAGAGACGATTAAGAACGTAGCCTTTAAATTCCTGGATGAGCGCAGCTTTATGCAGGCGCTGATCCGTACCATTGAAGGGTCGATCCGTGGTTTTGTTGCGACTAAGCGCCAGTCTGAAGTACTCGGACTGCGTCGTGATATTACCGAGCACGTAAAGGAGCAGATTGATAAAACCCTGGAAGACTGGGGATATCATTTGCAGGACCTGCAGATGAACGACATTACCTTCGATGATGCCATCATGAAATCCATGGCTCAGGTAGTGGCTTCGAACAACCTGAAGGCGGCTGCAGAAAACGAAGGGCAGGCATTGCTGATCACCAAGACGAAGGCTGCGGAAGCGGATGGTAACGCTATCAAGATCGCTGCGGAAGCAGAACGCCAGGCAGCTCAGTTACGCGGTATGGGTGTGGCCCTGTTCCGTGAAGAAGTGGCTAAAGGTATGACCATGGCGGCCAAGGAAATGCAACAGGCTAACCTGGATACTTCGGTGATCCTCTTCTCTATGTGGACAGAGGCAATCAAGCACTTTGCAGAAAACTCCAAGGGCAATGTGATCTTCCTGGACGGTTCATCTGAAGGTATGGATCATACCATGCAGCAGATGATGGCTATGAATAAACTGATGGAGAACAAAAGCCAGCGATGAGCTGCTGATATATAATGTAAACCGGCGTTGTCTTCAGGAGGCAACGCCGGTTTTATTTTATAATCTTCTTTGTTCGAAAAAGGTCTTGACAAGCTGGAGGCTTTCTTCCTCACAGGGGCCTTGTTCCACTTTTGTTTTAGGATGGAAGGGAGAGGTGTCGCCGGCCACCTTGCGGTAGCTGTGCTTATCATCTTTTGCCGCATATACGATCCTTCCGATCTTGCTCCAGTAAAGCGCACCTGCACACATCAGGCAGGGCTCCAGTGTAACATATAATGTGGCTTCCATCAGGTATTTGCTACCCAGGTAATTGAACGCAGATGTCAGCGCGATCATTTCTGCATGTGCCGTACAGTCGTTCAGTCTTTCCACCTGGTTATAACCCTTTCCTATTATTTTATCGCTCATCACTACAATAGCGCCAACAGGAACTTCTCCGTCGTCAAAGGCTTTCCTGGCTTCCCGGAGCGCCTGCTGCATATAATATTTATCGTCCATATTCCTGTTTATTGTGGGGTGGCCGGCGATTGGATCAGGTTCAGAAAATCGTCTTCGCTCAGTATCCTGATGGTATTGATCTTTTTTGCTTTTTCCAGCTTACTGCCGGCGTCTTCGCCTACAATGAGGAAATTCAGTTTACTGCTTACGCCACTGAGTATCTTACCGCCTTGTTCTTCCACCATCGCCTCTGCGTCACTGCGTTTCAGTTTGTTTAATGTACCGGTGAATAAGAAGGTCTGTCCATCCAGGCTGCCGCCCGCAGGGTGATCTGCCCGGGTGCTCTTCAGGTTGACGCCAAGTGTTTCCAGCTCTTTCAGCATGTCAATATTGTCATCCGTCTGGAAGAACTGTTTGATACTACCAGCCACCTTCGGACCGATATCTTCCAGCGCCAGCAGCTGTTCTTCTGTCCAGTCCCTGAAGTCCAGCAAATGATTTACGGCGTTTGCCAGTGTTTTGGCCGTAGTCTCTCCCACATAGCGTATGCCCAGTCCAAACACCAGGCGGTGCAGCGGTTGCGTTTTTGACTGTTCTATAGCACTTTGCAGATTGGTGAGCGATTTCTTTCCAAAACCTTCCAATTGTTCCAGTTTGCCGAAGTCCATTTTGTAGATGCCGGGAATGTCTTTCATCAGGCCAAGGCTGTAAAATTTACGCACGTTGCTTTCTCCCAGGCTACGGATGTCCATGGCGTCTTTGCTGACGAAGTGGATCATCCTTTCCACTACCTGCGCCTCGCAATTCAGGTTAATGCAGCGCCATACACTTTCTCCTTCCGGCTTGAACAGTTTTTCTTTACAAACCGGGCATTCAGTGGGGAATCTGATCTCTTCCTCAGTGCCATCCCGCAGGTCAGCCAGTGATTTTACGATGTAAGGGATCACGTCGCCGGCCCTTTCCACCAGCACCATATCCCTTTTCTTCAGGTCTTTTTCACGGATGACGTCTTCATTGAACAGGGAAATGGAACTAACTGTAACCCCACCAATATGAACGGGTTCTATTTTGGCAACAGGTGTAATGGAGCCGGTTCTTCCTACCTGGAAATCCACATCTATTAAACGGCTGGTAGCCTGTCTGGCTTTGAATTTATATGCCATCGCCCAACGGGGGTGGTGGGTGGTCATACCCAGCCGGTCCTGCAGGGCATAGTCGTTCACTTTGATCACCATGCCATCTATTTCATATGGCAGGCTGTCTCTTTCCTTTTCAAACTCCAGCACATAGTCGATCACGGCCTGGATACCTTTTACCACTTTCATTTGCTTTGCCGGAGAGCGGAAGCCCAGGGTAGAAAGCAGTTCAAGGGTATTGCTGTGCGTTCTGATCTCTTCAGGTTCAGCCTTTCCGTCTGTCATGGTATGATAGCTCATATGGTACAGGAAAGCTTCCAGTCCGCGCTTGGCCACTTCACGGGGATCTACCATGCGGAGGGAGCCGGATGCAGCATTGCGTGGGTTGGCCAATGGTGGCAGGTTGTCTGCCGCACGCTGTTCATTATAGGCTTTGAAGGTATTTTTATTGATCAGGACTTCCCCTCTTATCTCGATGGTTTGAATGCCATGGGCGGCGAAACTGGCGCCCAAAGGGATGGAGCGGATCTGCCGGATGTTGGTGGTGATATCTTCACCAGATACGCCGTCGCCGCGGGTGGCTCCCCTCAGCAACCTGTCGTTTTCATATATAAGGGAAATACTGGCGCCATCAAATTTGGGCTCAATACAATATTCTATCTCACTAAGACCACTGATTTCCCTGGCTTTCCGGTCCCAGTCATCCAGGTCGTCCGCATTGTAAGAGTTTTCCAGGCTCAGCATAGGCACAAGGTGCTGTACAGTGGGGAAGGCCTTGGTAAGACCCTGAGCTACCCGCTGGGTGGGAGAGTCTGCGCTGACCTTATCGGGATTGGCGGTTTCCAGTTCTTTTAACCAGGCATACAACTGATCGTATTCGTAATCACTTAAAACGGGGTCGCTTTGCACATAATAGCGCCAGTCGCTATATATAATGACCCGGCGCAGGCCATCCAGGGTTTCATCCAGATCCTGAATGGTTTCTTTTTGCTGCAATTTTCTTAACAGGTCCTTTGCTAATTGTAGCAAAGTGATTTCTATTTCTTTCGTATACATATGAAAATACTATCAGAACGTAAAATACAAATACTTTGAAAGTTATGGGAGAAAAATGATTAAAATCCTTTGTGGTGGCTTGTTTTAATGAAATGGCGCACTTCTCATGGCTATTTTTTTTTAGAAAAAGATGTTAAAAAAGTTTTTTATTAACAAAAATTTAATTAAGATTGTGTAACGAAACGAAAGTATCTGAAAGGACCAAAATTTAAATCGGAATTTCTGAGGTAGCAAGTGCCAATTTGAAAACCCGCTACACTGAAATCCAAAAGAACGAAGAAATGTAGATTTTGACCGTATTGCTTTTATAGTATTTCCATGTTACGTTAAAATTGCTTTTATAAATTTCCATGTTAGCGCTTTTATAATTCTACGTTAATGCTTTTATGTAATTCCATGTTAGAATATTAGCCTTTATAAGTTCCACGTTTTATAGATTCCACGTAAAATATTATCTAATTCCACGTCAATGAAATCTCGCAGTGTGCAATAAACCAGTGAGATTTTCTTCCCCTGCATAAATTATTTATGCAGGGGCATTTTATTTTAGGCCGGTTGTCACGAATGTTAAAAGTACAAGGCCTGCCCGGGCAAAACTGATTTCTCTTTTCTTCTTCACATTGCGTCATTGAATGCCGAACAATAGCCAGTGTCCCGCACGCAACCGAAAATATATCGATCAAAAAAATATCAGGAAGGCTTCGCTTTGAGCTTGCACCTGTAACGTTTCCTGTACAGGATGGTCGGCGGTATGTTCGATTGAGATTCGTTTGAGATTCGTTTGAGATGGCTTAATCTTACGTTGATCTTCCGTTTAAAAGGTAAGATCAACGTAAGATTAAGCCATCTCAAAGCCTATCCAAAGCTTTCTCAAAGCTTTATCAATACCCGGAGCCGGGGTAACCAAAACCAGGATTTATCTGGTATTGCTCCTACCGGATCTCAAATGAACGTCAAACGAATCGGGGCACACTATTTCCATTCCCACGTTTTGGCGTCCTGCGGACATGATTTTGCGTCCTGTGGACAGGGCCCGGAATGACGGGAATAATTGCGCTAATATTGTGTCAGCAAACATCATCAATGGAGCTGCACTAAAGCAGGATAGGGCGGCTCCTGCAATATAGAAGTCTGGCGTTGAGGTAAAGTGTAGTCTGATATAGGGTATAAAGCAGCCCGTACAAGTATGACCAATGTACGGGCGCTATTCTGGTATAACAGGGGAAATTCCCGCAATAAATGCTTACATGTTCCTCCTGTACTGGCCGCCAACTTCATACAGTGCATGCGTGATCTGTCCCAGGGAGCAGTGTTTCACCGTTTCCATCAGGGCCTCGAACAGGTTCCCGTTATTGACCGCCACTTCCTGCAATTGCCGGAGGGCCGCCGCACTGCGATGCTGGTGTCTTTTATGGAAAGCCGCCAGGGTACTGATCTGGAACTCTTTTTCCTCCTGTGTGGAGCGGATCACTTCACCGGGGATGACAGTGGGAGAGCCTTTTTTATTCAGGAAGGTGTTCACGCCCACAATAGGGTATTCACCGGTATGTTTCAGCATCTCGTAATGGAGACTTTCTTCCTGGATCTTGTTCCGCTGGTACATTCTCTCCATGGCGCCCAATACGCCGCCCCTTTCTGTGAGCCGGTTGAACTCGGCCAGTACGGCTTCCTCTACCAGGTCGGTCAGGTCCTCTATGAAAAAGGAACCTTGTACCGGGTTCTCATTTTTAGCGGTGCCCAGTTCCCGGTTGATGATCAGCTGAATGGCCATGGCCCTGCGTACGCTTTCTTCTGTGGGCGTTGTGATGGCCTCATCGTAGGCATTTGTATGTAGTGAATTACAATTATCGTAAATGGCGTAAAGTGCCTGGAGCGTAGTCCGGATATCGTTGAAATCAATTTCCTGGGCATGGAGACTGCGCCCTGAGGTCTGAATGTGATATTTCAGTTTCTGGGAACGGTCATTGCCTTTGTATTTGTACTTAATAGCCTTGGCCCATATACGTCTTGCCACGCGGCCAATAACTGCATATTCCGGGTCCATGCCATTACTGAAGAAGAAGGAAAGGTTAGGGGCGAAATCATCTATATGCATCCCACGGCTCAGGTAATATTCCACATAGGTAAAACCGTTAGCCAGTGTAAAGGCAAGTTGTGTAATAGGATTGGCGCCTGCTTCGGCAATGTGGTAACCGGAGATGCTGACAGAATAGAAGTTGCGTACTTTTTGGGTGATGAAATACTCCTGTACGTCTCCCATTAATTTCAGCGCAAATTCCGTAGAGAAGATGCAGGTATTCTGCGCCTGGTCTTCCTTCAGAATATCTGCCTGTACGGTCCCCCTGGCGGTACTGAGCGCATGTGCCTTTATCTTTTCATAGACATCGCGTTCCAGTACCTCATCGCCGGAGATGCCCAGCAACTGCAGGCCAAGGCCTGTGTTGCCTGCCGGAAGCTCTCCATTGTAATGTGGCAGCGGATGGTCTTTGAATTTCTCTTTGATGATGGCGTTCACCTTGTCTGTCAGCCCATGTTGCGCAATATATTTTTCACATTGCTGATCGATGGCGGCATTCATGAAGAAGGCCAGTAATATTGGAGCAGGACCGTTGATGGTCATGGATACGGAGGTCTTGGGATCACAGAGATCGAAACCGCTGTACAGTTTTTTAGCATCATCTACTGTAGCGATGCTCACGCCGGAGTTGCCTACTTTGCCATAGATGTCTGGCCGGTGGGCAGGATCTTCGCCATAAAGCGTCACACTGTCAAAGGCGGTGCTGAGGCGTTTGGCCGGCTGGTCTACTGATACGTAGTGAAAGCGTTTGTTGGTACGCTCAGGGCCGCCTTCACCGGCGAACATACGGGTGGGATCTTCACCCTCGCGTTTCAGCGGGAATACGCCGGCTGCATAGGGGAACTCTCCCGGTACATTTTCGGTCAGCTGCCAGCGCAGGATGTCTCCCCAGTCCTTATAGCGGGGAAGGCTGATCTTAGGAATGGAGGACTGTGACAGGCTCTCACTATAGAGAGGCTGTTTGATGACTTTATCCCTTACCTGGTATTCATAAAATTCGGCGCTGTACTGTTGCTGTAGTTTTGGCCAGTTGTCGATCAGCTGCTGGCATTCGGGGTGCAGTTGTGTACGCAACTGGTCAGCGATGTCTGCCAGGGCCGGCCGTTGCGATTCATTTAACAGGGCTGCGGCTCCCTGCAGCTGGTATAAACGGGAGGCGATACCACATTGTTCCTCCACCCAATTGCCATATTCAGCAATGGTTTCGCTGATCTCCGCCAGGTACCGGGTGCGGGCCGGCGGAATGATCTGGGATTTGGTGGTGGTAGCGTCAGGTGTTTCATGGGTAATGTCGCCAAAGCGGATGCTGGTCTTTTCCCCGATGACGGTCAGCAGTTTTTCAAACAGCTGGTTAATGCCATGGTCATTGAACTGGGAGGCGATAGTACCGATGACGGGCAGCTGGTCGTCGGCCGCTGTCCATAGTCCGTGGTTACGTTTGTATTGTTTGCGCACATCATGCAGGGCATCCAGTGCGCCGGCTTTATCGAATTTATTAATAGCGATGACATCGGCATAGTCCAGCATATTGATCTTTTCCAGCTGGGAGGCAGCACCATATTCCGGTGTCATGACGTAGAGTGAAACATCGCAATGATCGGTAATAGCAGTATCGCTCTGGCCAATACCGGAAGTTTCGAGAATGATGAGGTCAAAGCCCGCAGTTTTACAGATATCGATCGCTTCCTGTACATGTGCGCTGACGGCCTTATCGCTCTCCCGGGTGGCAAGCGAGCGCATATATGCCCGGGGATGGTGAATGGCATTCATCCGGATACGATCTCCCAGTAATGCGCCGCCGGTCTTCTTTTTGGAGGGGTCTACAGAGATGACAGCAATCGTCTTCCTGTCAAAATAGTGCAGGAACCGGCGTACAATTTCATCCGTTACGCTGCTTTTACCTGCCCCGCCTGTACCGGTGATGCCCAATACTACGCTCTTGCCTTCTTTGGCAGGGGGGAGAGGGGCATCCAGCCGATCATTCTCGGCAACAGTAATAGCCTGTGCGATCAGCTTATCACTGCGGGAGGGCAGTTCATGCAAATGTCCGTTCAGACCAGTGGTGGTAGGAAAATCACACTGGCGGATCACATCTTCTATCATGCCTTCCAGGCCCATGTGGCGACCATCGTCGGGCGAATAGAGGCGGGTGATGCCATAACGGTGTAATTCTTCGATCTCAGAAGGAAGGATGGTACCTCCACCTCCGCCGAATATCTTAATATGACCACAACCCTTCTCGCGGAGGAGGTCATACATGTACTTGAAAAATTCAAGATGGCCACCCTGATAAGAGGTGATGGCTATGCCCTGGGCATCTTCCTGGATGGCGCAGTCCACAATCTCCGCTGCCGAACGGTTATGTCCCAGGTGGATCACTTCCGCACCTTTTGTCTGCATAATGCGCCGCATAATGTTAATAGCTGCATCATGGCCATCAAAAAGGGAAGCCGCCGTAACGATACGGATCTTATGAGATGAATTGTCAGTCATATTGTTCTGGTGTTTGTACGTATTATGGCAACGTGGAGCCGATTAAGTCCGTAATTTACGAAAATCGTAACTGTGGAATATTCACACATTTTTTTATTTTACACCCTATTATTCACGTTTATGAGTTGCATTTCGTAGAAACAAAGGCAATCGTAATAGAAAATCTATATCAGAAATGGTGGCAAGACGAGATTTTATCAGGAACAGCAGTTTGCTGGCAGGCGCTGTGGCGCTGGGTTTTCCTAAATCGGTACTGAGTATGGCAACAGGGTATGTGTCCCAGCGACCGCCGCTGGCGCAACGTAAATTTACCAGCCAGGCCGTAGAAAAAACAATCGCTGCAATTAAGAAGGAGATCGCAGATCCGAAACTGGCCTGGATGTTCGAAAACTGTTTCCCAAACACACTGGACACTACCGTACAGTTCAAAGTGGAAAACGGCCGTCCGGATACCTTCGTGCTGACCGGCGACATCCACGCGATGTGGCTGCGCGACTCCACTGCACAGGTATGGCCTTACCTGTCACTGATAAAGGAAGATGATAAACTGAAACAACTGATTGCCGGGGTGGTGAACAGGCAGACGAAATGTATCCTGATCGATCCGTATGCGAATGCCTTCAATGAAGGCCCTACCGGTAGTGAATGGGATTCCGACCTGACAGAAATGAAGCCGGAGCTGCATGAGCGCAAATGGGAAATAGATTCCCTGTGTTATACTGTGCGCCTGGCTTATAACTACTGGAAAGAAAGTGGCGATGCCAGCGTGCTGGACGACAATTATAAAAAAGCGGCTAAGCTGATCGTTAAAACATTTAAGGAGCAGCAGCGTAAGGAAGGTAAAGGCCCTTACAAGTTCCAGCGTAAGACGCCGATCCAGTCCGACACTGTTCCAAACGGAGGATATGGCGCACCTATGCAGCCTGTAGGACTGATCGTGTCCATTTTCCGTCCGTCCGATGATGCGACCGTATTCCCTTTCCTGATCCCCTCCAATATGTTTGCTGTGGTATCACTGCGCCAGCTGAGTGAGATCAGCGAGGTGGTGTTCAAAGACGCTGCCTTTGCAAAAGAGTGCCGCGACCTGGCAGAGGAAGTGGACAGGGCGATCAAGGCATACGCTATCGTAGAGCATCCGCAGCTGGGGCATATGTATCCGCTGGAAGTGGATGGTTATGGTAACCGCCTGTTCCTGGACGATACGAATGTACCAAGCCTGTTGTCTATTCCTTACCTGGGCTATACCACGGCAGACGATCCGTTGTACCAGAATTCCCGTCACTTTGTGTGGAGCACTTTCCATTGCTGGTTCTACAAAGGTAAATATGGTGATGGCGTGGGTAGCCCGCATACCGGACCTGATTATATCTGGCCAATGAGTATCATTATGAAAGCGTTGACCAGCAGCAATCCTGAGGAAATTGCAGAATGTCTGAAAACACTGCGTAACACGGATGGTGAGACTGGCTTTATCCATGAGTCCTACCATAAAGACGATCCGACCAAATACACCCGTAAATGGTTTGCATGGGCCAATACCCTGTTTGGTGAACTGCTGATGAAAGTGAGCAAGGAGCATCCGGAACTCCTGAAAAGGCAATATGCTTAATTGATTGTATTTCTATAATATCTTGTAGTGCTCATCCTTCGTATCCATGCGAAGGATGAGTATTTTTAGGACCGTTTTAACCTTAATGCAATAACCCATGTCCCCTATAGCTAATTACGAACAGCAGATCAACGATTATAAATCAGCAATATCAGCCGTGCAGCAGCGATTGAGTTTGCTGGGCTGGATAAGATTGCTGTGTTTTGCAGGGGTCTTATTTTGCGGATATGCATTCTTTCGCAATAATTTTGACTACACCTGGTTGCTGGCCGGATTGCTTCCGCTGGCTGCATTCATCGTTGTGCTGGTGCGTTATCTATCGCAACAGGACAAGCTTACCCTGCTTAAAACACTGCTCTCGCTGAACGAAAAAGAATGGCGGCTGGCGGCTACGGGACAATCGGGTTTTGATAATGGAAGCAGGTTCGCGGATGAGCAACATCCCTATACAGGCGACCTTGATGTATTCGGACCAGCCTCTCTTTATGCACATATGAACCGTACAGGTACGCTGATAGGAGCTAAAGCCCTGGCGGAGACGCTGAAACAACCCCTGACGGATGCGGTGCAGATCAGGCAGCAACAGGAAGTAGTTCGGGAGCTTGCTCCGCGCTTTAAATTCCGTCAGTTGTTCTCGGCGCATGCCATTCTCACAGATGAGCAACCGGATGATATAGCGGGCTTGTATAAATGGTTAGCTATGCCATTGGAGTTTGCCGACAGGAAATGGGTGAACATTACACGCTGGTTAATGCCATTATTGTTATTGGGTGGAGCGGTATATTATTTTATAACGGGTCAGTATTACCTGTTTATATTGTTTCTCTGTCTGAACTGGGGGATATTGGGGATGCTGATAAAGAAGATAAATGGGCAGCACCAGCTGATCTCCAATAAGGAAAAGATATTCGGCAAGCTGGCCTGGCTGCTGCATCTGATCAGCATGGAAAAGGTTGAAAGCGCCTCTTTGCTGAAAGCGCAGCATGAACAAGCCCTGGCCGCAAGAACCGCTTTGCGGCAGCTGGCGAGGATCTGTAACGCCCTGGATCAGCGTTTGAACCTGCTGGTGGGAATGGGCTTGAACTCATTTATATTATATGATCTGCATTGTATGATAGCCCTTGAAAGGTGGAAGTCACGCTATAATGAGGACTTGCCTGGCTGGCTGGATGTGATCGGAAAAATGGAGGTCTGGAACAGTATGGCCACGTTTGCCTATAATCACCCCGACTATATTTTCCCATTGATTAATGAAGAGGGTACCCGGCTGGTAGCTGCAGGAGTTGGGCATCCGCTGATACCGGCGGAAGAATGCGTGCGTAATGATATCGGTATCGGCTCGCCGCAACAGTTCCTGATCATTACCGGGTCTAATATGAGTGGCAAGAGCACCTTTCTGCGCAGTGTAGGCAGTAACCTGTTGCTGGGCTTACGTGGTATGCCGGTGTGTGCAGACAGTTTCACCTGCAGCCCGATGCAAATCATGACCTCCATGCGTATCAAGGATTCCATCGCTAAACATACATCTTATTTCCAGGCGGAGTTATTGCGCCTGCAGCAGATCGTGGAAGTGCTGAAGAGCGGTGAAGCGGTGTTTATCCTGCTGGACGAAATATTGAAAGGCACTAACTCCGAAGATAAGCTGGCGGGGTCCCGGCGGCTGATAGAACATTTCCTGCAGTACCACTGCCTGGGAATGATCGCCACGCATGACCTGGAACTGGGGCACATGGAGGAAACGTATCCACAGCGTATCCGTAACTATTGTTTTGAAAGTACGATCAAGGATGATCAGCTCTTCTTCGATTACCGCATCCGTGAAGGTGTTGCGCGTAATAAGAATGCGACGTTCCTCATGCAAAAGATGGAAATAATATGATTTGGTAAATAGCTAATTAATTTAGTATTTTTACTAAAAATATTAGCTGTATGACCTTGCCATTTCAGGAGGGGATTCCTGAAAATCCCTATTACAAAGGACGTGGAGCCCAGTTAAATCCAAAGAACAAGTATCTCCGGAATGAGTATGCGCAGGAGCATGTAGAAGGTATCGATGAATGGTGGCAGGCAGATGTGCCCACCCAGATACTGGAAGAGCATGCAAAAACGCTGGTCAATAAAGTGGACAGCCCGGATGTGGGCATGTGGTATTCCATGAATCCTTACCAGGGCTGTGAACATGGCTGTATCTATTGCTATGCACGTAATGCCCATCAGTTCTGGGGTATGAGCGCCGGACTTGATTTTGAGCGGAAGATCGTGGTGAAGCGGAACGCCCCGGAATTGTTGAAGAAATTCCTTGATAATAAGAACTGGGTCCCCAAACCTATTTCTCTTTCCGGCAATACGGACTGTTACCAGCCGCTGGAAAGAAAGATGTTCCTGACCCGCCAACTGCTGGCCATCGCGCTGGATTATAAACAACCTATCGGTATTATCACCAAGAACTCGCTGGTGCTGAGGGATAAATATATTCTGCAGCAAATGGCCCAAAATAACCTGGTATGTGTATACGTATCCATCACGACCATGCAGGAGGACCTGCGGCAGAAGATGGAGCCCCGTACTACCACAGCAGCGCAGCGTCTGAAGATCGTAAAAGAGTTGAGCGATCTGGGTATTCCCGTGGGGGTGATGACTGCGCCGATGATACCCGGACTGAACGATCATGAGATGCCGGCTTTATTGGAGGCAGCCGCAGCAAATGGTGCGAAGTTTGCAGGGTATACGGTCGTTCGGCTGAACGATGCCGTGAAGATCATCTTCAACGACTGGTTGTATAAGAATTTTCCGGATAGGGCTGACAAGGTATGGCATCAGATAGAGAGTATGCATGGTGGCCAGGTGAATGACAGTGATTTCGGCAGGCGGATGAGAGGAGAGGGGAATATAGCCGATATGATCCGCCAGCAGTTTAAGGTGCATACGAAAAGACTGGGAATTAACCAGGAGCGCTTCGAATTTAACACCTCGCTGTTTGAGCGCCCGCAGGTGCAATTGAAATTGTTTTGAGATGTGATAAAGAACGTGGAGAGGATGAGGGGCCTGAAATGCGGATTGACAATAGTAGATAATATAAGTATCTGTTTGTCATATGAGTAAAATAGGATAATACTGAAAATGCATCAGCAGTTGGAATCAATTGGAGCAGCGATGCTGTGTGAAGGGGAGGATATATAGGATGGATATTGAAAATCAGCGGGAATGCCAGCAGTTGTACGGCTAAGGAGGGTAGGGAGTATTAATACTGTATCTGTTGATAGGCGGAAGTTTGTGGACAGCTATCTGGTAAGTGATGTTAGAAATATTATATAGTGAGAAAGTATTGAAGGTCAACCGTAATATAAACGGCGTATGGGGACTGAGACCAGGGGATATTAATACCGAGATGTATTGATAGCCATAATGCGAATAGACGTTGGGCAACCAGGAGAAAGAAATTAGTTTATTGCAACACAGGGTATATTATGATGAGGATCAGTTTTTAACGGTAGGAGCCAGGGGTGGGTGTTCATGGAAATCAGGAACATACTGATATAAGGGTATACCTGCCAGTTAACAAAAAATTGATGTGGATATAGAAAAGTTTTATAGTTAAAATGCGGAAATAAAAAAAATAAAAAATACCTTTGTGTTAGCAATAAAAAAAATGAAACGCAATCCAGAATATACTATTTCGGCGATGTCCTGTAAGCAAAAGCAGGCCAGAAGTAGGTTGCGGGTATGTTGCACCAATTGTTAACGAATTTCAAGTTATCAAATGATATAACAAAGGTCCCGCAGAGATTGCGGGACCTTTTGCTTTAGAAGAATCTAAACGATGATTGAGCAAGACAACTGTGGGATAACTGTAAGGTATATATATCGTCCGGTAAAGCCGGCGGTGATTGTACGAAAGGATGGCTTCGCCTTAAGGAAGCCTAATGGGTATGGTATGTAGCCAACATAGAACTTATGTATATGCTACCCGGCCCATTTGATGGAGCCGGGTTTTTTTATAAATATTCAATAAATACTGTTATGTGCCAGAGCCGTACAGAAAGTGGAGCTGGTCAGGTGCATAACCCCAAACCGACAGATCATGAGAAACGTAATTCAATCAGTAAGAGAGGCTTTGCTTACCAACTTCAGGGAGTTAGACACCTGGTTCGAAAAAGATTTCGACCTGCTACACTTTAAACCGGATACTAACCAGTGGAATATCCGGGAGGTGCTGGAGCATATCAGCCTGACCAACTATTTTCTGTTGCTTATTATTAATAAGAGCACGCGGAGAGCGCTGGAACGTAAACGCGCCACCAATGCGATTATCTTACCGGCAGATTATCAGGACAAGTTCGATAAGATCGATGTGATCGGCAGCCGTTCATTTGGCTGGATCAGGCCTGAACATCTTGAGCCAAGCGGCCTGCAGGACATGAGAGACATCAGGGTATTGCTCAAGCAACAGTTTGCACAATGTATGTATAATCTTAGTTTGCTGAAGAACGGCGAAGGTATGCTGGTGCTGACCAACATGTCTGTGAACCATTTAGGTAAACTGGATATCTATCAATATATCTATTTCCTTACCAAGCACATTGAGCGGCACATCCGCCAGATGCAGCGTTTGGCAAAGCAATATGAAGGAGCAGCAGCGGAAGATGATGCGGTTATAAATAATACGGTGAGTGCTCCTGATGAAGAAGCAGAAAGCATGTTATTGATATAATAGGTCGACCTCTCATCGTCTGTTGTTTTGTGGCACCCTTCTTAGTAAAGTAAATGCCGGTGGCTGAGTGCCGCCGGTATTTTTATTGTGTCAGATAGAAAGTGTGATAAAAATCTTTAAATAAAAAAGTGCAAAAAAATTGTTAAAGTTCCAATATTCGATATATATTTGCACTATCATTAACGAATAAACTATTTAGAACATGCTCAATACACAAATTCACATGAACACAACGCCAGCATCCTTTGAGAAGGGTGGTCGCAGCGGGTTCCGGGCATGTTATAAGTTTAAATGAGAATAACTTATTAGCATATATAAAGCCCCGGGACCAAGGCCCCGGGGCTTTTTCTTTTCAGTTAAACTGAATGAAAGGCAAACGGATAAAACAACATACTAACCAGGGCCAGTCTGCGGATTGGAGCATAGTGCTGACAAAAACAGCATTAATCAGACCAGGTATGCGACGACGTAGTATATACGTTGACGTTATTAACCCGGTCTGTGCAAACTGACCGGGTTTTTTTATGATATTTTGGATTGAGTAGGTACAATTAGTTAACGTAAAGCGGGGTATTCTTACCCCGCTTAAATTGAACCTTCGCCAGTCATCAACATATTGGTTTCGTCTTAATTTGCATTAACCCCACGTTGTCATTGCCGGACGCCAGGAGCGCGTTCCGGTATATGATAACCAACATGTACATTTGCATACTTATTTGAAAAGCATGGAGAACATTTTACAGCAGCGGGTGATTGGAGGAGATAATATTTTCGGGAACGGATTAATGGAAAGCAGCTCTTTATACTATTATTATTTTAATGCTTTACCTAACGTTAGTTTTATTTATTCAATAAATGGAGAAAAGGCGCTGGAGGCATTCAGAAAAGCATTCGCAGACCGTATTTTAAAAGTTTATCTCAGAGAGGAGATCGGTGATAAAGACAGGGAATATAAACACGATCTTGCCCTCGTCGTCATGAATAATGAGAGCGTGATCGAAATTGGTGATGATTATTGTGAGATCCTGCATAATGGAACATCTCAGGAATTTATCACAGAAATAACGACGCTGGTACGTAAGTACCGCACCCGGGAGAAGCGCAGGAAATATGAGATCAATCTTATTACAATGGGAGAGCGGGGGCTGAAGCTGAAAGCAATGGAGTTTAAAAAGACGAAGCTCGATCTCTCTTTATTTTATGAAGATGATTTTAAGGAAATAGATGAGCTGATCTATAAACGGCTTAACACCAATGATGACAAAGGTATTGTACTCCTGCACGGATTGCCGGGCACTGGTAAGACCACATACCTGCGTTACCTGATCGGGAGGTTGAAGAAACGTGTAATGTTCCTGTCGCCCTCAGTGGCAAGGAATATCATGTCGCCGGATTTTATAGACCTGCTGATCAGTAATCCTAATACCATTTTGATCATTGAAGATGCTGAAAACATCATCATGGACAGGAAAACCACGGGCAATTCATCAGTGTCCAACCTGTTAAACCTGTCGGATGGTCTGCTGGCCGACTGTATCAATGTACAGATGGTCTGCACCTTCAATAGCGATCTTTCCCAGATAGACAGTGCCCTGATGCGTAAAGGCAGGTTGATCGCCAAATATGAATTTGGTAAACTGTCAGTACATAAAGCACAGCAACTATCTGGCAAACAAGGGTTTAATACTGTTATTACCCGCCCTATGACCATCGCAGAGGTCATGAATCAAAATGAGCCTTCTTTTGAAAAGAAGGAAGTAACAATTGGTTTTCGCGCCCAATTCTAACACCTGATACCAATTGCAGACGTGTGATTTATTTGCACGTTTGTAATTGGCTTTTTTATTTGTCTACAAAAATGATGGACTAATATGTGAGAAAAATTGTAATATTGTTTTGATTTCGCTCCATTGGCCACCAAGCAATAGAGATTACCCGTAATTCGAAACTATATCACGTGCATTTAAATCACATGGCTTGGGCCGTCCCGCTATTCCTTGGATTGATGGGAATAGAATACCTGGTGGCGCGGAAAACCGGGAAGAACTATTTCGGCTTCAGTAGTTCAGTCAGCAACATTAACATTGGTATCGCAGAGAGACTGCTGGATACCTTTACTGTAGGCATTTTCTATTTTATCTATGATTACCTGCAGCATCATTTTGGCGTGTTCAATATCAGGTCCGGTGTTTTGCTCTGGGTAGCATTGCTGATCCTGACAGATTTTATCTGGTACTGGTATCATCGCCTGGCGCATGAAGTGAACCTGCTTTGGGCGGCTCATGTGGTGCATCATCAGAGTGAAGACTTCAACTATACCGTATCAGCGCGTATCACTGTATTTCAGGCATTTTTCCGGATGTGCTTCTGGTCGGTACTGCCGGTGATAGGTTTCCCTGCAGCGATGATCATCAGCGTACAGCTGGTACATGGCATTTATCCGTTCTTTATCCATACCAGGACCATTGGCAGGCTGGGGATCCTTGAATACATCTTTGTAACACCTTCTCATCACAGGGTGCATCATGCATCCAACGATAAATATCTCGATAAGAACTATGGAGATGTTTTCATCATATGGGACAAGCTGTTCGGTACATTTGCCGCGGAGGAAGAAGAACCTGAATATGGGTTGACAAAGCCACTGGACAGCCATAGCTTTCTCTGGCAACATTTTCATTTCATCCTGGAAATATTTTACACCTTAAAACAGACCAAAGGCTTTCGTGCCCGCTGGAAAGTTGTGTTCGGCAGACCTGATCACATAAACCCGGACATCCGCCCGAAGCTGGAAGAGCGTTTCCTGTTTAGAAATACTACTGTAGGGGCTTCAAGGAAATTGCAGCAATACGTAGTCTGGCAGATGGGAGCTATTCTGTTACTGTTATTCCTCTTCCTGTTGTTTGAAAACTATGTGCCTGCTTTTGCACAGGTATGCGTTACCCTGGTCATTTTACTGACACTGGTGAACAGTGGCGCTATTATGGAGCAACGGCGCTGGGTATTTTACCTGGAATATGCCCGGCTGGTGATCACCTTTACGGCACTGTTCTACATATGGCCGCATCCGCTGTTATTGTTGCTTTTTGCCATTGTACAGCTGCCATTTTACCTCTATAGGTCCAGTATTGAAAAACGGTATCTGCAGCTGGTGTACGGAGGAAAGCGCTAATGGCGGGACATCGTAGTACCTAACAGTTTGCGGGCCAGGTGAATCCTGCTTTTGACAGTGCCCATAGGCTCATGTAACATTTCCGCGATCTCATGATATTTGAAGCCGTCGCAATACAAAAGAAGCGGCTTCTTAAAGGATAAAGGGAGCTTGTACAGGGTTCCCTTTATTTCTTTTGTACGCATCATGTTTTCTGCGTTCACGTCTGCCAGTGTATTATTGGTGATGTTTGGGGTCAGCTCTACGGAACTGGCGTATTTTGCAGACCTCCTGTAGTCGTTGATGAAGAGATTACGCATAATGGTATATAACCAGGCCCTGATATTACTCCCTTCGAGATATTTGTCTTTGTTTTTCAGTGCTTTATACAGCGTTTCCTGGTAAAGGTCCTTTGCCGCCTCAGGGTCTTTGGTCAAAGCCATTGCTACAGGCTTAAGGAATTCGGCATTTTCTAATAATTGTGCGTGGAATGTCTCGAAGCTCATGGCCTTGGGGATGTTAGTTGTAGATTTGGGATTGATGTCTTTCGCTCAGGCGTCGGGGCCTGTTAATTTAAAATACAAACGTAGAAACAGCCGCGACTGGATTGAGCGGGCGGAAAAAAATAGCATATTCAGGTTATTGCGGGTCAATATGGCTGGTTTTCATTATGTTAATATTTATATGTTATTTTTAATAGCTTTGCAGCCGGATATTTTAGACTGTAGTTCATTAGTACCAGCAGATGACAATTTTTCAACCAGACCTATACCAGCGAAACTTAGTACAGTGTATTGATATTCAATGTAAGATGTAACGCTTAAACTACAGCCGGTTACACAATAAATTTCCATCGGGATAGATAGTCCCTCTGTACGTTGCAGTAGCAGGACACAAAACTGAATGAATGACTGAATTTGATGTTTTAATTGTGGGGAGTGGATTGTTCGGGGCGGTATTTGCGCACGAATGCAGGAAGGCCGGGAAAAAGGTGCTTGTGATAGACCGGCGTCTGCATAGTGGCGGTAATGTTTATTGCGAGGATGTCAATGGTATTAATGTACATAAGTACGGTGCCCATATCTTCCACACCAATGATAGGCCCATCTGGGACTATGTCAATTCCTTCGTTGAGTTCAATAACTACGTGAATTCGCCATTAGCGGTGTATAAGGATGAGTTGTATAACCTGCCGTTCAATATGAACACCTTTCACCAGCTGTGGAAAGTGAAGACCCCACAGGAGGCGAAGTCCATCATTGACAAGCAGGTGGCAGAGCTGAAAATCAACGAACCCCGGAACCTGGAAGAGCAGGCGCTTTCCCTGGTTGGAGTGGACATCTATGAGAAACTGATCAAAGGATATACAGAAAAACAATGGGGGAGGAAAGCCAGTGAGTTGCCGGCATTTATTATTAAACGCCTGCCTTTAAGGTTTACTTATAATAATAATTACTTTAATGATAAGTACCAGGGTATCCCTGTGGGAGGATATAATAAGCTGACACAAGGATTGCTGGAAGGTATAGAAGTAAGGTTGGGCATTGATTTCTTCTCTGCAAGGGAGGAACTGTCTGCCCTGGCAGAGACTGTAGTGTTCACAGGCCAGCTCGACGAGTTCTACCATTACCGGCATGGGATGTTGCAATACAGAAGCCTGCGTTTTGAACATGAGCAGCTTGCTACTGATAATTACCAGGGCAACGCGGTGGTCAATTATACAGAAAGGGATGTGCCATATACGAGGATCATTGAGCACAAACACTTCGAATTCGGCCAGCAATCGCACACTGTTATTACGAGGGAGTATCCACAGGAATGGAGCCGGGGACTGGAACCCTATTATCCTATCAATGATGATACTAATGCCCGCGTCTATAAGCAGTACAAAGCGCTGGCAGACCAGGAAACCAATATCATATTTGGAGGCCGCCTGGCAGAGTACCGTTACTATGACATGCACCAGGTGATAGGATCAGCGCTTTACCAGGTAAAGCAATACTTAAAAATATCTAAATAACAGAAAGGGAAACGTCTGACATGATCCAGATCCATGAAAATACCAGGATATATATAATGTGTCCTCCGCGGATAGCCTCCGGCGGGCCTGAATTGCTTCACCAGCTGGCCTATAAATTAGGGAAAAGAGGCTTTGACGTAGCGATGTACTATTATCCTAATGATGTCGAGCAGCCTGTTAGTGAAAACTATCTTAAATACAATTGTAAGTATGTGACGGAGGTAGAAGACAGGGAAGAGAACCTGGTCATCATCCCTGAGTTGTACTTTTATTTTGCCGATCAGTTCAAAAACATACGGAAATGCGGCTGGTGGCTGAGTGTCGACAATCTGTTTAAAGCTATTGAGGCGCCGGCGCATTACCGGATGATCCGGAAGCTGAAGATAAAATGGCTGCACCGTGCGGTGACGATCAATGGGAAAGTAAGGGGTAAATTCAATTATCACCTTGCACAATCTGAATATGCCGTTGACTTTTTAAGACAATGGAAGATAGATGCGGTTTACCTGTCAGATTATCTGAATGCCGATTTCCTGAAGGCCTCCAGGGAGGTGGATGTAAGAGAAAAAAAGCCGCAGATCCTTTATAATCCGCTGAAAGGGTATCGGTTTACCAAAAAGATCATGGCCGCTATGCCGGAGGCCAGGTGGATACCTTTGCAGAAACTGACTCCAGCCCAGGTGGGTGAGCTCTTGAAAGAATCAATGGTCTACATCGACTTCGGTCACCATCCTGGCAAGGACCGTTTCCCCAGGGAAGCAGCTATTTATAAGTGCTGTGTGATCACAGGAAAGAGAGGCGCAGCCGCCTACCAGGAAGATGTGCCTTTGCCGGAGCAGTATAAGATTGCCGACAGGAGGAGTAACATTCCGGCAATCGTGAAGCTGATCAAATCCTGCCTGGCAGACTATGACAAGCATATCGATAATTTTGCAGCTTATCGCGATTGGATCTACAAAGAGGAAGAGGCGTTTGAGAAGGATATCACACAGATCTTTGTGAAGGTGTAATTGGCTGTAAATTAATTAAATATCGTACCGTGGCACGGTTTCTGAATAAAGAAGGGGTCTTTAACAAGGATCCCTTTTTTATTGATACCGGCAGCTGGAGTCCTCCGGCTGTAACTGTTAAGACAAAAGTTCGTTACATATATATGTAAACGTTTGCTAATTGTTGATGATTGAATATAAGGTGATAACAGGCGCGTTTGCCAATTCGGAGCCATGTTACCCTTCATATGATAATTATTTAATTGGTTTCCACTATGTTAATATTTATATGTTATTTTTAATAGATTTGCACCTGATTTTTCCGAAGAGGAAATTCCGGACAATTGAGGGGAAATGGTTGATATTATATTAATCCGAATATTTGTTATCCAATAAATTCATGTTGAAAAAAGTATTACTGCTGCAACTGTTATTGATGGCCTTTGGTTATTGTGTTCGTGCGCAGTCAGTTACGCAGTCGCAAATAAGCCAGATAAAGGTGGATAATCTCTCAGATGATCAGATCAGACAACTGGTAGCGAAGATGAAACAAAATAATATCAGCTATTCCCAGATAGATGACTATGCAGCCCAAAGGGGGATTCCCAATGATGAAGTGGTGAAACTGAAGGCGCGCATCACGCAGTTAAATCTTGACAAGGAACTTTCTTCTTCCGGCAGTAGTGGTAATTTGTTCAGCCAGGACACATCCGGCAGGAAATATAGCGACCAGTCGGACACTATTTATTACTGGCGTGAAAAATACAAGCAGATAAAGGATAAGGAAGACTTTGAAAAAGAGCAACGTCGCAGGAGGATATTCGGTACAGAATTGTTTAGTAACCAGAACCTGACATTCGAGCCTAACTTACGTATGGCAACCCCTCCCAATTATAAGATTGCAACGGACGATGAACTTGTGATTGACGTCTATGGCTACTCAGAAGTACAACATACTTTAAAGGTAAGTCCTGAGGGATATATCAGGATCCCCTACCTGGGGCCGGTTTATGTGAACGGTCTTACGATGGAAGAGGCAAAAACGCGTATCACCAAACAGCTGAGTACTATTTATTCCGGTATCAGAACGGGTAATACATCTGTTCAGGTTTCCCTGGGAAATATACGTAGTATCAAGGTAACGCTCATAGGAGAAATTACCCGTCCGGGTACTTATACATTGCCCTCACTGGCCACTGTGGCGAATGCCCTCTATGTTTCCGGCGGGCCTAATGAAAATGGTTCTTTCAGAAGTATAGATGTGATCCGTAACGGGAAGGCAATTGCCACCTTTGATTTGTATGATTTCCTGCTGCACGGAGACCTTACGAACAACGTGGTATTGCAGGACCAGGACATCGTGAAGGTGAATCCTTATAAAATGAGGGTAGAGCTTTTGGGAGAGATTAAACGTCCGGCTATTTTCGAAACAAAAGAAACAGAGACCCTGCAGCAGGTGATTGACTTTGCAGGTGGATATACTGATAATTCTTTCCGGGATGTGATCCGGGCTTTACGTGTTACCAGCAAGGCCAGGGAGTTTGTGAACATACCGGCAGATTCGGTAGCGCTGTTCCGCCTGAAATCAGGTGACAGGTTCTATGTTGATTCAATAGTAAACCGCTATACTAACCGTGTAACTATTTCCGGTGCTGTGTTCCATCCGGGAGAATATGCGCTGGAGGATAAAATGACTGTCGGAGATCTCATCAAACGTGCCGACGGGATCCAGGAGGTGGCGGCAACTTCCCGTGGTGTGATACGCAGATTACAGGAAGATTTTACACCAGCCTTTATCAACTTTAATGTACTGGATGCCATAGCAGGAAGGAATAACCCGTCGTTACAGCGGGAAGACAGCGTAATAATATTTTCCAAGCTGGGCATCCGGGAACCATACCTGGTGAAGATTGAAGGAGAAGTTAATCAGCCGGGATATTTTAGCTACGGAGACAGTATGCACCTGGAAGATCTTATCCTGATGGCAGGAGGTCTCAAGGATGCAGCAAGCCTGAAGCATGTGGAGATCTCCCGCCGTATCCGTACCGGGGGTAAGTATGATTCCACAGATGTGAGAATGGCCATCACTGAGCAGTTTGATATTAATGCAGACCTGTCTGGTAATCCGGCGGCAACAGCTTATGTGTTGCAGCCATTTGATGAGGTAATGGTGCGCAGGTCGCCGTCTTATAGTCAGCAGGCCAATATACTGCTTGACGGAGAGGTAGTGTATCCCGGACTGTATGCCATCAATACGAAGAAAGAACGTATATCTGATGTTATCAAAAGAGCGGGTGGTCTGCGTCCGGAGGCATCAGCGGAAGGTGCTTTATTATTGCGCAGGACTTTCACCAACGAGCAGGACAGTACTTTCCTGCTGAGCAAGCTGGAAGTGTTCAATAACAAAGTGAAGGATAGTATCGATGTGGCCAGGACCCGTGCAACAGTGGAGCGCAACCAGCAGCTGTTAGGTATACAGCTGGACGAGATACTGGAGCATCCGGGTTCCAAATATGACCTCTACCTGGAAGAGGGCGATGTAATCAGGATCCCAAAGAAACAGCAGACAGTACAATTATTTGGAGAAGTGTATTTCCCAAAGAAGGTACGGTTTGACAATGGCTTTTCCTTCAGAAGCTATGTACGTGGGGCCGGTGGGTTTACGTCCCAGGCATTAAAGAGAAGAAGTTATATAGTATATGCGAATGGTGAAGTGAAAAGCACAAGGAAGATGTTATTCTTTAACAGTTATCCGAAAGTGAAACCAGGAGCGGAAATATATGTACCTACCAAACCAGACAGAAAGGGATTGACAGCGGCTGCTACTGTAGGGTTGGCGAGTGCATTGGCGTCTTTCGCATTGATAGTGGTTACAATTATCAATTCAACAAAGTAGTGGATCAACGCATTCTGATAGGGATCATATATTCTTAACGAATTAATTGTATGGAACATTCAAAACAGGACGCTGTTAATAATAATGCTGAAATATCCCTGAGGGAGCTGTTGATAAAGTTGGGGGAATGGTGGCGGTTTCTGCTTAGTAAGTGGCTGATCATATGTATATGTGGGATAGTGGGGGCCGGCTTGGGATTGACGCTGGCATTGATTAAAAAGAAAAGTTATGTAGCAGAGCTGACTTTCGTCATGGAAGACAGCAAATCAAGCTCATTAAGCGCATATGCAGGTTTAGCCAGCCAATTCGGAATTGATCTGGGAGGTGGGAGTGGAGACATAGGTGTATTTTCCGGGGAAAATATGCAGGGGTTCCTTAAGACCAGGCTGATGGTGGAAAAGACATTGCTATCGCCGGTAACAGTGAATGGTAAGCAGATCTCCCTGGCGGATCTGTATATTGACTTTAACAAGCTGCAAAGTAATTGGAAGGACAAACCGATCGCCGGATTACATTTCCCTTACGGACTGGATCGCAAGCAATTTACCTTACAGCAGGACAGCGTACTTAATACTATCCAGGAAAATATTGTCAAGTACAATCTTGAAGTGGCAAAACCAGATAAAGCATTAAGTTTTGTATCGGTAAAGGTTACATCAGGCCATGAGCTTTTCTCAAAAGTTTTTACCGAAACATTGGTAAACAAAGCGATCGACTTTTACGTAGATACGAAGACCAAGCGCTCAAAGGCCAATGTGGATAAACTACAGGCCACCGCCGATTCATTGGAAGTTTTGCTGAATAACAAGTCATACTCTCTGGCTGTTACACAGGACATGAATGTGAATCCTATCAGGCAGGTCTCTAATGTAGGTACACAGAAGCAGGCGCGGGAGAAACTGATGCTGGAAACCATGTATACAGAAGTGGTTAAAAACCTTGAGATAAGTAAAATGTCAATGGCCCAGGAAACGCCATTGATACAAATCGTTGATTCGCCTATTCTGCCTTTGAAGATAGAAAAGCTGGGTAAACTGAAAGCACTGCTGATAGGAGGAATTCTGGCGGGCTTTTTATGTCTTGTGTGGTTGATCGGGCGAAGGATCTTGAGGGAAGTGATGCAGGAGGAAAACTAATAAGTAAATAATACCCATTTTCATGTTGGACCTAAATAACAAAAGCATTTTCATTACAGGAGGTACAGGATCTTTCGGTAAAGCATTTACTAAGATCGTTCTTGAAAAATGGCCTAATGTAAAAAGGCTGGTGATCTTCTCAAGGGATGAGCAGAAACAATTCCAGATGGCACAGGAATACCCTGCTGCCAAATATCCCATGATCCGTTTCTTTATCGGAGATGTCAGGGATTACGACAGGCTGAAAAGGGCTTTGAAGGGTATTGATTATGTGATTCATGCAGCCGCAATGAAACACGTACCTATTGCTGAATACAATCCTAGTGAGTGTATCAAGACCAACATCATGGGTGCTGAAAACATCATTAACGCTTGTCTTGAGTCTTCCGTTGAAAAGGTAGTAGCGCTTTCAACCGATAAAGCCGCCGCGCCTATCAACCTTTATGGAGCCACCAAACTGGCATCAGACAAATTGTTCATTGCAGCCAACAACATCAGGGGATATAATCCGATCACCTTCTCAGTAGTACGTTATGGTAACGTAATGGGATCTAACGGATCAGTAATTCCATTTTTCCTGAATAAAAGGAAGGAAGGTGTATTGCCGATCACAGATACGAGCATGACAAGGTTCAATATTTCACTGGAAGATGGTGTAGCGATGGTGTTGCATGCATTGGAAACCGCGTGGGGAGGAGAACTTTTCGTACCAAAGATCCCTTCTTACAAAATCACTGATGTAGCTACAGCAATTGGCCCTGATTGTAAACACCAGGTTGTGGGTATCAGACCGGGAGAAAAGATCCATGAGGAAATGATCACTACTTCAGATTCATTCTCCACTTATGATCTTGGTAAGTATTATGCAATACTTCCCCAGGTACCGAGATGGTCGCTTGATGAATTCATTGCAAAATTCAATGCAAAGAAGGTTCCGGAAGGATTTAACTATAATTCCGGTCAGAACACTGAGTGGCTATCTGTTGAAGAGTTGAGGAAATTGATTAGGGAGCAGATAGACCCGACATTTTCAATTTAACCTATGCCCATAAAAGTTGTAATTGCCGGTGCAACCGGTATGCTTGGCCAACATTTATTTAGAGTTTTTTCCGGAAACCCGGTATATGACGTCTATGCAATATCAAGAACGGGCGCTCATATACCGGCAGACAGGCATATTCAGCTGGATATGACTGACACTGCACAACTTAAAAAATCGATGCTGGCCCTTAAGCCGGAGATAGTAATATATGCTGCGGCGCAGGTGAATGTTGATCTTTGTGAAAAGGATAAGGACTATGCATATGCATTACATGTGACTGCCGCGAAGGTGCTCAGTGAGCTGCCTTCCGTGAAGTCATTTGTATATATATCTTCAGATGCTGTCTTTGATGGTCAGCGGGGCAACTATGTTGAAAAGGACAGTTGTAATCCGCTGAACTATTATGCGACCACCAAAATGCTGGCGGAGCAGGAGCTGCTGAAGAGATCAACAGATATTTATGTAATTAGGGTCAACATCTACGGCTTCCACGCAACACCGGGAAATTCCCTGTTTGAATGGGCCTGGAATGCTTTTGATAAGGGAGAGAAAATAACTGGTTTCGACAACGTTTATTTCAATCCATTATATGTTGGTACGCTGGCCCGGCTGGTACTTAAATTATTGGAGAAGAAGGTGAAGAAGGGGGTTTATCATTTTGGCACGTCCGATACATTGTCCAAGTATGATTTCCTGCTTAGCATAGCAAATGCGTTTAATTTTGACAGATCACTGTTACAGAAAACGGAGCTGGATCAGTCAAAGTTTAAGGCGCCAAGGCCTTTGAATACTACATTGTGTACAAATAAGATTGTGGCAGCAGGGATAAGGATGCCGGCTTTTGAAGAAGGCATGGCTGAATTGGTGAACGACTTCAAAAAAAAATTTGCAAATGAATACAACCTTTAAGATAGGAAACAGGTGGATAGGGCAAGATCATGTCCCTTACTATATTGCTGACATTGGCGCTAACCATGATGGTAGCCTCGACAGGGCATTACGCCTGATAGAACTGGCTAAGGAAGCTGGTGCAGATGCTGCAAAATTCCAGAACTTCAAGGCTGCAAAGATTGTCAGCAAACATGGTTTTGAGACATTGGGCGGCCAGTTGTCCCACCAGGCCAACTGGAAGAAAAGTGTGTATGAGATCTACGAAGATGCAAGCATCAGCCAGGACTGGACTGCTATTCTGAAAGCAAAATGTGATGAAGTAGGTATCGAATATTTTACCAGCCCTTACGATAAAGAATCAGTTGATCATGTTGACGATTTTGTAAATGTATATAAGATAGGATCCGGTGATATCACATGGCTGGAGATGATCGAATATATTGCTAAAAAGGGCAAGCCGGTGCTGCTGGCAAGTGGTGCTGCTGATATGAAAGATGTAGAGCGGGCAATGGATGTATTGTTGTCTGTTACAGATAAGGTTTGCCTGATGCAATGTAACACCAACTATACTGTTGATCCTGACAAGTACAAGTTTGTTAATCTTAATGTATTGAACACATTCAGGGCAAAGTATCCTGGTGTTGTATTGGGATTATCCGATCACACTACAGGACATGCCACCGTTGCCGGTGCTATAGCGCTTGGTGCAAGAATGATAGAAAAGCATTTTACCGATGACAATGGCCGTGAAGGTCCTGATCACAAATTTGCCATGAATCCGCAATCGTGGGCAGAAATGGTAAAAGTGGGTAACGAGATCTTTTATGCAATGGGCGATGGTGTGAAAAGAATTGAAGAGAATGAAAAGCAGTCTATCGTTGTACAGCAGAGAAGCCTTAGAGCTGTAAGAGACATCCCTGCAGGAACAGTACTTACAAATGATGATCTTGAATCCCTGCGGCCGATGCCGGCTGGATCATTACCGCCGTACAGGCTTCCGGAACTGATCGGTAAGAAGCTGGCGAAAGGTATCGTTAAGGGCGAACATATTACATTAGACCATATACAATAAACGATGATAAAAGGTAAACTGGTAGGTTTAAGGGCGCTTGAGAAACAGGATCTGGGCCTGTTGAGAGACTGGCGTAATCTGCCTCATTTCAGAAGGAATTTCAGAGAGTTCCGCGAGCTGGGAATGGCTAACCAGGAAATGTGGTTTAATAAGGTGGTGAGCAGCAGTAATGACTTCATGTTCCTTATAGAAAGGTTATCCGATGGGATGCCGCTGGGAGCAGGCGGTTTGTTGTACACCAACTGGATCATCCGATCAGCGGACTTTTCTTTCTACATAGGATATAACGAATCTTATATCGATAATGAAGGTTATGCGCTGGATGCGGCTTCCCTGCTGATCGATTACGGATTTAAAAATCTTAATCTGAACAAGATCTGGATGGAGTTGTATGAATTTGATAAAGCGAAGATCGATTTCTTCACCAATGAATTTTCCTTCAAACAGGATGGCAAGCTGAGGCAGAATTGCTTTGAAGATGGGAAATATCATGACTCATTAATAATATCCCTGTTAAGTAGTGAGTATGCAGGAAGGAAATAAACTCGTTGCCATTATCACTGCCAGAGGAGGCAGTAAGCGGATACCGCGAAAGAACATCCTGCCGTTTCTCGGCAGGCCGATCATAAGTTACTCTATTCACGCTGCGCTTGAATCGCAATTATTTGCTGAGGTAATGGTCTCAACAGACGATGAAGAGATCGCCAGGATGGCAGAGGCAGAAGGCGCCATTGTCCCTTTTTTCAGAAGTAAGGAAAATGCAGACGATTTTTCAGGGACGGCGGATGTAATAGCGGAGGTGATAATGCGTTATAAAGAAAGAGGAATGACATTTGAAACAGGGTGCTGCATATATCCCACAGCACCTTTTGTCAATCCGGGGATTTTAAAAGAAGGTTATAAGAAATTGGTAGACGGGAAATTCGATGTAGTATTTCCCATGGTGAAATATAGTTATCCCATTCAACGATCCATACATAAAGTGGAGAACGGAAAGGTGGCCATGCTCTGGCCGGAAAATTACCATAAACGTTCACAGGACCTGGAGCCTGTATATCATGATGCCGGGCAGTTTTACTGGTTCAGAAGTGACTACATTTTATCGCACAAAAAATTGTTTGGAGATAACGTTGCCGGATTGGAGGTAGAGGAAAAAAGCGTACAGGATATTGATACATTGTCAGATTGGGAATTGGCTGAAATAAAATATCAATTATTAAATAGAAAATAATACCCGAATTTTAATAGAAAGTAATACTATCACTAGTTTTAGATTTTATTCAAAACTATATCTATGCCTCTGAATCGTATGCACCTGCTAACAGTATTAATGTTAATAATACTCGGGTGCGGCAAAGACAAAAACAAGAAAGACAGCAGAATACTCTCGTACCAAAAGATCTGGTCGAACAGCACATATAGTGCATTTACCGATCTTACCAAATATGGCGGCAGATGGTACTGCGTTTTCAGGGAAGGGAAAGCCCATGTTGGAGACGAAGGGAAAGTTAGATTAATATCATCTGATGATGCCATAACGTGGAGCAGTGATACATTGTTACGGGTGCCAGGTTCTGACCTCCGTGATCCTAAACTGATTATCGGTTTTGATCATAAACTGTATATCACCGTTGGAGCGTTAAGGCCTGGTAATGTAATTAATGTAGTGTATGCCTATAATGATACTACCGGACGATGGAAGGGACCAATCAACACAAACGTGGATAAGGATTGGTTATGGAGGGTACAGAAAAGAGGTAACACTGATATGTATACAATGGCATATGGTGTTGCCAGCAGGCAGCCAATGAAGACTACTATTTCTTTATATGGCAGCAACCCTGACATCTTTCCAAGATTCAGACTTCTGAAAAAAGATGTGTCCAGCGATGGTTGCCCCACAGAATGCGCTATGTTATTCACGCATACGAAAAAAATGGTGATCGTGGCGAGAAGAGATTGTGATAGTAAGACCAGTTGGTTAGGTTTGTCGGATACGCCATATAATGTAATAGAATGGCACGACATGGGAAGGACGATCGAATCGCCCAATATTATTGAGGTGAAGAACCGGTTTTACCTTGCGGGACGGGCATATGACCCACCGTACTTCGGGCCGGTGACTGCCTTGTTTGATCTCGATATTGAGCATAAGAAAGTAACGAAACTGGAGAACCTGCCATCAGGCTGGGACACTGGTTATCCAGGTCTTTATTATAATGATGGTAAACTGTGGATATCGTATTATGCCAAAGACGTTGATGAATCAAGATCGATTTTTTTATGCACTTACAAAACAGATTGATAAATGTCTGAGAGGAATGAGGCGTATTTATTAGCATATCTGTCGGAGACGGCAGATGGAGCGTTAAAGAGGCATATTGATCTTCTTAAGCTGGAATTAGACTGGCATATATACCATTATGGCGCCCATTTTAGCCGTCCTAAAGGAAGCATCGCAAAGTCAAAAACGCCTTTACGGAGCCGTTTGCTAAACTGGTATTCCGCAAACTATCAGCATCATTTTAGTGCAGATAAAAGCAATATCTTATCACTTATCTACTTCAGCGGCTTCAATAAACACCTGGAAGACGAGGGTTATAACCTGGTGAGCCCCTATTGGGCACCGCATGGCAGGAAGGTAGCAGGGAATGCTGCTATTGTAAAAGCTTATCACGAAATTGACAGGCATTTGCGTGACAGCAGCTTCAGTTATTTGATCGGCGAAGAGTTTCAGCAGCAGGTGTCCTCTTTCGAGCAGATAGTAGACAGTTACCTGCGTGAAAAAGACCTGAAGGCAGCTTTACTATATACAGGACAGCTTTTTTACTCCAAGATCGTTATAGCATGTTTCCGTTCAATGAGGCGTCCGTCCTTCATTTTATCTCATGGTCTTCCTGCTTTTTATCATAGGGAAGCTGAAACTAACGGCGATTACCTGGTAGTGTGGGGAGAGCAGGTACGGCAGAATTATCTGAAAGCCGGTGTAGACCCTGCAAAGGTATTGGTTGCAGGGCACCCCTCTTATAACAGCATTGTAAAAGACAGGAAAATACGTTTTGATTTATCGGATGTGCTGGTATTGCCTAAGGCAATGTCCCCGCATCAGCATACTTATGAACCTATACTGGGAGACCGTGGCAACATTATTGTATACCTGCTGAGGGTAAAAGCGGTCTTACAAAAGGCAGGTGTAAAGAAGGCCCGTCTGAGACCTCATCCATCTATGAGTGGAAGCTGGTTATTACAATTCCTGGGTACGGATTTCTATTATCTGGATACCTTATCGTTAAGTGATTCGTTGCAGACGGCATCATTGGTGGTAGGCCCTACATCAACACTGCTGCTTGAATCAATAGGACATGGTGTTAATTACCTGGTATATGAGCCGGTGACAGCTGAAGGCAAAGACCTCGGCGGTTATGAGATCGTTCCTCCTTTCGATGGATCAGACGAAGATATTCCTGTTGCAAAAACGGATGATGCTTTGTATGACCTGATCAAAAATAAGGTTGTTGTGGATAAGAAGGCGTTGGATAAATACCTGCGCCCTTTTGATGTGTCTGTTATAAAGAATAAACTATAGAAGAGAATGGCGGAAACTGTAAGTTATATTAATAACTATGTGAAGATATACGTATGGAAGCTGGCGGCTTATATTGCAGGTTTTGCTTCCCTGGCAATTGTTACTCCCCGTGTTACCAGCTCCGCCGCACTGTTTGGGATATTTTCTTTTTGCATGTCCCTGAATATCTTCTTTCAGTATGCAGACCTGGGATTTATTAATGCCGCACAAAAGTATGCATCAGAATACTATGGCCGGCGGGATCAGGATGGAGAAATAAGGGTGACCGGTTTTTGCTGTTTCATCTTTACCTTGTTTATTGTGCCCGTGAGTTTGTTTATACTGTGGATCTCTTTTTATCCGGAGCTAATGATAAAGGGCATCTCCTCTTCACCTGAAGAACTGCAGCTGGCATCCAGGTTATTGTTGGTATTATTCTTATTCTCTCCGGTATTAATTGCACAGCGCATTATCCAGATCATTTTCGCAGTGAGACTGGAAGACTACTATCCGCAGCGTATCAATATCATTGTGTCATTGATCCGTATCGCTTCAGTATTCTATTTTTTCGGTAATGGACGATATCTGTTGTTCGAATATTTCCTGTTCTTTAATCTGCTGACCATAGGCGCCATTCTGGCCAACATCATCATTGCGAAGAAACGATATAACTATAGTTTTTTGTACCTGCTGAAATGTTGCCGGTTTTCAAAAGAGCTTTACAACAAGACTTCAAAACTGGCTTATAATTCTTTCTTCCTGTCTCTGTCCTGGATCATTTTCTACGAACTGGACCTCTTATACATAGGTTATTTCCTTGGAAAAAACGAAGTGGCTTATTACGCCATCGGTTTGACCTTACTACGTTTCTTCAGGGATGCATTCGGAACGTTCTATTATCCTTTCGTTATCAGGTTTAATCACATGGTGGGCAGGAATGAAAATGATGCACTGTCGAACCTGTATAAAACTTTGTTGAGAATCGGGGCGCCTATTACGGTGATACCTTCAGTGGCCATGATCGTGTTGATGAAGCCGTTGATCCTTTCCTGGGTAGGTCCGGATTATGAGAACTCGATCTTTGTAGCACAGGTATTGGCAACTTCTTTCTTATTGAGCTTTATAACTTATCCTGCGGGGGCGTTACTGACTGCCAGGGAACAGTTGCGTAAGTTATACCTGAATGCTACTATACAACCATTGATCTTTATGATAGGTGTACTGGCCACGCAGCATTTTCTGGGTATTTCATCTTATGCATTGTTCAAGAGCCTGGCAATCCAGGTAAATGTATTCCTGTTCATACTGTACTCAGCCAGATACCTGAATATGTCTTTGGTTAGTTTCTTTAACAGGTACATGAGGCAGTTAATACCGTCTGTATTATTTATTATCGGGTTCGGCTACCTGGCTGGTAAGCTGATACACGCACAAAAAGGATTATATTCCCTTATTACTGTTGGCATCTGTTTATCTGTTTCTGTTCTTTGTGCGTTTACTATTTATTATTTTGTAGATGTTGAGTTCAGGAATTTCCTCAAGTCAACTTTGGGAAGACTGATGAAAAAAGATAAGCAACAGATAGCATAACCATATTTTTTTATAACATGAGTGATATTGCTAGATTAATCGCATTTTATTTGCCTCAGTTTCATCCGATACCGGAGAATGATGTTTGGTGGGGGAAAGGGTTTACAGAGTGGACAAATGTTGGCAAGGCTAAAAAGCTGTTCCGTAATCATTATCAGCCACGTGTGCCTGCTGACCTGGGGTATTATGATCTGCGATTGTCTGAGGTAAGGGAAGCCCAGGCTGAAATGGCGAGGGAAGCAGGGATAGAGGGCTTCTGTTATTGGCATTACTGGTTTGGGAACAAAAGGCGTTTGCTCGAACGGCCTTTTAATGAAGTACTTGCATCCGGCAACCCCGATTTTCCTTTCTGCCTGGGTTGGGCAAATGAAACCTGGAGTGGCATATGGCATGGTGCAGAAAAGACGATCCTGATAGAACAGTTATATCCTGGTATAGAAGACTATAAAGCGCATTTTTATGAAGTGCTGCCGGCATTTCTTGACAAACGATATCTGACAGTAGATGGGAAGCCCATCTTTTTCATTTACCGTCCTTTGCAATTTAAGGAGGTAGGCGTTTTTATTGAACTCTGGCAGAAACTGGCGCAGGAAAACGGTTTGCCGGGAATATACTTTGTCGGGCATACCTACTTTTCCAGTGACATACAGACGATACTCGATATGGGATATGATGCCGCCAATGTAATCAGGATGCATGATTATGAGCGCAGTAAAAAGACGCTGCCGCTGCGTATGTTCAGGCGGGCTTTCGGCGGTCTGCGTGTATTTGACTATGCTAAAGCATCCAAACATTTTATCGGCGAAGAGGAGAAAGAACTTAATTGCATTCCCACTGTTATACCTAACTGGGATCATTCTCCAAGAAGCGGAAAACGCGCTTTTATTCTACACAAGGCCACTCCTGAATTGTTTAAGGAACATCTGGAAACTGCGGTAAACACAATAAAGCATAAGCCGGCACAGCATCGGATCGCATTTGTGAAATCGTGGAATGAGTGGGCAGAAGGTAATTATCTTGAACCGGATATTGTGTATGGCAAGAAATTCCTTGATGCAATAAGAGAGGTAGTGGGAAACAAAAAAAACGCTTAATGAAGATAGTTACTATAAGGCATCGTTTCTCTCATATGGGAGCTCATAGCGGGTATGATAATCTTTTTATGCATCTGGAGAAGATGTATGGGAATGATTTTACTACTATCTGGAGGAAAGATGCCACTTTCATGCAACGGGTATCCGGCAAGGTGTTGCGGCCTGTGTTCAATCGTATGAAACTGGGACCTTTTTATACCGTACCAAGTATGCTGGCCGAATGGAAGGGATGGCGACTGCTTAAAAAAGAAGGAGGCATTTTGCACATTGCCTACCTCGAAGATAGTTTTGGCCTGTTGGCCTATCTGAAGAAAAATACCGCTAAATACAAGCATATTAAAATAGTGGCTACATCCCATCAGCCCGTTAGCTGGTGGGAGAAGCATCCGGAAAGAATGAAATTGCTTCATGCACTGGATGCTGTCATTGTATTATCTACCCGGGAACAGGCTTATTTTGATAAGCAAATGCCAGGTAAAGTGCATTTTGTGAGACATGGTATTGACATAGATTTCTTTACGCCCGGAAAGGAATATGAGCCAAGCAAAGCCTGTATTTTCAGCGGCAACTGGTTTAGGGATATACCTTGCCTGATCGATGTTGTAAAACGTGTAACTGAGAAAGATAATACGATCAGGTTCGAAATAGTAAATCATTTTGTAGATGATCCGACTCACCCTATCAGTCAGCTCCGTGCATTCAAAAATACCGTCTTCCATCGCAATATTTCTGATGAAAGCCTGCTTGGATTGTACAGGAGTTCAGATCTTTTACTGCTACCGCTGATTGAAAGCACTGCTAATAATGCCATGCTGGAAGCTACTTCCTGCGGCTTGCCAATTGTAACCACAGATGTTGGCGGCGTAAGAGACTATACGAGCGGTAACTTTTGTGACTATGCAGAAAGAGGGAACGCAGTTCAGCTGGCCGACTATGTTTTACGGGCAGTACAGGCGCCCTTGCAATTGAAAGAACGACGCCTGAATGCAAGGAATTATGCAGAGCAGCACCTGGACTGGCAGGTGCTTGCTAAAGAAGTGGCAGGTATTTATCAGAACCTTCTGGCCTGATTGGAAGACCTGTTTACTTTCAGGTTTGCCGGCAGCGTCATCATCTGGTTCGCATCCGTCACATTTTTCGCAGCGAAGGTGTTGCCGGTAATATTGGTACCCTGATATGTTGTAGTAGGTTTACCGGTAAGCATGATGAATTTTCTGTCTCCTACAATTGTCTTAAGATTGTATTTCGCAATCTCGTCATTGTAAGAAAACTGGTTGTCTTTAATAGTTGTTGAATTGGTAGCCCAGTCGTTTGAAAGCCAGAAATAAATACCCACATTACTACCTGATAATTTGTTGTTGGTGATCAGATGTCCGCCTTTATCAGTTTCAATATGAATATTCCTGTCATATCCATTAATAGTATTGTTGGTTATCTTCGAATTAGCGCAATCATTCTCTAATACAATGCCTGCCCTTCCAAAATGCCGGGTTTTGGCAAGATCGTTATAAATATAATTGTTATCGATCACGGCATTCCGGTATCCCCATACGGCAATACCATCACCATAATTATCGTACGCAAATTTACTCTTGTCTTTCGGGTCATAAAAGTCCTTGGTTGGATTCAGGCCCCAGCAATTGAGGATCTTATTATTGCTGATGGTTACTGATGTTTCCAGCGAGCTGTCATTGATATCTTTCATCAGCACGACCCATATCGCAGAACCGTAGATGTTGGCGAAAGTGTTATTGACGATTTTAATATTTTTAAGATTAGTGGTGAAGATACCATAAGCCCCGGAAGGGTCATCATAGTATGCTGCCTGTGGTTTTGGCAATCTGCTGCCATCGATCTTCAGTCCTTCAACGGTAAGACTGCCGAATGGCTTTTTGCTTTTATCGCCGTTATTGCAATAAATATAGTATCGCTTTGCATTGGGATAGATGGTGGCGCCTGCATCCCCTCTGAGTTTTACCGGCACATCTGAGGCATAATACAGGTAGAGGTTATTGCTGATCTTATAGTCTCCGGCAGGGAAGTAAACAGTACCTCCCGTTCTGATAATGGCGTCCAGGGCGCTTTGAATAGACCTGGTATCATCTGTATTGCCATCGCCTTTAGCACCATATGATTTGACACTGACCTCTCTGTCGGATTGTGCTGACACAGTAAAAGCATTTGCCAGAATTAGAAATATCGCTAAAGCGTATCTCGCTGCCATGGGTTTATAATTTAGTGATTATAAATATACCTAAATCGTGCCAACTAATAATTGGTTAAGTACGCTGGTTTTACGATTTTTGATGAATCTTTAACTTTCGTAGTTTATTGACCATTACATGGCTATATATATAGTTTTCTATGTCGTAATGTTAATTGCAGGCGCTTGGGCAATCATTAAGAAGCCATTATGGTTACATAAAGCATTACTCGCCTTCATGTTTCTGAGCTTGTGGATTTTCTGCGGATTCAGGAATGAGGTGGGGCCAGACTGGGACTCATACAAAGAGATCTTAACATTCGATTTTAGTTTATGGAAGATTATTAGCCTGCAGGCCGTGAAAGAATCGACCGTGGAGCCGTTGTTTTTGTTACTTGAATGGGTGATAAAACTGCTGCACGGTGGGATCAATGAACTGAATATCGTTCTTTGCCTGATCACCCTGATACTGGTGTTTAAGACATTGCGCAGGCTGGAATGTTTCCCTTTACTGGGTGTGCTTATATTCATGGCACATGGGTATTTCTTCCTGTTTTCACAGTTAAGGCAGGGAATAGCTATTGGCTTGTTTTTTTATGCCGTTCCTTATATACAGGAGGGCAATTTCCGGAAGTACCTGATCTGCATGCTCCTGGCAACAGGTTTTCACTTTTCCGCACTGATACTGATACCCCTCTATTTTATACTCAAAAAGCGTTTCCCATATTTTTATATCGGACCATTTATCCTGTTGTCAATCATTTTTCAGCAGATACATGCTGTAAGTCTTATCGTCAGTGTGTTGGTAAACCTGACGGGAAACCCGATCCTGGTGAAATACTATGAGCTATATATTGTGAAGAAGCTGTTCTCGGGTAATTCAACATTGACTACGCTGATGGTGGAATGGCTGGGATGGCTGGTTGTGCTGACTGTATTCAAGAAACGGTTACTGGAAGTCAATCCGTATTTTAATGTTTTCTATAATATCTGTTGGATAGGTTTGTGTCTGTATGTTGCATTTGCAGATATCGCAGTTTTTGCCAGGATCGCGGGATATTTCAGGGTGTCGTTTATGATACTTTTGCCTTGTATCCTGTACCTGATGAAAGACACCATGCATAAAGTATTCTTTTTTATTATAGTTACTATTTTTATCTTTATCCGTTGGTATACACCGATAAAGACTGATGAATCGAGCGATGGCACAAACAGATTTGTCCCCTATCGCAATATTATACTCGGAACATGAAGATAGCTTATATAATTACAACATTGGGGTATGGTGGGGCTGAAAAAATGTGTATGGACCTTTGCAATGAAGTAGCAACTTACCCCGATTGTGAAGTTTATCTTATCTCTCTTTTTGATCACACATCAGCGCAGCGAAGCTTATCAGAACTCAACAGAAAGATAACATTTATTACGGCAGGTAAGAAGCCTGGTATTGATATCAGCACTTTCTCCAGATTAGATAAGATTTTGTCGGATATAAAGCCTGATGTAGTACATACCATGCTTACCGGTTTGTTCTATGGCGCAAAGTATATCTGGAAAAACAGGAATAATCCCAATATTCGCTTTATTCATACTGTTCACAACGTTGCGAAAGAAGATGTGCATTATGCGCTGAATTATGTACAGGGTTTGCTGCTTAGAAAAGTAAATATTGTTACTGTCGCATTGACACAGGAAATCAAAGACACTATCCGGGAATACTACAAAATAAGTGACGCTCATGTCATTTTCAACGGAGTACCCGCGCCTGTACTTTCTGAGAAGCTGAAAGAAGCCGGTGACGAAATTGGTCAATATAAAAAGGATGAGCATACCCGGGTATTCATTAATCTCGGAAGGATCCATCCGCAGAAAAACCAGCAGATGCTGGTCCAGGTATTCAAACGGCTTGAAGAAAAGAACGTGGTGGCGCTGATACTGGGCGACTGCACTGAACAGAACAAGCCTTTGCTGGAAAAGCTAACAGCTGCCGCCGGTAAGAACGTACATATATTGGGCAGGAGAAGTAATCCGCTGGATTACATTTATCACTCAGATGTGTTTGCTATGACCTCCGTCTTCGAGGGATTGCCTATTGCGTTACTGGAAGCTTTGTCCCTGGGTAAGGTATCCATCTGTACCCGTGTTGGCGGTATTCCCAGTGTAGTGGAAAATGGGGTGAATGGTATTCTTACTGATGTTGATGAAGAAGCATATTACCAGGCTGTTCTGGAATACCTGCAAATGAAAGATGACACAATAAAGGAAATACAGCGTAAAGCGAAAGAGACATTTGAACAAAAGTTTACGATGGCTTCCTGTGCCAGGGCATACATGCAATTATATACTAAGCAGTAGAGGTATGAAGAATATCGAAGATATCTGTGTGACTATCGCCATCCCGGTTTATAATTCAGAGAAAGTGATCGCTGATACTGTCCGGTCTATCTTTGCCCAGACACATAAGAACTGGAAACTGATATTGGTCAATGACGGATCTACTGATAAAACCGCAGAATGGCTGAGCAGGATTCAGGATGACAGGGTTACTTATATAAATTCTGAAAATAAGGGGTTAATACATTGGTTGAATTACTTTATCGATGTTGCTGACACGCCTTATTATGCCAGGATGGATGCAGATGATATCATGCATCCCGAGCGCATAGAAAAACAACTGCGTTTCCTGGAAGAGCATCCCGCTGTGGACCTGATCGATTCTGCCATTTATACTATGGATCTTGAGACTATACCAGTTGGGATCAGGAACATGAAAGACATTGACTTTACACCCGGCGTAATGCTGAATAGCGGTGTACTCACGCATCCCAGCGTAATGGGTCGCACTGCATGGTTTAAAGCAAACCGCTACGATCCCGCCTATTACAGGGCGGAAGACCAGGAGCTTTGGTGCCGTACCTTTGAAACATCAACCATTTCAAGGATAAAGGAGCCCCTGTTGATATACAGGGAAGGAAAGGTATCTATCAGGAATTATGTTGGGAGTATTGAAAGTACCAAAAAGATCATCCGTAACTACGGACCAAAGTACTATTCGCCTTCAACTGTAAGGACCATGTTGCTGAAGCAAAATATGAAGGTGCTTATTTACAGGGTGTTCACTTTCCTTTCCAGACAGGATATGCTTACCAAACGAAGGAATCAGCCCTTAACAGCAGCGCAGCACGAGCATGTGATGAGCATCATAACGAACAACAGAAAAGTGATTGTTCCATTACGTGATTAACATACAACTGAGTTTAAAATATGAGTACTTCTGATCTGAAGATTTTATTTGTGGGAAATACCTCCTGGAGTATGTATAATTTCCGGAGAGGAGTTATGAAAGATCTTCAGGAAAGAGGATACAACATTATCGTGGCTGCTCCCCCGGACGAATATTCGGATAGATTGGTGGCGATGGGATTTCGTTTTATTCCCTTGAAGAAACTGAACTCAAAGAGCTACAATCCCCTGAACGATTACTTCCTGTACAGAGAATTGTATGGCATACTAAAAGAACACCGGCCTTCTATCGTATTCAATTATACCATCAAGCCTAATATCTATGGTGTTTATGCGGCCAGTCGCCTGAAAATACCCGCTTTTGCAGTTGTAACGGGATTGGGGTATGTATTTACACATAAGAATCTCATTTCAGTGGCGGCACAACAGCTTTATAAACGCATTTTAAACAAGGCAAACGAGATCTGGTTCCTGAATGCCGACGACCAGCGGACTTTCATTGAAACGAAGATCGTACCGGAAGAGCAGACCTTTTTGCTGCCGGGAGAAGGCATAGACACAGCGCAGTTTAATAACACGACAGATACAGTCCGGGCCGCCGGTCAGCCTACCAGGTTTATCCTCGTTGCCCGTATGATATATGATAAGGGGGTGAAGGAATTTGTGGAGGCATCGCGGATATTGAAGAACAAGGGTCATAAATTTGAAAGTGCCTTATTAGGCTTTATGGATGTAGTTAATCCTAAAGCTATTTCACGCCAGCAAATGAATGAGTGGACAGAAGAAGGCGTTGTCAGCTATCTCGGTGTAACAGATAACGTATCCAGGTTTATTGAAGAAACGGATTGCGTAGTGCTTCCCTCTTACTACTCTGAAGGTATACCACGTACCCTCATGGAAGGCGCAAGCATGAAGAAGGTGGTGATCACAACTAATAATGTAGGTTGTAAAGAAGTGGTGGACGATGGCATCACAGGGTTCCTTTGTAACAAGAAAGATGCAGCCGATCTGGCGGAAAAAATGGAACGGGTCATTAACCTGGCTCCTCATGAACGGAGAGAGATGGGAGAAAAAGGTCGCGAAAAAATGATCAACTCTTTTGATGAAAAGATCATCAAAGCTATCTACTTAAAAAAGATCCAGGCAGTACAGCCGTCTTAATATAGCTACTGATACAAGTATATCTTACGCTAATTAAGATTGTATTGTTATATTCGTCAGGTAATAACTCCAACCATGAAGACTGCTCTCATTACTGGTATCACAGGACAGGACGGCGCTTATCTGAGCGAATTACTCTTACATCAGGGTTATAAGGTCCATGGCATAAAACGCCGCAGTTCCCTGTTCAACACGGACCGCATTGATCATCTCTACCAGGATCCACAGGATGAGGATGTCCGTTTCAGACTCCATTATGGCGATCTTACCGACTCCACGAATCTGATCCGCATTATCCAGCAGGTGCAGCCGGATGAAATATATAATCTCGGCGCCATGAGTCATGTGCAGGTTAGCTTTGAAACACCAGAGTATACCGCCAATGCAGATGGTATCGGCACACTGCGGATACTTGAAGCAGTGCGTTTACTGGGCCTGACACAAAAAACCAAAATATACCAGGCATCCACTTCCGAGTTGTATGGTTTGGTACAGGAAGTGCCACAGTCAGAAAGAACTCCCTTCTATCCACGTTCCCCCTATGCAGTGGCCAAAATGTATGCGTACTGGATCACGGTGAACTACCGGGAAGCTTATAATATGTACGCCTGTAATGGTATCCTGTTCAATCACGAAAGCCCACTACGTGGTGAAACCTTTGTGACGAGGAAGATCACCCGTGGGGTAGCACAGATAGCCCTGGGCATGCAGGACAGATTGTACATGGGTAACCTGAATGCACAGCGCGACTGGGGGCATGCAAAAGATTATGTGGAAGCAATGTGGCGTATACTCCAGCAGGACCAGCCGGAAGACTATGTGATTGCCACGGGTATTACTACTCCTGTACGAGATTTCATCAGGATGGCTTTTGAAGAAGCCGGAATAGAAGTGGAATTCAGGGGAGAGGGGGTTAATGAAAAGGGGATTATCAGAAGTGTGGACGGTAGCCTCACAGCCGTACGGCCGGGGCAGGAAGTGGTTGCTATTGACCCAAGGTATTTCAGGCCCACTGAAGTAGACCTTTTGATCGGCAACCCGACCAAAGCGCAGACGAAGCTGGGATGGAAGCCCAGATATGATCTGCCGGCCCTTGTGAAAGAGATGGTACATGCAGACCTGGAATTGTTCCGCCGGGAGAAATTACTCAAAGAAGCAGGATTTAAGATATTTAGTCAATACGAATAATGTATGAAACAAACAGATAAGATCTATGTAGCCGGGCACAGGGGAATGGTAGGCTCCGCTATTGTAAGGCGCTTACAGAAGGATGGCTTTAATAACATTGTGACAAGGACTTCCGCGCAGCTGGACCTGCGTAATCAGGAAGCTACCGCCGCATTCTTCGCTGAAGAGCGCCCGGACTATGTTTTCCTGGCAGCGGCCAAAGTAGGGGGCATCGTAGCGAATAACACCTTCAGGGCGGAATTCATTTATGAGAACATCATGATACAAAACAATGTGATCCATCATGCTTATCTGAACAATGTAAAGAAACTGATGTTCCTGGGTTCCTCCTGTATATATCCTAAACTGGCGCCTCAGCCACTGAAGGAAGAATACCTGCTGACAGGGTTACTGGAGCCTACAAATGAACCATATGCTATTGCAAAGATAGCCGGTATAAAAATGTGTGATGCATACCGTGCACAATATGGCTGTAACTTCGTGTCGGTAATGCCTACTAACCTGTACGGACCGAACGATAATTATGACCTTAAAAATTCACATGTCCTTCCGGCATTGCTGAGAAAATTCCATGAAGCGAAGAAAAGCAATGCCGCAGAAGTGGTAGTATGGGGTACAGGTACACCCCTACGTGAATTCCTGCATGCAGATGATATGGCGGATGCATGTTTCTACCTGATGCAGCACTATAACGAAGAAGGATTAGTGAACATAGGCGTAGGAGAAGATATCAGTATCAAAGACCTGGCATTGCTGGTGAAAAAGATAACAGGCTATGAAGGAACCCTGGTATTTGATACCAGCAAACCGGATGGCACACCCAGAAAACTGATGGATGTAAGCAAGTTGCATGGTTTTGGATGGAAGGCTACCATAGGGTTGGAAGAAGGTATCTCCAGGGTATATGCAGATATTAAAGACACCGTGTTTTAGCAGGAATATCCCTGGATGTTCATGATTGGTTTCATCTTTGGCTTCGTAGAATATATGAGCTTAAACTGTAAAGTATACAGAACGGAGTTGATCTATAGAATTATACTACCATGGCCTAACTGCTAAACGCTTATATTTGCAACGGCAAGCAAATTCTTCCTTTATGTTCAAGAAATGTATCACCCCTGTGTTTGTTCTGGTTTGCTTAAGTATCCCTTTTAGCTATACTGCACATGCACAAAGTATCGGGCGCCAGTATTCACTGGGCTTTTATCAATCCGGATCAGACAGTCTTGGTTATCACTCTTCGCTGAGAGATTACTCTATTGAGCCCAGCTTCGATCTTCCGAAAGGAGATACGACGCGTAAACAAAGCTGGCTGTACAGGAAACTGTTCCGTGAACATCTGCTGGAAGTTCACGAAGACGACTACACATTTTACGCCAGCATCCTGCCTGATCTTATTGTAGGGCATAGCAATGACAATGGTACAACATGGGTAAATACACGTGGTGTGATTGCCGGTGGTACTATCGGTAAGAACCTCACCTTCCGGGCAGAGTTCTATGAAAACCAGGCTAAGATGCCAGCCTACCTCGATGCCTTTGGCAGAGCCAACAGGATCGTACCGGGGCAGGGCGAATGGAAAGGTTATTCCAACAATACCGCATTTGACTATGCATATTCTTCTGCGCTGATCGATTACAAAGCCGGAAAGCATTTTGTGTTCCAGCTGGGATATGACAAGAATTTCATTGGCGATGGTTATCGTTCGATGTTACTGTCTGATGCCTCTTTCAACTATCCTTTTCTGAAAATTATCGCAAATCTGGGACGCGTGCAGTATACCACCATGTGGGCACAGTTTATAGATATGCAATATCCGAAAGCCTCCTACGATAATGGCTACAGGAAGAAATGGGGGGTATTCAATTACCTGGACTGGAATGTAAGTAAGAAGATCTCCATCGGTTTATTCGAAGCTGTGATATGGCAGGATTCCGATTCCACAGGTAAACGCGGTTTCGATGCCAGTTACCTGAACCCGATCGTTTTCCTCCGTCCGGTGGAATTCTCTGTGGGATCTCCTGATAATGCATTGCTGGGGCTGAATGCGAAATATGCACCCTCCCGGAACACTACCTTCTACGGACAGTTCATCCTGGATGAATTTAAGTTCAGTGAAATAACTGCCGGTAAGGGCTGGTGGGCCAATAAATATGGCGGTCAGGTAGGTATCCGTTCCAACAATATCTTTAAAGTGCCTAACCTGAACTTCCTGACAGAAGTGAATGCCGCAAGGCCATATACTTATTCCCAGCGTACCACGCTGAATAACTATGGTCACTATAATCAGCCATTAGCCCACCCTATGGGAGCTAACTTCGTGGAATGGGTGAATATAGCAGATTACCGGTACAAACGACTGTTCCTCCGTGGCCAGATCACCCTGGCTAAGTACGGGTTGGATACTGCAGGTGTGAACTATGGTAAAGACATCAATAAATCCTATACCACCCGCACAGTGGATTTCGGCAACCATATTGGCCAGGGGCTTAAGACCAACCTGGTATATGTACAGGGAACAGCAGCATATCTGCTGAACCCGAAATATAATCTGAGGGTGGAAGCATCTGTTACCGCCAGAAGGGAAAGTAACAGTCAGTGGAAGAACAGTGAGCTGATTTTCCAGGTGGGCCTGAGAAGTTCCTTCCGTCAGTTGTACTATGATCTGTAACTAATTGAAAAATACTTCTTTTAAAGCCTCCTGCTCAGCCGGGAGGCTTTTTTATTTCCGGCTGCCAGGCGTCCTGACATTTTACTAACTTCGCGCCATGCATTATGTTACGGTAGAAGGACTCACAAAAACTTTCGGCGCAGGGCCGCTTTTCAAGGACATTTCTTTCCATATTGAAGAAGGAGATAAGATCGCGCTGGTAGCGCTCAATGGCGCCGGTAAATCTACATTGCTCCGTATCCTTTGTGGACAGGAATCGCCTGATGCCGGTACCGTCTGGATCCACAAGGATGTAACGGTGGTAATGCTGGAGCAGCAATCTGCTTTTCAGGCGGAAAAATCAATCTCTGAACATATATTCTCCCAGTCCCATCCTGTACTGGCGGCTATCCGGGATTATGAAATGCTGACCGACGATGAAGAACAGGAGCCGGACATCGATAAGCTCACTAAGGCTATTGAACGTATGGATGAGCTGAACGCATGGCATTTCGATTCCAAAGTGAAGCAGATACTTGGGAAACTCAATATCCACCACCTGGATCAGAAAATGGGTAACCTTTCGGGGGGACAGCTGAAACGTGTGGCACTTGCCAAAGTGTTGATTGATATAGGGTTTGAACACCGCCACACCCTCCTGATCATGGACGAACCGACCAACCACCTGGATGTTGGTATGATCGAGTGGCTGGAAAATTATCTTGACCAGGAGAATGTGACGTTGTTACTGGTAACGCACGACCGTTACTTCCTGGACAGCGTCTGCAATGAGATCATGGAAATTGATCAGCAACAGCTGTTCATATATAAAGGAGATTACGAGAACTACCTCGAAAAGAAGGCCATCCGTGAAGAACAGGACAGGGCTAGTGTGGAAAAGGCCAGGAATGTATTCCGTAAAGAGCTGGAATGGATCAGGAAACAACCCAAGGCCCGTACCACAAAATCCAAATCACGTATTGATGCTTTTGAAGATGTAAAGGAAAGAGCCAGTGTGCGGCTGGAAAAACAGCAGCTGGAACTGAACGTCAAGATGACCCGTCTGGGCGGGAAGATCATTGAGCTGAAGAAAGTATATAAATCCTTCGGCGACCTGAAGATCCTGAAAGGGTTCGATTACACCTTCAAAAAGGGAGAACGGGTAGGTATAGTAGGAAAGAACGGGGTGGGTAAATCTACCTTCGTAAATATGCTGCTTGGGCTGGAGCAACCCGATTCCGGAAAGATCAATACTGGCGAAACGGTCGTGTTTGGTAACTATGACCAGCGGGGACTGATCGTAAAAGAAGACATGCGGGTAATAGAGTTCGTTAAGAACATTGCCGAAAACTTCCCCCTGGCAGATGGTACAAAGGTTAGCGCAGCACAGTTCCTTCAGTTATTCCTTTTTACGCCTGAGAAACAGTACACCTACATTTCAAAGCTGAGCGGAGGTGAAAAAAGAAGGTTACACCTGTTGAGCATCCTGTTCCGTAATCCGAACTTCCTGGTGCTGGATGAGCCTACGAATGACCTTGATCTGCCGACCTTAAGCATCCTGGAGGAGTTCCTGATGTCTTATCAGGGTTGTATCATCATTGTTAGCCACGACAGGTATTTTATGGATAAGCTGGTAGATCACCTGTTTGTATTTGAAGGTGATGGAGAGATACGTGATTTCCCGGGCAACTATACACAATACAGGGACTGGGAAAAGGAACGCTCTGAAAAAGACAAGGAAGAGGCGCGTGCTGAAAATAAAATTCCTGAAAAGCCGGTAGCGGTGGCAGCCACGGTAACGGAGGCCAAAAAAATGTCTTTTAAGGAAAAACGCGAGCTGGAGCTGCTGGAGAAAGATATAGCGGCTCTGGAGGCGGAAAAGAAAGAGATAGATGCGAAAATGAATGCGGGAGACCTGCCGTATGAGCAACTGGAACCATTATCCCACCGTATCGGAGAGATTATCCGGTTGCTGGACGAAAAAGGTATGCGCTGGCTGGAGCTCAGTGAGATGAGTTAACTGATTAATAATAAAATGGTAAAAGGGACGTCGATACCGGCGTCCCTTTTACCATTTTATTACTTTTCCTGCTTATCGCGTATCTCGGATGCCTTCAGGTAAACTTTTTTACCCTTGTCGTCTACGAAGTACTTTCTGTCATTTTTGTCGATATACACCGTTTCTCCATTCGGACCTTCCTTGCCTTTATAGGTCTTATCAGTGATCTTCATGGCCCCTTTCACGGCGACAGAAGCAGTTTTGTTGGCGGTTTTATTAGCCACTGCGGCTGTTTTCTTACCTATTTTTTTTGCTGTACTGTCTATGCCCTGGGCTATACCCTGCTGACCAAAGAATAGCGCTGATGCTGTAATAGTGACGGCCAATAGCCCTTTACGCAGTGTTATTGAGTTCATAGCATTAATTTAAGTTGTGTAAAGAATGTGAATCTTATTATTCAATTTTGATGCCAGCAACATCTTCCATATTTTTAGAGGCCACCATATATGATATAGTATAATTTAAAAGGTAATAGTTGGAGGAGATCTGGTATACCGACCTTTCGGATCAGGAGCTTTGGAGCAGGCTGATAAATGGGGATGAGGGCGCTTTGGCCTTCATTTATGATACATGGTTCCCGTCTTTATATAAATATGGGATGAAATTACATGCAGACAGCAGCCGGGTAAAGGACTGCATACATGACCTCTTTGCCACACTATGGCATAGCCGGGCCAATCTCTCCGTTACGGACAATATCAGGTTTTACCTGTTCGCCAGTCTCAAAAGAAATATTGCAAAACACATCCGGAAAGAAGGAATATTCAGCCTGTTTGGTAGTATGGGCCCTGATAATCATTCCCATATGCCTTCTCATGAGCAGAAAATGATAGATGACCAGGCCAACGATGAGCGCAAACGGAAACTGAGCAGGGTGATCGAAAAACTGCCCCGGCGCCAGAAAGAGATCCTCTACCTGCGATATTACGAAGGACTTTCCACACAGGAAACCGCCGATATTATGTCACTAAGCGTTAACTCCACATATGTATTATTATCAAAAGCACTTAATTATCTCAGGAATCATAGTGGAGAATTGATGCTTTTGATAATGTATTGGGGGCATCAGCACAACAGTTTCTAAATATTTTATAGAATTTTTGAAAAAAGATCGAAAAAGACGCTAAGATTTTTCGATTCTCTTGCTTTACTATTTAAAGCTTAGCTGAGTAGCGCCCGATTATGGATTACAAAGATTACACAGTAAGGGATTTTTTGCATGATGAGTTGTTCCGTAAATGGATCGAAAATCCGGACCACGGCACTAAGCTTTTCTGGGAAACCTGGATGCGTGAAAACCCTGATCAACGTAATACCGTGGAGCAGGCCCGTGATGTACTGTTGCTGATAGGAACAGATGAGTATACACCTACTGCAGAAGATCAGGCAGAAGTCTGGAGCAGGATTGCCTATACCATGCGGGAAGCTCCCCGAAAGACGCCTGTTTTTACAATGTGGCGCTATGCCGCAGTTTTCCTGGGTCTACTTACTGCCGCCGCAGCCGGTTGGGTTTTCCTGCATCAGGGAAAAGCTGTTGAAACCACCTATGTCACAGCTTATGGTGAAACTAAGAGAATAGTATTGCCGGATAGCTCAATGGTGAGACTGAACGCTAACTCTACGCTCAGGTGCCGCATAGACAGGAATGGCCGGCGTGAAATATGGCTTGATGGAGAAGGGTTTTTCTCCGTTGTGCATGATAGTCACAATACGCCTTTCCTGGTGCATACTTCAGATGTAGACGTCCAGGTAATAGGTACCGAATTTAACGTAAACACAAGAAGGGTGATGACGCGTGTGGTATTAAATAATGGAGCTGTACAGTTAAAACTGAATGGCGATGGGCAGGAAGATATTAAAATGAAGCCGGGTGAAATGGTGAGTTATTCTACTACCACCCATCAGATGTCCCGCAGGAATGTAAACCCTGCCGACTACAATGCATGGCTTGACAACATGTTGGTTTTTAATGAAACGCCTATCGCGGAAGTCGCCACAATATTACAGGAGAATCTGGGAATTAAATTGAATATAGAAGATCAGGAATTACAGAAAGAGTTATTTACAGGTAGCATACCAATGTCGGATGTAGAAATATTTTTCAAAACTTTGTCTCGTTCCTTACATGTGGTTATCGAAAAAAAGGACAATAACAGTTATAGCATCAGGAGAAAGAAAACCTAGTCTAGTTTAGTTTATAAAAATCAACCAACCTTAATCTATTGCTTATGCCTGGAAATTACTTTAGGTGTATGGGGAGTCGTGCTGCCCTTTTTTTACTATTGCCTGCCATGGGCTATGCAGGGGATAGGAACCATAATAGTCAACAGCAACAGCTGTTTTCGTCGACCAGTACTTCTCAGCACGACGCCGGACGGCTATCGCTGAAAGAGGTCCTTGTTTCATTAGAGACCAGGTATAAAGTAAGAATTAACTACATCGGTCAGAATATCGGTAGCATTCAGACAGAAGCGCCTGCAGCGAAAGCAACATCGGAAAAATTCATACAGTACCTGAACCGCTTTCTGAAGCCACTGAAGCTGGAAGCGGAAGAGGCAGGGGCAAACGTGTATATTATATACAAACAGGAAGCACCGGCTCCTGCGCCAAAGCCTGTAGCGCCGGTCGAAAAAAAAGAAGCGGAGGAACAGCAAAAGCCGGTAACAGTTACCATTAAGGGAACCGTTACAGATGACGCAGGTGTGGCGCTGCCAGGTGTAACGGTTGTTGTGAAGGGAACTTCCAATGGTGTACATACAAGCAATGATGGTAAGTATGAACTGAAAAATGTTCCTGAAGACGCTCATATACTTTTCAGCTTCATCGGGTTTAAGTCACAGGAGATCGTGTTGAGAGGACAGACAGTGCTCAACATCCGCCTGAAGACAGATGTACAGGCAGTAAAAGATGTGGTGGTAACGGGTTACTATGAGATTAAAAAGGAAAGCTTTACAGGTATTGCCACTGTATTGACAGCTGATGATGTGAAAAGAGTGAATCCTCAGAATGTGCTCAGCAGTCTGCAGGCCTATGACCCTTCCTTTAAACTTGTAGAAAATAATATCCTGGGATCTAATCCTAACAGGATACCGAATATTAATGTAAGAGGTACAACGGCGCTTCCCAGTGCCGATGTTTCCAAGTTAACCAGGAACAGTATGCTGACAGGTGTGACGAATCAGCCTACTTTTATATTAGATGGTTATGAAGTGAATGTACAAACCATCTTTGACCTTGATCCCAACAGGATCGCTTCCCTTACCTTGTTAAAAGATGCTGCCGCGACTGCTATCTACGGTTCCAGGGCAGCGAATGGTGTTGTGGTGATACGTACCAAGACGCCAAAGGAAGGGAAGCTCACAGTAAACTATGGTTATGAGATGACCGTGAATGCGCCTGATCTTTCTGACTATCATGTATTGAATGCCGCAGACAAACTGGAATATGAGCGCCTGGCAAAATTGTATGTGTCTGATGAAGTAAGCACCCCTCTTGATCTGGAAATGCAGTACTATCAAAAAAAGAAGAATGTACTGAGCGGGGTGAACACTTACTGGTTATCTCAGCCGCTGCAGGTAGATCTGGGACATAAGCATTCCCTGTATCTTGAAGGAGGAACCCCGGTTGTAAAATATGGTATTGATGTACGATATCAGACCAACAACGGCGTGATGAAAGGCTCTTACAGAAAGCGTTACGGACTGGCCGCTTCCTTGTCTTATAATGTACAGAATAAGATACAGTTCAGGAACCAGATCTCCATATCGCAGGTAGATGGAAGGGAGTCTCCTTACCGGGAGTTCTCAAACTATGTAAGAATGAATCCCTACTATCCGATGACGGATTCCACAGGCCGGCTGATGCGTGAAATAGATAAATGGAGTTACCGCACAGGAGCTGCGGCTTCACCAAAGACCGACCCTGTATTGAACCCGCTGTATGAAGCTACTACGGGAAGCGTTGAGAAATCTGAATATGTGGAATTCATGGACGCTTTTTCCGGTGAGTGGACCATTAATCCTGCATTGAGATTAAGAGGACAGATCAGTCTTACGAAAAGAAGATCTACGGCCGATAAGTTTGTATCGCCTCTGAGTAACGAATACTATACTGTGACCGGCGATGGACTGAAGGATCGCGGTAAATACACCTTTTCCGATGAAGATTTCTGGCAGGCAGATGGAAGTCTGACGCTAAGCTACTCAAAGCAGATCCGTCAAAGCTTCCTCAACTTTTCACTGGCTACCAATATTCAAAACAGGTCTAATGACAGGAAAACATTCGTGGCACAGGGTTTTTCCAATGACAGGTTTTCCCAGATAGGATTTGCACGCCGTTATGAAATAGATGGCTCTCCCGATGGCGAATTTGCCCAGGACAGGCTGGTAGGTTCTTTCCTTTATGCCAACTATTCCTATAAGAACAAATTTCTGATGGATGGTACTATTCGCCTGGATGGTTCTTCCAAGTTCGGTACTGATTCAAGGATGGCCAGCTTCTGGTCTTACGGTATCGGGTATAATGTTCATAATGAAAAGTTTATTAACCGCAATGTGATCTCCCAGCTTACATTAAGGGCCACTACCGGTATAACCGGCGACGTATCTTTCCCGTCCTATTTATCCAATACCACTTACCAGTATTACAGCAATGACTGGTATTCTACAGGCGTGGGTGCCATATTCAAGGCATATGGCAACTCAGCACTGAAATGGCAGCGTACAAAGAACTATGATGCCAGCGTTGAACTCGACCTGTTCAACGGAAGGATTTATGTTAATCCACGTTACTACTATAAATTAACCAAAGACCTGCTGGCGGATATCATTGTACCTCCGTCTGCCGGTTTTACTGAATACAAAGCCAACCTGGGTGAAATGATCAACAGGGGCTTCGAGTTAACTATTCGCAGCACTGTACTGAGAGGAAAGGACTGGTCTTTCAACATGTTTGCTAACCTGGTAACGAATAAGAATAAGATCACCAAGATCTCCAACGCGCTGAAAAGTTACAACGATAAGGTGGATGATAAACAGGAGTCTGATGCTAACCTGAATTCTGTTCCATTACTGCGCTTTAAAGAAGGCGAATCCCTCAACACTATTTATGCTGTAAGATCACTGGGAATTGATCCCGAAAATGGTAAAGAGATCTTCGTTAAAAAAGACGGCACTTATACACATACCTATAGTGTGAAAGACCAGGTGCCCGTAGGAGATATGACAACGAAGGTAGAAGGCACGTTCGGTGCCGGTATGTACTATAGGAACTGGATAGCAGAAGTAAGGTTCTATGGCAAAGGAGGCGGGGACCTTTATAATCAGACCCTGGTAGACCGTGTGGAGAATGCCGATCCCCGTTACAATGTTGACCAGCGTGTACTGGATTCCCGCTGGAAGAACCCGGGCGATCACGCATTGTATAAAGACATAGCAGATCACGGTTCTACCCGTACATCTTCCCGTTTTGTGCAACGTGACAATGTAATAGAACTGAGATCAGTCTATCTCGCTTACAATGTTCCCTCGTCAGTGGCCAGACGTTATAAAATGAACAATCTGCGTTGCGCACTGAACCTGAATGATGTGTGGCGAACCTCCACCATACAGGCAGAAAGAGGTATTGATTATCCGTTTGCGAGAACATTCACCTTCTCATTATCCACTCAGTTCTAAAAAGAAACAAGATGAAGAAATATTACTTACTCATAATACTGGTGGCGGGCCTTGTTTCGTGTAAGAAATGGCTGGATGTAACACCACAATCTGAAATAGCACAGGGCGTGCTGTTCAGCTCACAGGCGGGTTTCGAAGAGGCGTTGAATGGTGTATACAGCCGTTGTGCGAGAGAAGATAGTTATGGCAAAGAGATCACCTGTGGTTTCCTCGATGTGCTGGCACAGAACTATGTTATCACAAGCAAGGATCCGCAAGGCTATAAGCAGACATCAATTTACAATTATGATGATGACCTTTTTATCAACAGGAGGGACGATGCATGGAAAGCGTTGTATGCGGCAATTGCCAACAGCAATCTGATATTGTCGCATATAGACGCGAAAAAGAGTGTTTTCACAGGCAGGGAATACGAACTGATAAAGGGCGAGGCGCTGGCATTGCGCGCCTATCTTCATTTTGACCTGCTGCGCTTATTTGGTCCTTCTTATGTAAGTGATCCAAGTGCACTGGCTATTCCCTACGTAACAGACTTTACCAATAAGATAACACCGATGTCGACCGTAAAGGGTGTGCTGGATACCGCCATTCTTGACCTGATGGCGGCTAAAGAGTTATTGAAAGTGTCTGATCCTATTCTGGACGCAGGGTATAAGGTAGGGTATCCGGTAAAAGATTCCAGCACGGAAGAAAACGGCCCGCTGTTCCTGCAGAATCGCCGTCATCGGATGAACTACTATGCTGTGTGCGGAGAGCTGGCCCGCATATATCTGTACAAAGGAGATAAGGCAAACGCACTCGCCAATGCACTGGAAGTGATCAACTCGAATAAATTCCCATGGACACGTCAGAATGATTTTCTTAATCCCAATGATGAAAAGAAAGACCGCATCCTGTACAGGGAACTGGTATTTGGATGGTATATTCCAAATGCGTCCGGTGCAATAAATGGGCGTTTCCGCGACGGAGAGAATGCTTTGTTTATTACGTCCGTAGAAGGACAGAATATTTATGAAACAGGCAGTGTTGGTGGTGAGGATTTTCGTTATAAGCAATGGTTCAGTGAACAGAGCGGGGGATTGGGTATCCGTATGCAGCTGGAGAAATATTACAGGGACGGCGACGCCAATATTCATTACCAGATGGCGCCTGCACTGCGTTTAAGCGAGATATACTACATCGCTGCAGAATGCACTTTTGATACCGACCCGGTAAAGGCGTGGGGATACTTTAACACTGTTAGGTTCTACAGGGGCATTGGTACCGCTATCACCAACCAGCCGTCTAAGGATGTGTTCATGACGGAACTGGTGAAAGAATGCCGGAAAGAATTTTATGGAGAAGGACAGATCTTCTATATGTATAAACGTTTGAACAGACCGGTTACCGGACTGGCGGGCGCCAGTTATGCCGCTACGAACAGGATGTTTGTACTGCCACTGCCAGACGACGAAATCCAATTTGGTAACAGATAATAAAACCTACGGCCAGATGAAAAAATATATTCTATTCGGTGTTCTTTGCTGTATGGTATGTCTTGCCTGCAAGAAAGAAGCAACGCCTTTATTCAATACTACAGAGAATGTCTATTTTGATTTTATACCCGATGAGGATGACGACAAAACAGATAGCCTTCTTTATTCTTTTGCTTATTTCCCCGACAAAGGAGAAGATACGGTATTTATCCCGGTGAGGATATCAGGTTTTCGTGTGAAGAAGGAACGGACCTTCATAGTAAAAACTGTAGATAGCAGTACAACTGCAATTGCAAATGTTCATTATGTTCCTTTAAAGGATAAATATATAATGGCCGCAGACTCGGGCATATGTATGGTGCCCCTGATCCTGCTGAATAAGGATACCCTGCTGAAAACAAAAACGCTGACCATCGGGCTTACGCTACAGCCAACGGAAGATCTGGGAGTAGCTTTCACCTTGCAGAATAAAGGCATTGTGAAGTTCTCCAACCGATTAGAGAAGCCAAGCTGGTGGAATGCCTGGGCGAGTGAACTGGGTGAATACTCCAGGGTAAAGCACGAATTGTTTATCAGGGTATCGGGTACTACTGAACTCGGTACTAATTTCCAGGATTTCAATATAATACCTAAAGCATTATATCATACAAGGCGATTCAAATCTTTCTTGCTGGATCCGTTTAAATGGGTGCAGCAATATCCGGAAGAAGGATATGTGATTACGATGGAAGCAGATGGATATTATTACTTCTACAGTAGTAAGAATCCCGATATCAAATACCGCCTGGAAAAGAATCCTGATGATGGCCGGTATTATTTCAAGGATGAAAATGGTAACCGGGTCTAAGTTAAATCCTATACAATGAAAAGAACATATCTATATATACTGATAGCCTTGCTGGCTCCCTTTCTTTCGGCATGCTTCAAAGACAAAGGGAATTATGATTATATAAAACTGGGAGAACCTGTTGTTTCCGGTCTGGACACATTATACACTGTGTTTACCGGAGATAGCCTGATCATATCTCCTAAAATAGTGTTGCCCGAGGGAAGGACTGATCTGACCTGTTACTGGAAAATAGATATTCCCGAAGAAGCACGTTCTGACGACTATCAGGGACCAGCACTAAAAATAGTTTACGGCCTTGGAGCCAAAAGGTACAGTGCTTTGTTGATCGTGAGAGATAACGGGACTGGTATGCAGTATTATTACAAATTTGTCGTTAGCGGTAAAACTGCATTTACTACGGGAACACTTGTATTGACGGACGACGGCGGTCAGGCAAAATTATCTTTCATTAAACCGGACGGTAAAGTACAGGCTGATCTTTATTCCTCAATTAACGGAGAGAACATTGGAACAAATCCCTTGCAGATCATTCCATTAAGGAATACCAGTTATATGAATGTAAATTCCGCCTACTGGATTGTTTGTGGCGATGCTACGCATCCTGCAGTGGAAATTAACAGTGATGACCTGAAACGAATGAAGTACCTGAAAGAGAACTTTTACGATCCTCCCGGCGAACTTCTTCCGAGTTATTTCCAGCGCCTGCTTAACGGAACTACCACTGCGGTGATGAATGACAGACTTTATGTAGGTACCACCGAGACAGCACCATTTGGTACTTATTATGGCTACTTCAGTAATCCTGTACCGGGCAATTACAACCTGGCCCCTGACCTGATCTATGCCTATACAAATGACGGTGCATATTATCTCGGATTTGATAAGGTAAAAAAATGTTTCCTGCGCTTTGACCCGACCACCTTTTTCGGAACAGAATACATCCAGGAAGATTCACTCTTCAACCCAAAGAACCTGAAGATGGATCTGCTGGAGATGGAGAAGATCACAGAAAATGACATGTATGCATTTTGTGACAGCAGCGGACAGACTTATGAGTTGAAGTTCGGTCTGGATTTTCTGAAAGGGAATTCGCGTTTCAAAACGAACTATAAACGCAAATTTAAAGGCGATAGTCTGCTCACTGCTCAAACCAAATGGCAATCGTCTCCGGTAGGTACGTTCTACTTCACTTCGAACGACAAGATCTACCGTTATAATCCAATTAACCAGGAGTTGAAACAGCTGGAAGCCAATTTCGGCGGAAAGCAGGTAACAATGATAAAGATACAGGAAGACGGCAATAAGCTGATTGCAGGTACGGAAAGCAGCGTTTATACACTTGATATCAGCACCGGAAAATATGGTAATATACTCAGTCAGGTAGATGGCCTGCCGGGAAAAGTAATTGATGTCTTCGTCAGACAATAACACTTTTTATCCTATCCTATTAAACCTACTTAACCAACCATTAACCCTACAACCAAAAGCCCCGCGATGCTTTTCGCGGGGCTTTGTTATTCCGGTGCTGCCGGTTGTGATTATTTACAAACGCCTTTTACGAGAGGAGCGTCTTCAAACTTCAGCTTGCTTGGATCTTTGTCAAACACAGGAACACCCTGGCTATCAAAAGAAGATGGAATCGCTTCAAATACCTGCTTGTTGTCCACTTTAAATATTACAGGCCTTTTGCTGATAGTGCCCTCACTCATAAAGTTGTATTCAGCCTTAATGATATTGTCAGCAATGGAGCCTTTGATAAGGCCAACATTTTCGTCCTTTTCGAACAGGTGATACTCCAGTCGTCCGTAAATTGTATCCTTCTTAATTTCAAACTCAAGATAGGTTGTATCCTTTCCGGAAATCTTCGTGTAACAAGGGCGGTCTGCTGTCTCTGCCGGCGCTGTGACAGTTGCGGTACTGGTGTCCTGCACTGCTGTTTCAGATGTATTGCTGGCCGGTGGCTGACAACTGAACATCGTTAATAAGGCTGCAGCTACAAAATATGGTTTCATGTAACAAGTTTTGCCTTATAGAACGAATAGTGTGCCAGTAAGTTACTTTCCCCAGAAATTATCTTCCTGTGCAATGTCTGACGAATAAATCCTGGCCTTTACGATCCGGCCACCTGTCACGGTATACACGTCGGTGTTATCCACATCGAGTTGCTGACCTCCCGGTTTCGTGGCGGTCCAGCGAATGAGGCAAGCTACGCTGTTGCCATTCGTGGTGATGGATCTGATCTCGGCCAGCCTGAGGGTATTGCCGGTTACTTCAAACATTCCGCCTACCATCTGGAAGACTTCAGTAACATTTTTCTTAACACCTGAGAAACGGTTATTGCCAGGTTGGTCCCATTCGATAGCGGTGTCCAGTAATGCAGCAAGTGTTTGGTTGTCGCCTTGTTGTACTGCGGTCAGAAATTGGGTAACTACTTGTTTAGCCTGATTTTCCATATTGTTTGTTTTTATGGGTGATTTGTTATTGCAAAACTATTTCCCGTACGCCGGGGCATTATTATCTTTATACGACAAACAATTACCATTTGACGACATGTTATGGAGAATAGCCGGAGACATTTTGTGTTGAGCCTGATAGCATATGCAGCCCTGCGTGATGTTCCGGCCACGCAGCTTTGCCGCTTGTCGGGAATAGACCTCGCTGCATTAAAGGCTGATGCGGGCTACGCAGTCAGCAATCAGCAGCTGGATATGTTATGGCGTGAGGCCAGCCAGCTGTCGGGCGATCCTTTATTCGGATTGCACTTCGGTGAGTCTTTACAATTGTCAGCGCTCGGCATAGTCGGGGATATTATCAGAACAAGTGATACTGTGGGGATGGCGGTGGAGAAGGCGGCGTCTTTGTCGCATCTGCTGACAGACTTGTTCAGAATAGCGGTGGAATCTTCCGGCAACGTTTTTATCATCCGCTTCCTTCCCCAGACGGGAAGGCCTGACACGTTTTCCTTTCGCCAGACTTTGGAGTTGTTCATGGTTTTTGTGGTGCATGAAATGGATGGTTTGTTATTGCGGAAAATAAAACCTGTAGCAGTACGCTTGCCATATCGCCTGGAAAATGCGGAAGAGTATACAAGAGTGTTCCGGTGTACAGCCGAAAAAAGCACTGCTGAATATGCGCTGATATTTGACCGTGAATACCAGCAGGAACCACTGCTGACGGCGAACTATGATATACAGCAAACTCTGTTGCGAAAGGTGAATGAAGGAATAACAGTAACGGGCGGAGAGCTGGGAGAGAAGATACGGCATTACCTGTTGACGAATGCTTATCTTGGAATACCTTCACTGAATGAGATTGCCGCCAATTTTAATGTTAGTCCCAGAACATTACAACGCAAGTTGAAAGACGAAGGGATCAGTTATCAGGATGTAGCTGATGAAGTCAGGAAATCGCTGGCTATTCATTATCTGGAGGAGGGTGGCTATCCCGTAAAGGAAATATCGTATATGCTGGGCTACAATGAGCTGAGTGCTTTTACAAGGGCATTTAAAAGATGGACGGGCAGGACACCGCTCAGTTTTCAGAAAAATTAGTACAACGTTCACAATGCAATAACTATGGAAGCTAACAAGCCTATCGGCTGGTACCTTAAAGAGGCCGATCAGCAAATCACATCTTATATGAATGATGTTTTTAAAGATCTTTCTATTACACGTTTTCACTGGATGGTGATACGTAACATAGCAGAGCGCGGACGCATCAATACCTGGCAGTTTTTCCAGGAGGTAAAGCACTTCGTTACCGTGCAGGAATATGGAGAGATCATACAATTATTCAAGGACCGGGGTTGGATAGTGATCGGTGCGGAAGACACCTGTACACTTACAGCGGCGGGAGAGGAGGCATATAGAGATCTTGCTGCATTGCAAAAGGAAAGGGCGGCACATATGATGCGTGGAATCAGTGATGAGGAGTATAAATTAACGCTCAGTGTACTGAACCGGATCATTGAGAATATCGTGCAGCAATAAGCAACTGGTTGGCGGTGTCAGTTCCAATGTAACTGTCGTTGCAGTTGAAGGCTGTTTACAGGTGTAACGGGAGCATAAAAGGAAAAACTGTTTTTGTGCTGTAAATGATTTATCGATACTTTTGTCTGGTCTTTAAATCGCGGTTATTATCAATAAAAATATATTAATATGGCAAAGTTACCCAAGTTTATGATTGCAGATGATCCTGTTACGGATCCTGACAATGAATATATCTTTCATACCGAGCAGCCACGTTTCTTCGCTAAAAGGGTAGAAGAAGATGAGGAAAAGGCTTATATTGATATTGTGGCAGAGTTTGATAATGTGGATGAGTTCTTCAAGAATGCTCCCGGTAAGAAAGAAGAACTGCTCGACCAGCTGGAAGAATGGTACTATTCCTATCTTGAGTGGCTGGAAGAAGATGAATATGATGATGAAGAGGAAGAATAACTGATCAGTTAAAATTTATTGAGAAAGTCAGCATATTGCTGGCTTTCTCTGTTTAAGACACAATAGATATGACCGAGCTTAACTTGTACCAGGTAGATGCATTCACAAATCATGTTTTTGGCGGTAATCCGGCCTGTGTTGTTCCCCTGGAAACCTGGTTGCCTGACAGGCAATTATTATTGCTTGCAAAAGAAAATGCGGTAGCTGAGACGGCCTTTTTCATTCCTGAAGGGGATGGCTTTGCCCTGCGCTGGTTCACCCCTGAAATAGAAATGGACCTTTGTGGACATGCTACCCTGGCAACAGCACATGTGATAAAAACATTCCTTGGCTATAAGAAGGACAAAATATCGTTTAGCTCTGCCAGCGGACCGCTTGAAGTGAGTTTTAAAGATGATCGCTACGTGCTGGATTTCCCTGCCCGGAAGCCGGTGGCGGTCTCTCTGCCGGATACCATCAGCAAGGCGCTGGACCGGCAACCCCTGGCTGTATTAAAGGCAAGGGACTATGTGCTGGTGTATGGTGCAGAAAGTGACATCCGGGATATCCGTATCAACAGGCAGGTCCTGGATCAGATCAACCTGGACCCCGGAGGTGTTATTATTACTGCACAAGGGAATGACTGTGATTTCGTTTCCCGCTTTTTTACACCTCAGGCTTCCATATTGGAAGACCCTGTAACCGGATCTGCTCATTGTTCATTGATCCCCTATTGGAGTGAACGTTTACAGAAAAAGGAATTAACTGCCATGCAGTTGTCTGAAAGGGTAGGAACGCTCTATTGTACAGATAATGGAGAACGTGTGCTGATAGCAGGCGATGCATGTACTTATTCTGTCGGGAAATGCTGGATATGACGTTTTAAGAAATAATATATTTTTAAAGGGGCTATTTTAAGCCCCTTTTTTACGCGATTACGGTTGCACTTCCCTGGTCCGGGAAATGCAGTCAGGGGAACATTTCTGAAAACCACATTAGGAGCCTTCCCAACAGTGTGTCCTCAATCAAGCCGTGCATACGCCTTAGCTCTGATGGTCATGCATATCATCCTTAAATCAATGATTTTTTACAATTCCTGCAACGCCGCCCCAGGTAGCTTTGTAAAAACAAAATCAATGAAAAGTTTACTATACCTGGCCGCAGCGATGTTATTATCACAGATAACCAATGCCCAGGTTACAGACAAAAAGGAGGTTAATATGCAGAACAAGGAAGTAATCAGGAAACTCTATGAGGAAGCAATGAACAAAAGAAATCTGGCCTTAATACCTGAACTGATATCTGCCGCTTATGACGGCCCTGATTTTAAACAGGTAGTTACGGGATTGACAAACGCTTTTCCCGACGCGCAGTGGAAGGTGAAAGATGTAGTTGCTGAAGGTAATAAGGTGGTAGTATTTCAGCAATTTCAGGGTACACACCGTGGTACATTCCAGCATATCCCGGCTACGGGAAGAAGAGTGGCGAGTAATGGTATAGTGGCATATGAGCTGAAGGATGGCAAGGTTATTCATAGTGAAACACTGACTGATAGATTAGGCTTTTTACAGGAACTGGGCGTACTACCCCGTGATATTAATGGCAATCCGGACAACATCGTTTTTATTGACAAATTCACAGTTCCCGCTACGGCTGTAAATGAGTTTCTTGAGCGGGTGAAGATCAACCGTGATCTTATTAAAACACTGCCTGGTTTCATTAAAGATGCTGCTTATTCTTATACTGATGCTGATGGTAAACTGGTTTTTGTGACAACGGCTGTATGGACCAATAAGGCTGTATTCGAGCAGGCCAGGGAGACGGTGCAGGCAGCATATAAGAAGGAGGGATTTGATATGCCGGAGATGTTAAAACGCCTGGGTATAACTATTGACAGAGGGGTGTATAAAGAGCTGTTGGGCCAATAAGGGGACGGAGGGGAGTAGTAGAGGTATATACAATATCAGGATGTTGTGCCGTACATGTTACTGCAATGATGTAGGCAGCAATATTTAGTCAATAAACTTAACTTTGCATCTTATCTTACAAAGCCCTGCATATGAAAATTGCTTTAGCTTCCCCTCCCTTTCCAACATCCATCAATGACGGATTATACTGGCTTGAAAAATTGGTAAAAGACGCAGCCGCAGCACAGGCAGAAATTATCTGTTTCCCTGAATCATATCTTCCAGGTTATCCGGGTATGGGATATGAAGCTGAGGATCGTACACAAGAGAAGTTACAGGCGGCATTGGATAAAGTGTGTGCCATTGCATCAGAAAATGAAATAGCTATTATTGTTCCAATGGACTGGCATCACGAGGGGAAATTATTGAATGTCGCCTTTGTAGTTGCCGCCAGTGGAGAAGTGTTAGGCTTCCAATCTAAAAATCAGTTAGATCCTACTGAGGATAATATATGGGAAGCAGGTACAGAGCGGCAACTCTTTGAGATCAATGGTGTGAAGTTTGGCATTACTATTTGCCATGAAGGATTCCGATATCCTGAATCTGTGAGGTGGTCGGCACAGCGGGAAGCCAGGATTGTATTTCTTCCTCACTTTGGAGGAAGTAATACGGAAGGTGTGCTGCCTAAAGAGTGGGGTAGCAAGGAGAATCCTTACTATGAAAAAGCGATCATGCTACGGGCAATGGAAAATACCATTTATATGGCTAGCTCGAATTATGCATCACGATATCCTGATGCTGCGTCTTCGGTCATAGCACCTGACGGAAGCTGCATCATACATGAGGCTTATGGCAGGACCGGAGTAATCGTAGCAGATATAGATCCTTCGAAAGCAACGGGATTATTAGCGAAGCGATTTAAGAATACACTTTACAATTGATTATAGCTTTTTCTCTACCCATTTCCTTGTTTCATCCACCAGTAATGACATCACATCCTTTTTACCTGCTTTAAATGAATGATCTGCGCCTTCAAGTTTAACCAGGGTTGCCTTTTTCAGAGAACCACACACGTCTTCAATTAGATCCCAGGTAGCCAGTGTATCTTTCGAGCCTTGTAGAAAGAGCATGGGTACTTTTATTTGCTTCAGATGATCGGCCCGTTCAATAGATGGTTTACCTGCCGGATGAAGCGGAAAGCCATAGAACACAATACCGTTGACCGGACTATCCGGATGGGCCGCCAGGTATTGTGAGCTCATTCTTCCTCCGAAAGATTTACCAGCAGCAAATAAGGGAAGTTTGGGTGCTAATTCACGCGCTTTATTAATAGCGGCCTCTATTGTTGCGTGCGCAACGGCAGGAGAATCAGGCCTGCCTTTTTTATTTTCAGCAAACGGAAAGTTAAATCTCAAGGTGGCGATGCCTGCTTTGGCAAGAGCGTCGGCCAGCGTTTCCATGAAGATATGATCCATACCTGCGCCTGCGCCATGCGCCAGGGTGAATATGCATTCAGGCTTAGCCGGAGCAATGTATTTGGCAGTAACTGTGCCTATAGCGGGAGATATCTCTAGTTTGAATGATTGCGTGCTCATGGTGAGTAAAGGTAAATTATATTGGGCTTATACAGCATGATCTTGGGTTCACATGGTATACTTGTCCGTAAGGCAACTTGAAGAGTTTTGGCTGGTTATAAAATATTATAATCAGCCAAAACTCGAAAAAACGACGACTTTGGGCTGAGTATAAAAGGGTTTTTTATGCTGGTAGGGCGTATTGAAGAGTAAAAGATACTCTCCGGAAGAATGGAATCCGGAGAGGCAGAATTAATTGCAGTGTATAGGAGCTTATGGTGTAAGGAAAAATGACTATTACCGGGATATCATACAAGGTGAAGTGGTGGCGGCAGATTTGTTTAAGTGATGAAGTGTGTAGTCGGCGGCGCCAGGGAATAGTATTTTGTTTTCGGGAGAATCATTTATTTGTAAGGATGGGTTAAAAACGAAAAAAGCCAGCATCGCTGCTGACTTTTCTTTGTAGCCCGGACAAGAATCGAACTTGTATCTAAAGTTTAGGAAACTTCTATTCTATCCATTGAACTACCGGGCCATAGGGTATAAACCCTAAAGTGGAGTGCAAAAGTAAACGTTTTTTACATATTTCGAGCACTTAGCTCAAAATTTGCCCGCTCACAGTGCTATTATAGATTTTCTCAATCTGTTGTTCGTATTTCTGGGTGATCACTTTCCGCTTTACTTTAAGGGTAGGGGAGAGCTCTCCATTGGCGATCGTCCATTCCCTTGGTAGCAGTTCAAACTTCTTGATCTGCTCTATGTGACTGAAATACTGGTTATATTTTTCAACTACCTGTTGGTAAAGTTGTTGAATATCAGTGTTTTGTAGCAGTTCCTCGTGAGAAGAGGTATGGAGTCCTTTTTTAGCTGCCCAGCTTTCCAGGTTAGTAAAAGAAGGGACAATCAGGGCGCCGGTGAACTTACGTCCCTCACCTACCACCATAATCTGCTCAATGAAGGGCGATTCCTTGAATTTATTCTCTATAGGCTGGGGAGCTACAAATTTGCCTCCCGAGGTCTTAAAGAGCTCCTTTTTACGGTCTGTGATCTTCAGGAACTTGTTGTTGACAAGTACGCCGATATCGCCGGTATGGAACCAGTCGTTTGTAATGGCGTCGGCAGTCAGATCAGGGCGTTTGTAATAGCCCAGTGTGATATTGGGGCCTTTGCAAAGGATCTCTCCATCTTCAGCTATCTTAACTTCCACATTGCTGATGAGCGGGCCTACTGTACCAAACATACGGTCTTTTACATCCACACGATTCACACTGATCACGGGTGATGTTTCGGTAAGTCCGTAGCCCTCCAGAATGGGAATGTTGGCAGCGGTGAATATTTTCAGCAATCTTACCTGGCAGGCGGCAGAGCCGACAACGACAGCGTCAATATTGCCTCCCAGGGCTTCCCGCCATTTCTTGAATACAAGTTTATTGGCGATGGACAACTGGAGATTATACCACCAGCCCATCGATTTATTGATCTCATATTTCTTACCCAGTTCAACTGACCAGAAAAACAGGGCACGTTTGATACCCTTTAATTCCAGCCCTTTGGCCATGATCTTTTCATATACTTTTTCGAGTAGTCGCGGTACGGTGGTAAAGATGCTTGGCTTGACCTCCCGCAGGTTGTCGGCGATGGTATCCATGCTTTCAGCATAGTAAATAGGCACTCCTGCAGTAAGGTATACGTAGGTTACCATGCGTTCGAAAACGTGATTGAGGGGTAGGAAACTAAGCGCCCTGGCCTCCTGGCTTACGGGCAGATAAGGGATACATGCCATCACATTGCTCATGATATTCCTGTGATTCAGCATTACTCCTTTAGGGGTACCCGTCGTACCTGAAGTATAGATGATGGTAGCCAGTTGTTCAGGATCTATTTTCTCCCTGATAGTTTTTATCCTTTCGATATCTTCTGGTTTTGCCATATCAGGGATTTCCATCCAATGGCGGCAACCTGCTATTTTGGTAAAAGAGAAGATCTCTTTCAGATGAGATAGTTTATGACGTATGGGGGCGATCTTATCAAATATATCCTGTCCGCTCACAAACAGGATAGAAGCGCCTGAATCGTTCAGGATGAACTCCGTTTCATGCTCACTGATGGTCGGGTATAATGGCGCCAGGACAGCGCCGGCTTGTTGGCAGGCAAGGTCTGTCAGCATCCATTCAGGACGGTTGGGAGATACTATCGCAATCTTGTCAGAGCCCTCGGGAGTTGTATCTCCCTTGCCTATGCCAAGTTGCAGCAGCCCTGCACTAAAACGCAGTGTAAGATCGGCTACCGCCTGTGTACTGTACTTTTTCCAGACATTGTTTTCTTTTCCTACCAGCATGTCTGACTTGGGATAATTCTTTAGCTGGTGCGCAATGACATCAAATAATCTGCGTGGCTGCTCCATATTGATCTGCTTACGTGAAGTACCTTGTTAAGGTAACGGAATTTATAAAGGTGGTGGAGTTTTATAAGCCTCTGCGTTGCTTTTCCTCCTGCAATTTTTCATATTCTTTTACTGCATCTCCCATCGGATCGCGATGCCAGGCATTAAAGTACTGGAATGCCAGCCCAAGTCCCCAGCCAATTCCAGGCCATACGGGCCATGGTGTGCCGCCATATCGATAGGCTCCTGTGGCTAGCCAGAGCGCCCAGAAAAAGGCGTTCATAACGAGGTAGATGATGAGCGAAGTTTTGAATCTCGCCCTAGACTGGGCGATTTTCCAGAGTCTTTCGTCGCGTTGAGAATTTGTTTCCATATGTATAAGATTTAAGCCCCGACTAAATGTAGCAATTTTTCCTGAATAGTACCAGTGGACGGAAGGGTGGCAATAAAAAAGAGGTAAAAACATTGTCCAGCCTGGAACTGCAATGTTATTTCAGCAGCACGACATAATTTTGGTTAACGACCTGATGGACAGACTGCATAACGCGATACAAAAATCATTTTCCCGGCATTCCACGAATCACATATAAACTTATTGGTTAAACTTCATTGCATATACTAAAGATTGTGTCTTAATGGTTATTTAATTGATGAAACCCAGAGCGTTTTGTCTAATAATGCACTCACCAGTCCCTGGTGACAAAAATACCTTTTGCAAACAGGGACCGGTGAGCTGGTTTTATTTTATTAACTGTGTGTGCCACATAGCATTATCGCAGCAGCGCGGCAACTTCAACACTTTATTTCTATTTGACCTTATGCTCTACATCCGGAAGCAGACCCGTAAGCAAGCCTATCAGTGGCAGGTAAGCGCATACGTCAAATACATAAGCAATGCTGGTCCTGTCAGCCAGTTCTCCCAGCAATGCAGAACCGACACCACCCATACCAAATGCAAGTCCGAAGAACAATCCGGCGATCATGCCCACTTTACCGGGTACCAGTTCCTGTGCATAAACAAGAATGGCAGAGAATGCGGATGAAAGGATCACGCCAATAAATACACTAAGTACGGATGTCCAGAACAGGTTAGCATGTGGTAATAAAAGCGAGAAAGGCGCTACACCAAGTATAGATATCCAGATCACGTATTTGCGGCCGATGCGGTCACCCACGGGGCCGCCGATAAAAGTACCTGCTGCAATGGCAAACAGGAAAATGAAAAGATAAACCTGCGCACTCTGTACAGATACATGGAATTTATCCATGAGATAGAATGTGTAATAGCTGGTCATACTGGCCATGTAGAAGTATTTCGAAAAGATCAGTACCAGCAATATGCCCAATGCAAAAACGACTTTGCCTCTGGGCAACTGTACGTATGTTGAGGTATCTGCACCTTTCGCCTTACTACGGATGCGATGTGTATTCTTCTTGTACCACGATCCGATATTGATCATCACTACAATGGCGAGCAAAGCTGCCAGCGAGAACCAGCTGATGCTGGATTGTCCTTTTGGTACAATGATCATCGCTGCGAGCAATGGCCCCAGTGAGCTGCCGGCGTTTCCTCCCAACTGGAAAAGTGATTGCGCCATACCATGTTTTCCACCGGAAGCCATATAGGCCAGGCGTGAAGCCTCGGGATGGAAGATGGAAGAACCGACACCGACCAGTGCTACAGACAGGAGTACCAGGTAAAAGTGGTGTGCCTGGGAAAGACTGATCAGTCCCAATAGGGTGAAGCCCATACCAATGGCAAGCGAATAGGGCTTTGGGTTCTTGTCTGTGTAATATCCTACCAGTGGTTGCAGCAGAGAGGCCGTTAGCTGATAGGTGAGCGTGATCAGCCCTATCTGGCTGAAAGAAAGCCGGAGGGAATCTTTAACGATGGGATAGATAGCGGGTATCAGTGACTGTATGGTGTCATTGATCAGATGGGAGAAGCTAAGTGCCACCAGAATAGAGAATACTGTATTCTGCGCGGCCTGCTGTGCCTGCGCTTTTGCGGTTTCCTGTAATGTTTTTTCCATGATATTTACTTTGCTGGCTCGTCGTTATTATGTTGGGTAATACGTTGGGCCCATTGCCATGCTTTCTGGGCATCCCTGGCAATGATGGCGTTTAAAAGATGCTTATGCAAATGCTGGGTTTCTCTAAAGCTCTCAGCATTTTTGAACTGCGTTATAAAGTGATTTTTCAGGTGATGCGCCACTGTTTTATAGAGGTCGGTGAGGATGCTGTTGCCGGATGCTTCCGCGATGGTTACGTGGAAGCTGATATCAGCCTCAATGGCGCCGGCTGTATCATCTGCAATACCCGCTTCCTTTCTCTTTTTCAGATAAGCCTCCATCTTTTCAATATCCTCCGCCGTTCTGTTGAACGCGGCCTTTTGGGCTATCTTCATCTCCAGCAGCTGCCGTACTTCGTCCAGGTCGTCCACTGCAGCCCGCTTTATCCGTTGGGGGAATGGTTCTTCAATACCAGTACTGGCCTCCACGAAGGTGCCCAGTCCCTGTTGAACACGTAATACACCACTGTTGGCCAGAATGCGTACCGCCTCCCGTATGGACGACCGGCCCACGCCATAGGTTTGCATTAAAGCCGGCTCTGTGGGTAATTTCTCGCCCGGTTTATAGACCCCCAGAGATATCTGCTCCTGTAAGCGCTGGGCCACTTCGTCGGCCAGGCTGTTTCTCTTAATAGACGTCATAAGTTAATCATCATATCATCTGATGATTCAAAGGTACGGGAATCTCCCCGTTTCCTCACACCTTTTTTTATTTATCTTTGCGCCTCTTATAAGAAATGAGCTATAAAACGTGCAACTTTGTAAGGGGTTCCACCAGACTTTAAAACAAGACTAACAAATGAAAGCATTTAACTTTTTTATTCTATATCGTCTGCCATTGGGTATTATCTTCCTGTTAGGTGGTGTTGCACTGGGTATTACTGTCGGTTGGTGGGAAGCTACTATTCTCCTCCTGATCGGCGTGGTTTGCCTTGTTACACATTTCATGTTCGGCCCTATGAGGCTGGTACAGGAAGCGGTGGAAGCTGGTGATATTGAAAAGGCGATGGGAATGATGAACAAGATCGCTTTCCCTAAACTGCTGTATAAACCGATCCGCTCTGTTTACTATTTCATGCAGAGTAATATGGCGATGTACAATAAAGACCTGGATAAAGCGGAAGCAACTATCCGTCAGAGTATCAAATCCGGTAGTCCGATGAAGGAATACGAAGGCATGCAATACTTTCAGCTGGGTACCATCGCTTACCAGAAAAACGATATGAAGGAAGCCGACCAGAACCTGAAGAAAGCGGTTAGAATGGGGCTGCCTGACAAAGAAAACACTGCTGCCGCACTGCTGACACTCGCTTCCATTGCGATGAGCCGCAGGGACTTCAAAACGGCAAAAGATTACTTCCGCAGGGCGAAGGCACAAAAGCCTACCACCGCGCAGATAGTAAGCCAGATAAAAGAAATGGATAAATACATCTCCCGCATGCCCGGTTGATGGACCTGCTTATATGAGAAAGGCGTCCTGTTACAAGCAGGGCGCCTTTTTTATTGCCTTAATTATTTGTATCTATGATACAATATTAAAATATGTAATAATCAATTAAACCTTATTTTTGTCCAAAACACAGTCATCCTATGTTCGGTTTGTTCAGTTTTGACCAGATTCTGGCTATTACCTTCACTCTTTTCGCTGTTATTGATATTGTAGGGTCTATTCCCGTACTGATCTCCCTGAAGGAAAAGCTGGGCCATATCGACTCAGGAAAGGCTACCATTGCCTCAGGCTTCCTGATGATCCTGTTCCTGCTTGTCGGAGAGCCATTCCTGAACCTGCTGAGCGTGGATGTTCACTCCTTTGCGGTGGCTGGTTCAATTGTGATCTTCGTGATAGGTCTGGAAATGATCCTGGGGGTGGAGTTTTTCAAAAGTGAGAAAGATACTAAGACAGGCAGCCTGATACCAATCGCATTCCCGCTGATAGCCGGTTCAGGTACCCTGACCACCATTATGTCGCTCAAAGCCAACTACGAGGAAACGAATATCCTGGCGGGCATCCTTCTGAACCTGGTGATCATCTATGTTGTATTGCGCTCTCTGAGCTGGATAGAACGCATCCTGGGTAAAGCGGGACTAATGGTAGTACGTAAGTTCTTTGGCGTGATCCTGCTGGCCATTGCCGTGAAGATATTCAAGAGCAACCTGAATATGTGATTGAAAATAAGTAGAGGGGCTTTTGTAATTGATCGCTAAATACATTAGTTTTGCCTTCCTTTCCTGGTGAACAGGATGGCTTCCGGCCTCGTAGTACAATGGATAGTATAAGAGTTTCCGAAGCTCCAGATACAGGTTCGATTCCTGTCGAGGCTACAAAAACAGCCAGTTTCGATTTCCGGAACTGGCTGTTTGCTTATATGGTGTCTTGAATCTATTTCTTTGCTTACTTTCTTTTTGCCTCTAAACCCAACATGCTGTACATCCTCCTGCAACTACGCGTGTGGCCTCATTTTAAAAAACATCTTCACACAAAAAAGGAACTTTCTGAATGCATTGCGTTTCTTCATTCCCAGGAAATAACGCTGGTGTTTGAAGAATAATCGCATGCGTTTGAAGTTGTTCGGAAGAGAATAACTTTCATAGCTATCATACAGCTCCTGGAAGATCTTTCTTTCCTTTTCCAATGCCGCCGGGCATGCATCGCGGAACAGGCGGAATATTGTCCTCGTATCCTGCAGCTTTGCTTTCAGGTCAAATTTTTTGCCGGTAATATTGGAGTGATGCTGCCTCCATTGTACAAACGCAGTATTGATGTATTGTACCTCGCCATAGAGTGTAGCAAAGAATGGCAGCCAGAGGTCATAAGCTGCCTCTTTGGGATATGGCATGGCTGCAACTGCGATAGCCCTTTTCATGACAAGGGAATGGCCTGCTACACAATTGTCAGTGGCGAAATAAAGACAACTATCAAAGGGCGTCTGGTGCTTAAGATCGGAATGTTTCCACAGGGGCTGAAGGTCTTCTGAAACCAGCTGTGAATCGCTGTAGATCATAGGATGATCTCCTATGGCATTCATTAACACTGCTGTTTTTTCGGGCGCCCATATGTCGTCCTGGTCGGAAAAGGAAATGAACTTTCCTGTGGCCAGGCTGACCGCTTTTTCAAAGTTCCTCGTATAACCAAGGTTGGAGGTATTGCGGAATACACGGATATGACTATGCTGTGCCGCATATCGTTCCAGGAGCTCAAAAGTATTGTCCTTACTGCAGTCATCAACTGCTACAATTTCGATATTGGGATAGGTCTGCGCGAGCAGCGAATCCATTTGTGCTTCCAGGAATTTCGCGCCATTATAGGTTGCCATCACTATCGATACAAGAGGAAGCTGTTTTATTTCGCCAGACATAGAAATAGAATAAGAAAAATACTGTTTAGAAAGCCGTTATCCGGTTCAGCGGCGTAAAAGTATTGATATTATTCATATTTGCATAGAAAACAGCCTGGTTGGGGCGGTCTCGTCTGTATTGCAATAAAAAAGGCACTGATGATACTTTAATATCATCAGCGCCCCTATTCAGTCCGTCAAATTACTTCTCTAAATTCGATTTCAGGTTGTTAAGCCCCGTCTGCAGATCATCTCCGATCATTTTCTCAAAATCCATGAACAACAACATCAGGTTCATGGGATAATTCATATGCCCGTCGAAACCCCATCTTACCTTGGTTGTTGTGGGAGAAACGGCTTCGGTCTGCATATAAGCCTGTTCGGTAGATTCAAAGGGCTTAATGAATCGTAATTCAAAGTCAACCCTTTCGCCTTCATTGATTTTTTTGATTTCCTGTTCGCCTTTACCTACATCTTTTTTCTCGCTGTCCCAGGCGGAAATAAAACCAACAGTGCCATCTGTACCTGTGTAGGTCTTTTTCATTGCCGGGTCCATCATGGCCCATTTGCTGTAGTTGTCCTGGTTTTTCAGGAGTTTGATGTAATCAAAAACCTCCTGTTTTGGTTTATTGATCACAATTTCCCGTTCAACACCATAGCGCTTTTTAGTAAAAGCAGCGAGTATCAATACAATAGCGACTAGTACGACGATAACAAGCAGGATCTTCTTTAATGCTTTCATGTGTGTAGGTTTAAGTTACGTGAAATGGTTTTCAGGTCTTTTTTGATTTGTATCAACAATGTAAAATAGGAATTGTTCTTGTCTCTAATCATCGTCCTGCCATGTCATGCACGTGATAGTATACAGATATGTGGCACAGACAGCTTGCCCATGCTGTCTTGCAGGTTTCCAACCCCTCATTTTCATGAACTCGTTGCAAAGCACATTCCGCAGGCTGGCTGGGATCCGGTCGTCCGTAATAACAACATTCGTTACAATGCCCTGTCGATTGATATAAAGTGTTGCTCCCCGGAAACTCGTTATCGGATATTCGTGTACCTTCTTATAATAGGCAGATATCAGTGGGATGATTTTCCTGATCCCATACTTCATAATGCCCTCATCTCCACCAGGATATGCAGGAGGAACCTCGGTAACACTATAATAAGTAGTACACCGGGACTGGGAGAACGCGGTTATTTGAAGTCCGGATAGCAGTAAACAGGCGGCAAGTAATGATTTCATAGTCAGCGGATACGCCAAATTACGACTTTCCATTATCCACATCCGTTCTCAAATCCATTTTTTTTCTCCAACTTACAGGCCTTTGGGGATTTTTATGAATAAAGACGATCTATATTGGTTAATATCCACCTCGCCAGCTATACAGATGTTGCGGCTGCGTAATACGCACTGGATCTTACCCTTCTTATATGGTGTTTTTAAAGAGGAGAACAGATTTTCTATTTCTGAGGTCCAGCTGGTACGCCTGCTGGCCGAGACCCTGAGCCAACAGGATGATGGAACTGAAGACCTGGAAGAAGCAAAGATCAACTTTGGAGAAGATGAGGAAACCCGCAGCCGTAAATATATCCTGAACTGGGTACAGAAAAGGCTACTGCAGGACCTCCCGGATGCAGAAGGAAATACCCAGTACCAGCTCAGCGCCTACACCGAGAAGGTATTCCAGTGGATGCAGACCTTACAACTACGCCAGCACGTAGGAACGGAAAGCCGTTTTAAGCTGTTATTCAATTCCTTACGGGATATTGTAGAGAATACAGAAGACGACAGGGCCAAGAAACTTGAAATACTGAAAAACAAACGGGCTGATATCGATAAGGAGATCAAAGCCCTGGAACTGGGTATCGTGCCGGACAGGTACAACAATGCCCAGGTGGAAGAGCGACTGGAACTGTTTACACGCCTGTGTTACGAATTGATCAGCGATTTCAGAGAGGTGGAAGACAATTTCAAGGCCATTCATCGTACCATCGTAGAGCAGCACACAAAGGCAGAGCAGAGCAAAGGTGCCATTATAGGGTTTGCCTTTGAAGCGTACGACTCCCTGCGCAATAGTAACCAGGGAAAGAGTTTCTATGCTTTCTGGGACTTCCTGATCTCCCGGGCAGGCCAGGAAGAATGGCGACAGCTCACAGACCAGCTGCTGCATACCATGGCGGAAAGAAAGATTGGCGGCGATGAACAGTTCCTGCAGAATATCAAGTCCATGCTGCTACAGCAGGGAAAAACCGTATATGACGCCAACGATAAAATGGCCGAAAAGCTCAGCCGCATTATATCTGAGAAAGAAATAGCCAGGCATAGACGCCTGCGCAAGCAGATCAACAACATCAAGGAATTTGTCTTCGACCTGATAGAGGAAGATGACAATATTGATTGTGGCATAACCTTGGATGATAGTGTGGGCATCAGGATGGTAATGGAAAAGAAACTGGCGCTGGAACAAAAGAGGACAACTGTAGAAGTGAAACAGCCGGCCAATGCCACCGAACAGATAGAGGATATCACAAGGTTCAGCAGGTTACTGAATACATCCTTTATCAACCGTAAACAGCTATGGGAGAAAGTGGAGCATGCATTGAAAGATAAGCAGACGGCTACGTTGAAAGAAGTGCTGGAACATTCCCCCCTGGAGAATGGCCTGGCAGAGATCATCAGTTATTATGATTTCCTGCGTGAGAAATCCAGCCGTGCATATATCGTGAAAAATACGACAGAACTGATCCCGCTAAATGCGGAGCAGACAAAATTTGTAGAAGTTCCCTATTTATTATTTGGTAAATAACAGAGCGGATTTATTATGAGCACATCGAAAATATTACCTTATGCATCAGTAGTGGTAAAGCTGCTGAAAGGCCCGGTGGAATACGTGGAGAAAGGCGCCTGGGAAAAATTACTGCAATACAAGGTTGAACTGACCGGCTTCCTGCAACAACTGGGGTTGCTCCTCGTACTGGATGAACAGGATGGCTACGCTTTTGTGAAACATGCACTTTCGGAAGATGACGAAGCATACGTTAGCTGGACACAAAGACGTTCTTTCAGCTACGAGGAAAGTATCATGCTCGTATTACTGCGGGAAATGATGGCTGAATTCGAGATCAGCGAATCAGCTTCCCGGGAGCTCATCAAGAAACGTCGGGAAATAAAAGAATATGCGGAGCTTTTCTTCAAGGAAGGCGCCAGCCGTATCAAATTTCTCAAAGAAATAGACAGGTTAATAGATAAAGTAGAAGAAAGCGGGTTCCTTCATAAAATGGAAAACCACGAAGTAATAGACGAACAGAAATTCAGGATCAGAAAGATCATCAAAGCAAAAGTGGACAGTGAAGCGCTGGAGAATTTTCAGCAGCAGCTGATGGCACATGCCGGAGGCGTTGTAGCCGCTGAATAATATACCTGTAAAAACCTTTTATTAGCACAATGCAGTTAAACGTTTTTAGTACTGATAATCAGAAAAGTGGATTCCGCCTGCAATACCTGGAGGTATTCAACTGGGGTACATTTGATGAACATATACATAGTATCAAACCTAATGGTGAGACCAGCCTGCTGACAGGTGCAAATGGTAGCGGTAAGACCACTTTCATTGATGCGCTGCTCACGTTGATGGTACCGGAAAAGAAATACCGTTTCTATAATCAGAGTAGTGGTAGTGAAAAGAAGGGCGACAGAACTGAGGATTCATATGTAATGGGTGGATATGGCATGGTCAATAACGAAGCGACCGGCATAACTAAAACCCTTTACCTGAGAGAGAACAAGGAAGAGGCTTACAGCATCCTGCTGGCCAACTTTGCAAATGAAGCTGACCAGGCAGTGACACTCTTTCAGGTGAGGTACTTTGTGAACGGAGATATGCGTAAGATCTTCGGTGTGGCCCACCGCGCGATGCATATCGCTGACGACTTCAGCCCCTTTGACCTGGGTGGTAACTGGAGACGTCGCATTGACCAGTTGTACAACAAGGGCGGTCGCCGGCAGGTAGAATGGTTCGACGCTGCCAGCAAATATGCACAACGCATGGTGGATGCCCTGGGTATGCAAAGTATACAGGCATTACAGCTGTTCAACCAGACGGTAGGTATCAAGGTATTGGGTAACCTGGATGACTTCATCCGCACCAATATGCTGGAACCGCGCAATATGGAAGAACAGTTCCAGGAATTGAAGAAACACCTGACAACCCTGCTGGATGCCCAGCGTAATATAGAAAAAGCAGAGGAGCAGATCCGCCTGCTGGAGCCTGTTAAGGAACATTATGAGAACTTCTCTTCTTATCAGACCACTATCACCCAGCTGAAACAGGAGCTGAACACCGCTACCATCTGGAACAGCTTTACGCGGAATCAACTCCTGACCCAGGCCTTGTTTGAACGCAGGCAGGAAGTGCAGAGCCTTCTTAAAAAAATAGAGGAAGCAAAGATCAATATGGCCGACTTGCTGGAACAGGAACGTACTACCCTGAACCTGCTGGAACAGAATAAGGCCGGACAACGCCTGCAGCAACTGGAGAAAGAGATCCAGGACCTGGAGAAAAAGCGCGTAGAAACAGAAGAGAACCTGAAAGAATTTTCCGCCTGGTGCGACACTTTGCACCTGAAGGAAAATGACATGAACGATGAAGCAACCTATCAGCGGATATTGAAGGAAGTGCATCGTAGCTCCCTGAAACTGGAAACAGAACAGCGTCTCAACGAGGAGGACGAATACAGTGCCAAAAGAGTAAAAGAACGTGCAGAGAGTGAAAAAGAAACCCTGGAGAAGGAGATAGAGATGTTGCACCAATCACGCAATAACATTCCTTCCCATCTGGTAGCACTACGCAAAGAGATCTGTAACAACCTGAAGATTGATGTCGGTGAGATATTATTTGCCGGGGAGCTGATCCAGGTAAAAGCAGAGGAGATTGAATGGCAACCTGCGCTGGAAAAATTACTGCATTCCTTCTCACTGCGTTTGCTGGTGCCGGAGAAACATTACAAGAAGGTAACGTCTTACGTAAACAATAACAACCTGCGTACGCGCCTGATCTATTATCAGATCAAGGAGTCTGCATTGACGCTGTATCCTGAGGATGATACAGTATATCACAAACTTGATTTCCATCCCGATCATAAATTAAGTCCCTGGGTTCAACAGCAGATCATCCAGCAGTTCAGCTACGTATGTGTGAATGATGAGAAAGCACTGCAACGTCATGAAATGGCGATTACGGTGGAGGGCCTGATCAAGAACCGCGACAGGCACGAAAAGGATGACAGGAGCGGCAGTAATGATGCTTCCCGTTATGTGATGGGCTGGAACAACGAGCGTAAGAAAGATGCGCTGATATCCAAAAGAAATAAACTGAATGAGGCGATCATCTCATCGAATGAGATCCTGCAGACCTGTAAGTCAAGGTCTGGTCGTTTGCAAAAGCAATTCTATGCAATAGGACGCCTGAAAGAACACAAAGGGTTTGACGAGATCAATGTTGCGAAGATCCAGAAAAGCATCCGTAAGGCGCAGGAGCAGATAGGTGCATTGACAGATGAAAACCAGGAACTGGATGCACTGAAACAACAATTGCTGGATATCGAACGGCAGAAGGAAGATAACCAGGAAGCACAGGCGATGCTTATCAGGAATGAAGCGCTGGAGCAGCGTAACATTGCAGATATGGAGGAAGAGCAGCAGGCCATGCAGCATCTGTTACAGCATATTACAGAAGCTGACAAGGATGAATTGCTGAACTTCCAGCAGCTGCATAGTCACCTGTTAGGCAACGTGACGCTGGACAATATCGGCGCCATCTATAAGTCACTCCGCGAAAACAAGGAGCAGGACCTCAAACTGGCAGAAGATGCCCGTCATAAGGAAGAGGTGATGCTGAACAGAAGTATCAACCGTCTGAAGAGTCCATCTGCGGAAGTGATACAGAAGTTCCCTGACTGGATCGCCGATGTACAGGCCTTCTCTGATGATGCAACGCATGCTACAGAGTATATCGAGTGGCTGAATAAGCTGACCACCGATAACCTGCCGAGATTCAAGAAAGATTTCGAAAGT